>NZ_JAVHZD010000002.1:0-376783 GCF_031119615.1 Paraburkholderia sp. SARCC-3016 | reverse complement strand
GTAGCCATGTCGTTCTGTGAGCCAAGGAGTTGGTAGAATGTTTTGTCTTCCTAAGACCGCTTGGCCTCCGACGTGGTATGGGTCAATGCGACGAACCTGTTCGACGCGGCGGTCGGCTTCGGCGGTTATCGCGAATCGGGCTATGGACGCGAAGGCGGGCGCGAGGGCATTCACGAATACCTGAAGCCGAACGCTTGGCTTAATCTGCCGCAGCGGCGTGCGGTGCAGCGTGTCGCAAGCGAAGCGTTGACCGCCGATGCAGAGGTCGCATGGCAGTCGGACGATCCGTTCAACGTCGATCGCACCGCGAAGCTTTTTGTCGGCGGCAAGCAGGTCCGGCCGGACAGCGGGTATTCGCTGCCCGTGTTTGCAGCGGACGGCTCGCTCGCGGGTGAAGTCGGCGCGGGCAACCGCAAGGACATCCGCAATGCGGTGGCAGCCGCGCGCGGTGCGCAGAAGTGGTCGGCTACGACCGCGCACAATCGCGCGCAGGTGCTGTACTTCCTTGCCGAAAATCTCGCGGTGCGCTCGCATGAGTTCGTCGCGCAACTGGTTGCGCGCACGGGTGCGAGCGAGGCGGCCGCGCGCAATGAAGTCGAAGCGTCGGTCAATCGCCTCTTTACGTACGCGGCGTGGGCCGACAAATACGACGGCGCCGTGCATGCGCCGCCGCTGCGCGGCGTCGCGCTCGCAATGCACGAACCGCTCGGCGTGATCGGCATTGCGTGCCCGGATGAGGCGCCGCTGCTCGCGTTCGTGTCGCTGGTCGCGCCGGCGCTGGCGATGGGCAATCGCGTTGTCGCCTTGCCGAGCGAGACGTGTCCGCTCGCCGCAACCGATTTTTATCAGGTCGTGGAAACATCGGATGTGCCCGCGGGCGTGCTGAATATCGTTACCGGCGAGCGTGCGGGTTTGCTCGACGCGCTTGCGAAACACGACGACGTCGACGCGCTCTGGTGCTTCGGCGATGCGGGCGAATCGACGCGCGTCGAGCGCGCGTCAACCGGCAACCTGAAGCGAACGTTCGTCGATTACGGGCACCGCTTCGACTGGTTCGACCGCTCGACGGAAGGGCAGGCGCTGTTGCGCCAGGCTGTGCAGGTGAAGAACATCTGGATCCCGTACGGCGATTGATGCGCGTGGGCGCCTGAAGGGCGGCCCACGCGGCACGCCAACCGAAACGGAGGAGACAACGTGCTGAAGAATGTAGATCCGCTGCTCAATGCCGACGTGCTGTATGCGCTGCGTGCGATGGGGCATGGCGATGAGCTCGTCATTTGCGATGCGAATTTCCCCGCCGACTCCGTTGCGCGCGCAACGGTGCTCGGCAAGCTGCTGCGTATCGACGGCGCCGACGCGCCGCGCGCGGTTCGCGCGGTGCTGTCGGTGCTGCCGCTCGACACCTTCGTCGACGATCCGGCGCTGCGCATGGAAGTGGTCGGCGAGCCGAACACGATTCCGGCCGTGCAGCGCGAAGCGCAAGCGGAAGTGAACGCGGCCGAAGGCCGCGATCTGGCGTTCCGGTCGATCGAACGGTTCGCGTTTTACGAGCGCGCCCGCAGCGCTTATTGCGTGATCGCGACCGGCGAACAGCGCGGGTATGGCTGCTTTGTATTCAAGAAGGGCGTGCAGCTTGCGCCGGACGCCGCGCAGCAAGCTGCCTCGGGGGACCAGTCGAAGGATCAGGGCAAATGACCGCGCAGTCGCAAGTGCAAGGCCGTGTGGTGATCCTCGGCATCTACGTGACCGATCTGACGTTTCGCGCGGAGCGCATGCCGCTGATCGGCGAAACGATCGCTGGCTCCGCTTTCGCGATGGGACCCGGCGGCAAGGGCTCGAATCAGGCCGTTGCGGCCGCGCGCGCGGGCGCCGACGTGGTGTTCTGCACGCGCCTCGGTAACGACGCCTTCGGCCAGATCGCCGAGGCAACCTGGCAAGCCGAAGGCATCACGTCGCGCGCAACGGTGGTTGAAGGTGCATCGACGGGCGCTGCGCATATTTTCGTCGACGACACGACGGGAATGAACGCGATCATCGTCGCATCGGGCGCCGCGGGCACGATGAGCGCCGCCGATGTCGACGCGATCGAAGCCGACATCGCCAGCGCGCGCGTGTTCGTGACGCAACTCGAGCAGCCGATTCCCGCCGCGAAACGCGGCCTCGAAGTCGCGCGCAAGCACGGCGTGACGACGGTGTTCAATCCCGCGCCCGCGTTCCCGCTCGACGACGACATCTTCCCGCTGTGCGACTACATCACGCCGAACGAAACCGAGACGGCGGCATTGACCGGCATGCCGGTCAATGACGTCGACGAGGCGCGCCGCGCAGCCGACGTGTTGCTGAAAAAGGGCGTCGGCACCGTGATCGTCACGCTTGGCGAAGTCGGCGCGTTGCTGCATTCCGCGCAGCAATCGGTATTCGTGGCCGCATATCGCTGCGGACGTGTCGTCGAAACGGCGGGCGCCGGCGACGGCTTCACCGGCGGTTTCGCGGCGGCGCTTGCGCGCGGCGAAGATCCGGTTGCGGCGATGCGCTTCGGCTGCGCGCTCGCAGGTATTTCGGTCACGCGTCCCGGTACCGCGCCGTCGATGCCGACGCGCCGGGAAATCGATGAAGTGCTCGGCCGCGCGGCCGAGGCGGCACGCTAAACGCGGGCAAACAGGTCAGTCGTAAGGAAAGCGCGAATGAACGGATCTCTTCTCGCAAAATGGTTTCATGACCGGCAACTGAATTTTCTGCTCGCCGTGAATCTGGTGGTCGTGCTCGTGGCGATCGGGCTCTCGCATGGCGACTTCGTCGGCATCGACAATCTGCAGTCGATGGGCGCGCAGCTTCCCGAGATCGCGCTGCTCGCGCTCGGCATCATGCTGTCGATGCTATCGGGCAACGGCGGCATCGATCTTTCCGGCGTGGGGCTCGCGAATCTGTCGGGCATGATCGCGGCGCTGATCGTGCCGAAGTTCGTGAGCGGCGACAATTCGCCGGCGTTGTTTACGGCGCTGTTCTGCGTGATCGTGCTGGTTTCGGGGCTGCTCGGCGGCTTGCTGAACGGCATCATCATCGCGCGCCTCAAGCTCACGCCGATTCTCTGTACGCTCGGCACGCAACTGCTGTTTACGGGCATCGCCGTCGCGCTCAGCAACGGCGCGTCGGTGCACGTCGATTACGTCGAACCGCTCTCCGATATCGGCAACGGCACATTTTTCCAGGTGCCGATCCAGTTCATCATTTTCATGGCGGCCGTCGTGCTGCTCGGCTGGTTGCTCAAACGCACGCCGTTCGGACTGCGTCTCTATCTGATGGGCACGAACCAGCGCGCCGCGTTCTATGCGGGTATTCCGCGCGACCGGATGCTGATCATCACGTACACGATGTGCGGCGTGCTCGCGTCGCTGGCCGGGCTCGTCAGCGTGACGCACACGCTGAGCGCGAAATGGGACTACGGTAATTCGTATCTGCTGATCGCAATCCTGATTGCGGTGATGGGCGGTGTGAATCCGGCCGGAGGCTACGGACGCATCATCTGCGTTTTCTTTGCCGCGACCGTGTTGCAGTTTCTATCGAGCCTTTTTAATCTGCTCGGCGTTTCGCAGTTTTTCGGCGATTGCGCGTGGGGCTTTTTGCTGCTGCTGTCGCTTGCATTCGCGGGCGGCGTGCGCGTGCGCGCAATTTTCGGTCTCGAAGCGAAGCCGCCGCAAACCGGCGGCAAGCGCGAGGCGCGCGGCTAGCGCATAGCAGGGAAATCGGGCGGGCGACGTGCCTCGGGCGTCCGTCTTCGTCAATCGTGGGGCATCAACGAATAAGTCAGGAGACAACTAATATGAAATCCGTACGATTCAGCGTTGCCCTCACAGCATGCGCGCTTGCGGCCGGCATCGCGGCCACCGCGTACGCGGCAACCAATCAAACGATTGTCACGGTGGTCAAGGTGACGGGCATCAGCTGGTTCAACCGGATGGACGAAGGCGTCAAGGAGTTCGGTAAGGAAAACCCCGGCGTGACGGTCTACCAGACGGGGCCGGGGCGTGCCGACGCGGCGCAGCAGTTGAAGATCATCGAAGACCTGATCGCGAAGAAAGTGAACGCGATCGCGGTCGTTCCGTATGATCCGCCGACGCTGGAACCCGCGCTGAAGAAAGCGATGGATCGCGGCATCAAGGTCGTCACGCACGAAGCCGACAATGAGAAGAACACGAATGTCGACGTCGAAGCGTTCGACAACAGCGAGTACGGCGCCGCGCTCAACGAGCGGCTCGCATCGTGCATGCACAACGAAGGCAAATGGGCGACGCTGGTCGGCTCGCTCGGCAGCCGTTCGCAGGTGCAGTGGGCCAACGGCGGCATCGACAACGCGGCGAAGAAGTATCCGAAGATGCAGCTTGTCGAGAAGAACCTCGAGACGAATAACGACGGCGAGCGCGCCTATGAAGTGGCCAAGGAAGTGCTGCGCAAGCATCCGGACCTGAAGGGCTTCCAGGGTTCGTCGTCGCTCGACGTGATCGGTATTGGGCGTGCGGTCGAAGAGTCGGGCTTGCAGGGCAAGATTTGCGTCTATGGCACGGGCCTGCCGACCGAAGCGGGCAAGTTCCTCGAAAGCGGCGCGATCAACGGCATCGCCTTCTGGGATCCGAAGCTCGCGGGCCTCGCGATGAACAAGATTGCGAAGATGCTGCTCGACGGCAAGACGGTCGAGAACGGCGCGAACCTCGGCCTGCCGGGCTACGAGAAGGTGACGGTGTCGAAAGGGCCGGGTAAGGGCATTATCGTTCGCGGTCAGGGCTGGGTCAGCGTCGACAAATCGAATTACAAGCAGTACTCGTTCTAGGCAGGATGGGGCGGTATGTCGAAGCAGTTCGGTTGCCGCCTTCGAAGCCTGACCTGACCCCTGCTTTTGACCTTTGTTTTGACGTTTGCTTTGACCTTTGTGTTACCGCGCATCCGCGCCACGTCATGCAGTACGAAAGCGTGCAGTGTGTTGCGTCCCGGCGTGGATGCGCGTTTGAAGACTACGGCTTCGCATCATGAACTCACCCGTTTCATCGATACCGTTTCTCGAAGTGGTCGGCGTGCACAAGCGCTTTACCGGCGTGCATGCGCTGCGCGGCGTGAGCCTGTCGTTCCAGCGCGGGCAGATCTATCACCTGCTCGGCGAAAACGGCTGCGGCAAGAGCACGCTGATCAAGATCATCTCGGGCGCACAGCCGCCCGACGAAGGCGAACTCGTGATCGAGGGCGTGCATCATGCGCGCCTGTCGGCGCTCGAGTCGCTCGCGGCCGGCATCGAGACCGTGTATCAGGATCTGTCGCTGTTGCCGAACATGAGCGTTGCGGAGAACGTTGCGCTCACAACGGAGCTGGCCGAGCACAACGGGCGCCTCGCGCGCACGTTCGATCGCAAGGCGCTCGCGGAAACGGCCAGGCGTGCGTTGCATGCCGTGGGCCTGCCCGGCGACCCGGAATTCCAGGCGACGCTGATCGAGCAGTTGCCGCTGGCGACGCGCCAGCTCGTCGCGATCGCGCGTGCGATTGCGAGCGAGGCGAAGTTCGTGATCATGGACGAACCGACCACGTCGCTCACGCAAAAGGAAGTCGATAACCTGATCGCCGTGCTTGCCAATCTGCGCGCGCAAGGCGTGACCGTGCTGTTTGTGAGCCACAAGCTCGACGAATGCTATGCGATCGGCGGCGAAGTGATCGTGCTGCGCGACGGGCAGAAGATGGCGCAAGGCCCGATCGAGCAATTCACCAAGGCGCAAATCAGCGAACTGATGACGGGCCGGCAACTGTCGAACGAGCGTTACCGCGAAGGCGGGGCGGGCGTCGGCGGCGAGGTGGTGCTCGACGTCAGGCATCTGACGCGCGCGGGGCAGTTCAGCGACGTGTCGTTCACCTTGCATCGCGGCGAAATTCTCGGCGTGACCGGACTGCTCGATTCGGGCCGCAACGAACTGGCGCGGGCACTGGCCGGCGTCGCGCCGGCCGAGAGCGGCGAACTCGCGCTCGACGGCACCGCGATTACCGTGCGCACGCCTTCCGACGCGAAAGAGCACCGCATCGGCTATGTGCCCGAAGATCGTCTCAACGAAGGCCTCTTTCTCGACAAGCCGATTCGCGACAACGTGATTACCGCGATGATCTCGGGCTTGCGCGATCGCTTTGGCCAGATGGACCGCGCCCGCGCTCAGGCGCTCGCGGTCGAAACCGTGAAAGAACTGCAGATCGCCACACCCGATGTCGACAAGCCCGTGCAATCGCTGTCGGGCGGCAACCAGCAGCGCGTGCTGATCGGCCGCTGGCTCGCCATCGACCCGCGCGTGCTGATCCTGCATGGGCCGACTGTCGGCGTCGACGTCGGTTCGAAGGACATCATCTATCGCATCATGCAGCGGCTTTCGCAGCGGGGCATCGGCATTATCCTGATCAGCGACGACTTGCCCGAACTGCTGCAGAACTGCGACCGTATTCTGATGATGAAGAAAGGTCGCGTCGCGAACGAGTATCGCGCGGACCGGCTGGACGAAGCGGACCTGTATCACGCGTTGCTGTCGGAAGCGGCTTGAGTACTCGACAGCAGCGGATAGCGTGTACAGCACAGTGCTTCGAAGTTTTAGAGCTTAAAGGAAGTCAACGATGTCATCGAGCGTGAACCGGACCATGGCCACTCCCAACGTCGTCAAAATCGCACCCGAGGTCAAGCCGCCCAGCTGGCGCACGCGTCTTGCGCGTCAGCCGGAATGGTTTACGTTTGCCCTGATCGTCGTGGCGTGCGTGATCGTCGGCGCGATCAACCCGCGCTTTTTCCAGTTCGCGACGCTGTTCGACCTGCTGCATTCGGCGACGACGGTGTCGCTGTTTGCGCTCGGCACGCTCGTCGTGCTCGCGTCGGGCGGCATCGACGTGTCGTTCACCGCGATCGCCGCGCTGACCATGTACGCGATCACTAAAGCCGTTTTCGCGTGGTGGCCCGACGCGCCGTTCGCGTTGATCCTGCTGACGGGCGCAATCGGCGGCGTCTTGCTAGGGCTCATTAACGGCGTGCTGGTGTATCGCCTCAAGGCGCCGTCGCTGATCGTGACGATCGGCACGCAATATCTGTATCGCGGGATTCTGCTGACCTTCGTCGGCACCGTGTTCTTTATGAACATCCCGCACAGCATGGACCACTTCGGGCGCATTCCGCTGTTCTTCTATCACACGGCCGACGGTTTGCGCGCAGTGTTGCCGGCTTCGGTGCTCGCGCTCGTGATTGCAGCAGTCGTGACGTGGTGGCTGCTCAATCGCACGATGATGGGGCGCGGCGTCTATGCGATGGGCGGCAGTCTTGCGATTGCCGAGCGGCTCGGCTATAACCTGCGCGCGATTCACCTGTTCGTGTTCGGCTATACGGGCATGCTGGCCGGCATCGCGGGCATTCTGCATGTGTCGAACAACCGGCTGGCCAATCCGTTCGATCTCGTGGGCTCGGAACTCGATGTGATCGCCGCGGTGATTCTGGGCGGCGCACGCATCACAGGCGGCACCGGTACGGTGGTCGGCACGCTGCTTGGCGTCGTACTCGTGACGCTGATCAATAACGTGCTGATCCTGGTCGGCGTGCCGAGCACCTGGCAGAAGGTGATTATCGGCGCGTTCATTCTGATCGCGGGCACACTGTTCGCGCTGCAGCGCAAAAAGCAGTAAAGCGCCGCGTGCCGCGCAAAGGCGCCGGCGCTTATCTGCGCCGGCGTGCTTCCTGTCCCTTTTCGGTGATGATCGAATCGAAGTCGTCGATCTGCGAAAAGCGCACCGCCTTCACCACCCCGAACTTGCTGCTGTCCACCACGAGGTGGCTTTCGACTGCGCTCGCCATTGCGGCCTGCTTGAGCGCGACTTCGTGAAAATTCCAGCACGTGACGCCGCGTGCGGCATCGACACCACCCGCCGAAATAAACGCCTTGTTGATGCCCATGCGGCGCAATACCTCGATGCTTTCTTCGCCGGAAAACGAATCCGACGACGGCACATAGACTCCGCCTAGCAGAATCATCCGTACATTCGGCTTGCGCCGCAGAATTTCCGCGACGTTCAGCGAGTAACAAACGACTGTCACATTCATTTCCGCCGGAATCAGGCGGGCGAGCGTAGTGAGCGTCGTGCCGCAGTCGATGAAGATCGTTTCGTTGCCGGCAATCAGGCGCGACGCGATCGACGATGCTTCCGCCTTCGCCTGCGCGAAGTGATCCTTTTCTTCTTCGAGCGAGTAGCCGACGTTATTGGGCACGTCGTTCGCGCTGACGATATAGCCGCCGAGATAAGTGAATTTTCGTGGACTCGCGGCGATATCGCGTCGCACCGTCATTTCCGAAACGCCGAGTAGTGACGCCGCGTCCCGCAGACGCATGACGTTTTGCCTTGCTAACGCATCGGCAAGCACATGCAGACGTTCAGTTTTGAGCATGGAAATCCTTGGGCGACGCGCGAGGACACGTCCGGATACGGCGTTAGATTTCGTTCGGGTTATGAGAGGATTATAACAACGCGTGTCACGACTTGTGGGTTAAAAGCTTGCTTTAAGACGTTTTTTTACCCGGCTCGCGTACTTTTTTGCAGCGATCCATACGTCCTGCATACGCAGGATCGATCGACGCAGTGGCGCCCGGCGGCAATCGGGGAACTGACGCTTTTTCGCAAGGTCTTTTGCATATTCGAAAGGGAGGGGACGATCCATGTCGCGTGCCGTTGAGTCCGGCGTGATTTTTATTGCACGTATTGCGCTTGCGGTGATGTTCCTTTGGGGCGCGGCGATGAAAGCGCTCGGTTACGCAAGTTTTGTCGGTTACCTGCAGGCGCGGGGCGTGCCCTTCGTGGCGTTCGCGGCGCCGCTTGTCGTCGCCATCGAACTGCTCGGCGGGGTTTGTCTCGTCGTCGGGCTGCGGATTCGCGCGGTCGGTTTGATTCTTGCGATCTACACGGTGGCGACCGCGATTCTCGGGCATGATTTCTGGAACGTCACGGACGCCGCCCTGCAGCGCGACATGGTGGTGCATTTCTGGAAGAACATTGCGATTGCCGGCGGCTTCCTGTTGTTGACCGTGACAGGCGCGGGGCGTATCAGCATCGACGGCGCGCGGGCGCCACGTAGCGGGCTGAGCCTGTAGTCCTGTAGCAGGGTTGCGCCAGGCGCCTCCTGGCGATGTCATTGAACTGTATCGGTTAACCTCAGATTGAGCTGACAAGGAGCACGCGATGATTCAAGCTTTCGACCATTTGATCGGTGGCCAGGTCATGCAGTTTTGCGCGAGCCTCGGCGAAGGGCCGACACCGCATCGCGTCATTATCAGTCAGGCCGATTCGGCCAAAACGCTCGTCATTCTCGACGCGTCCGGTTTGATCAGCACGATCAAGGCCGAGATCGAAGAGCCCGAAGACCTCGTCGCGAATGCGATTCGCAAGGCACAAAGCGAAGGGCTCATCGAAAAGGCGCTCGAATCCGGGCAAATACAGGAAGTGAGCTTGTAAAACCTTATCCGCGTGCGTGCGGATAGGGTTCCACACAGCGCGCAAATACGGCGGCAATCAGCAGAACTACCGTCGAAATGGCGGTCGCCGCGTGCAGGCCGATCACGACGTGGGCGGCTTGCGCGCCGCTCGCGAGCGCGCCGAACGCCGCAACGCCGACCGCGCCGCCGGCCTGGCGCGCCGTATTGAGCACTGCCGAAGCCGTGCCGGCGCGCCCTGCGTCGGCTGATGCGAGTACGGCGGTCGTCATTGCGGGAACGGCGAGGCCCATGCCGGATGGAATCAGCAGGAACGGCACGAGAAGCGCCCAAAGCGGTGTCTGTGCGCCGGCCCGATGCAGAAGCCCATAGCCGAGCGCGGCAATCAGAGCGCCTGCCAGCATCGGCACGCGCGCGCCGAATTTGCCGACCACCGAGCCGCTCACGAGATTCGAAATCAGAAACCCGCCGGTGAGCGGCAGGAACGCGAGCCCAGCCTGCAACGGCGTATCGCCGCGTACACGCTGCAGGAAAAGGCTCAACACGAACACGACGCCGTAATAGGTCAGATTCACGCAGATGCCGAACAGCACCGCGGCGCTGAACGTGCGCCGTGCGAAGAGCGACAGCGGTAGCATCGGCGAGGCGATGCGCCGTTCGGTCGCGACGAATGCACACCCGGCCGCGAGCGCAATGCCGAAACCGCCTGCAACGAGTGGATGTGCGAGCCCGAGCGGTCGCCATTCGATCACGGCGCCTGTGAATGCGGTCAACGCCACGATCGCGAACAGCTGACCGAGCGGATCGATTCCGCGTGCCGGCGCAGGTGGCGTGGCGGACGTCGTCATCTCCGCTATCGCCGCCGTCGTCGTTACTGACGCGCCCTTCGGCAGCCATGCGAAAGTCGCCGCGAGGCCCGCCGCGCACAACGGCAGATTCACGAGAAAGATGCTGCGCCAGCCGAATGCGTCGATCAGCACGCCGCCGATCACCGGACCCGCCGCGATCGAAATCGAGCCCGTGGCGGTCCACAGACCGACCGCACGCGCGCGCAGTTTCGGATCATGTGCGCACGACTGATTGAGCAGAGCGAGCGAAGTGGGCAGCATCGCCGCCGCCCCGACGCCCTGGCATGCACGCGCGGCGACGAGCCATGCGCCGTTCGCGGCGAGCCCGCACAGCAGCGATGCGAATGCAAACAGCGCAATGCCCGCCGCAAATATCCTGCGGGCTCCGAAGCGATCGCCAAGCGCACCGGCCGACAGCATCAGCACCGCGAATGCGAGCGTGTACGCGTCGACGATCCATTGCAGTGCCGTGACGTTTGCGCCAAGGTCGACGCCGATGCGCGCGAGCGCGACGTTGACGATCGTCACGTCGAGTTGGGTGACGACGAAGCCGACGCTGACTGTCGCAACGATCCGCGCAAGCGCAGGTGTCAAACGCGATGACGATGTCGATGGCGATGGCGACGGCCGGGACGAGGAGGAAGCGGATAGGGTTTTCATGAAACCCATGGTATGTCGACACGCTGTCGCGACGTTTCCGGCTCGGGCGAAATATCGGTGCGACGTCGCAAATTCAGACTGATCTTATGGGCACAGGCATTTGGCGCCCAGAGAATCGCCACCGAGGCAACAGTCGAGAATTTTTACAATGCGTATAGCAATCCTTCAACGCGATCCGGTGCGCAGCAAGCATCTGGAGCGCATCCTTGTGCAGGCCGGCCATAGCTGCATGGTCTATGACGATGGTCTGACGATGTCCAAAGCGCTCGCGCGATCCACCGCGGACCTGCTCGTGCTCGATTGGCATGGCGTGCGAATGTCCGGTATCGACGTCCTGAAGTCGATGCGCGCGGTGAACGGCGATCGCGTGCCGGTCATCTTCGCATCGAGCGATCAATCCGAAGAGAGCGTCGTGCGTGCGTTGATCGCGGGCGCCGACGACTATGTGACGTTTCCGGTGCGTACCGCGGAATTTCGCGAACGCGTGACGGCGTTGCTGCGGCGTACCTATCCGGAGCGATTCGGCGTGTCGAATTTCGACGTCGGGCCGTACCACTTCGATACGCGCCGTCAGATTGTCACGCTGCACGGCACGCCGGTGCAGCTTTCGGGCACGCAGTTTCGTCTTGCCGCGCTGTTCTTTTCCAATGTGGGCCGTGTGCTGTCGCGCGACCATATCTTCGCGATGGTGTGGGGACGCGAGTTCCGCGAGGTCACGCGCACGATCGATAGCCACGTGTCGCGTTTGCGTCTGTTGCTGCAAATCGAAGAGCACAACGATTACCGTCTGCAGCCCGTGTACAAGAGCGGCTACCGGCTGCTCTGCGTGCGCGAGGAAAACGCAGCAGCCGAAGCGACCGCGGCCGCCGCGGCCTGATTGCCGAAAAAGCAAAGCGCGCGGCAGGCGCCGCGCGCTGCATCGATCAGCCCGATTATTCCGCCGCCGGGATCAGCTCTTTCCGCCAATCGTGTCCATTGGCACGAAGCTGCCTTTTTCCACTTTGTAGATTGTCACCGGCGCATCTTTGAGATCGCCTTTCGCATCGTACGCGACGTCGTTCGACGTCACGCCCTTGATGTTCACCTTGTCGAGCCACGACGTGTACACCTTCGGGTCGGTGGAGTTCGCGTCTTTCATTGCGCTCAGGAGCGCGATCGTGCCGTCGTAAGAGTATGGCGAGTACGTCACCGGATCTTCGTGGAAGCGCGCCTTGTAGCGCGATTCGAAGCCGGCGAATCCCGGCATCTTCTCTTTCGGCAACCCGCCCATATAAACGATCGAACCTTCCGCCGCGCTGCCTCCGACCTTCAGGAACGTCGGCGACTTCGACATCTCGCCGGTGATGAACGCCGACTTGATGCCGAGTTGGCGCATCTTGCGGATCATCGGCGACGACTGCGCGTCGCCGCCGCCGTAGAAGATCGCATCCGGTTCGAGGCCTTTCATATTGGTCAGGATCGCAGAGAAATCGAGCGCCTTGTCGTTCGTGTAGTCGCGCTTGACGACCGTGCCGCCGGCCGCCGTTACGGCGGCGGCGAACTCGTCGGCGATGCCCTGCCCGTACGCGGTGCGGTCGTCGATGATCGCAATGCGCTTGAATTTGAGCGTGTTCACCACATACTTGCCCATGATGCTGCCCGCTTGCGAATCGCTCGTGAGCAGCCGGTAGGTGGTTTTATAGCCGCGTGCGGTGTACACCGGCGACGTCGCCATCGACACCTGCGGCAAGCCTGCGCGGTTGTACAGGTCCGAAGCCGGAATGCTCGTGCCCGAGTTGAAGTGGCCGACAATGCCGTGCACGCCGTCGTCGATGAGCCGCTGCGCGACCGTCGTGCCGGTCCGCGGATCGGCCTGGTCGTCTTCGGAGGTCAGGGAGAACGTAACCGGCTTGCCGCCGATCACCGGATGTGTCGCGTTGAAATCGTCGATGGCGAGTTGCGCGCCTTTTTGCATGTCGGTGCCGTAGTTCGATTGCTGGCCGGTCAACGGCGCGGCAAAACCGATCTTCACGACCTCGGCGTCCGCTGCCTGCGCGCCCGTTGCCCACGCGAGCGCGGATGCGATCACGATATGCGATACCTTGAGCTTCACTGTGACTCCCCGTGTTTGAATGAACGCAGGCGCGGCATGGAGCACTCGCGTCCCGCGCGTCGTAGACCAACTTCGATGACAAGCGTGGTGTTGCAAAACCGGGTACGCGCAGCGCGCATGCACGCGCAGCACACCGCGGTCCGGTACGCGTGTGGTTACAGCTTCGGCAGTGCCGGGCGAGTTTCGATCGAGCGGCGGATCAACGCTTCGACGGCCTTGCGCTCGTCGCCGGCGAGCGGCAGACGCGGCGGCCGCACCGGCTCGGTACCGAGGCCGACGATCGCTTCGGCAAGCTTGATGTTCTGCACGAGCTTTGCCGATACATCGAGCGCAAGCAACGGCGCGAACCAGCGGTAGATGGCGCGTGCTTCTTCGAAGCGGCCTGCCTTGAACAGCCTGTAGATCGCGACCGTCTCCTTCGGAAACGCGCAGACGAGCCCCGCGACCCAGCCGTGCGCGCCCATCATCATCGCTTCGAGCGCGAGGTTATCGACGCCGCACAGAATCGCGTAACGGTCGCCGACCGCATTGATCAGATCGGTCACGCGGCGCACGTCGCCGCACGATTCCTTGATCGCGACAATTTTCTGTTCGTCAGCGACTTCCGCGAACATCTCCGGCGTCATGTCGACGCCGTAGGCGAGCGGATTGTTGTAGATCATCAGCGGCAAACTGCTTGCGTTCGCAACCATGCGGAAATGATTAATCGTTTCGCGACGGTCGGACAGGTAACGCAGGCCCGGCAGCACCATATAGCCGGCTGCGCCGTGCTTTGCGCCCGCTTCGGCCTGACGGCATGCGTCGAGCGTGCTGTTTTCGGCGATCGTCAGCAGAACCGGTACGCGGCCTTGCGATGCATCGACGGCGATGTCGAGCACCTGCAGCTTCTCGTCGAGAGAAAGCGTCGACGCCTCGCCGAGCGAACCGCATACGATGATGCCGTCGACGCCCGCGTCGATCTGTGCTTCGATGTTTTTCTTCGTCCACCCGCGGTCTATGCTGAAATCCGCGTTGAATTTGGTGGTGACGGCGGGCATTACGCCTTCCCAGATATGCGCCACGACAGCTCTCCTGATGTTGATGAATCGATCGCAGTGTAAGCACATCAAAATCGGTCGTCTTGCGTGATTCGCGCGTGCTGCGTGACGATTTCAGCATAGTGGCGAGCGCGGAAAATAGGCATCCTGAACCTTTGTCGAAAGGGCGATGGAGCAATTGCGGCTGTCACCAGGCGCGTGACGATATGCTTTGGCGGCAAAGTCACGATGCGGATCGAAGCAGCGACACGCGAAGTGCGCGGCGCACGCGCAATGGGCGACTACAGGAGTGTCTTCGCCGCATTCGCCACAATGGCGCGGCGCAACAGGAGCTATGCTGAAATCGTCATAAACGGCGCGCAGCCAGGTCAAGACTCGCGCGCGCCGCGTTTCTAACATGTCGGCCATGAAAACCCTGAACGTCATTGATTCGCACACCGGCGGCGAGCCCACGCGGCTCGTCGTGTCCGGCGGCCCCGACCTCGGCGGCGGCACGCTTGCCGGGCGCCTTCACGTTTTCCGCACGCGTTTCGACGACTGGCGAGCCGGCATCGTGACCGAACCGCGCGGTTCGGACGTCGTCGTCGGTGCGCTGCTGTGCGAGCCGCACGATCCGGAATGCGCGGCCGGCGTGATCTTTTTCAACAACGTCGGCTACCTCGGCATGTGCGGCCACGGCACGATAGGACTTGTCGTGTCGCTCGCGCATATGGGCCGCATCGGCCCGGGGCGGCACAGGATCGAGACGCCGGTCGGCATCGTCGAGGCGACGCTCAATGACGATTTGAGCGTATCGGTGCGTAATGTGCCGTCGTATCGCTACCGTCGCGATGTAAGCGTCGACGTGCCGGGCTACGGCGTGTTCGCAGGCGATATCGCGTGGGGCGGCAACTGGTTTTTCCTCGTTGCCGATCACGGGCGCACGCTCGTGCCCGCGAACATCGGCGAACTGACCACGTTCACGTCGGCCATGCGCGATGCGCTGAGCGCATCCGGCATCACGGGCGCGGCAGACGGTTATATCGACCACATCGAACTGTTTAGCCCTGGTTTACATGCCGGCATCGATAGCCGCAGTTTCGTGCTGTGTCCCGGCAATGCCTACGATCGCTCGCCGTGCGGCACGGGCACGAGTGCGAAGGTCGCGTGTCTCGCCGCCGATGGCAAGCTCGCGCCGGGCGCGGTGTGGCGTCAGGAAAGCATCATCGGCAGCGTGTTCGAAGCGAGCTACGCACAGACTGAACCGGTCGACGGCGTGGCGGCGATCGTGCCGACCATCACCGGCCACGCGCACGTCATGGCGGAGAGCCGCCTGTGCTTCGACGAGCGCGATCCGTTTGCATGGGGCATTCCGACGCGATGACGTCAGCCACGGCAGGTTCCGCAGCATTCCTCGCAGTGGTACGAACCGTTGCGCGTGCAACCAGCGCACGCGATCGGCGCAGCCACGGATACGCGAGGCGATAGATGAAAGCGGATGCGCTGATCGTCGGCGCGGGCATCGTTGGCGCGGCGTGCGCGGCGGAACTGGCTGCGCGCGGCTTGCGCGTCGTCGTCTTCGACGCGCACGGGATCGGCGGCGGTGCGACCGCGGCGGGCATGGGGCACATTGTCGTGATGCACGACTCGCCGGCCGAATTCGCACTGAGCCGTTACTCGCGCGATCTGTGGCTCGAATTGGCCCCGCAACTGCGCGAACGCGATGCGTTCTCGCGTTGCGGGACGCTCTGGGTCGCAGAGGATGACGAAGAATGGCGAGCGGCGCGAGCCATGCACGACGCGTTTGCCGCGCAGGGCGTGTCGTCGCAGATGCTCGATGCGTCCGCATTGCGCGAGTGCGAGCCAGCGCTCGTGCATGGCATGGCAGGCGGCCTGCTGATCGAGCAGGACAGCATCGTCTATGCGCCGTCG
The DNA here is from genome assembly GCF_031119615.1 of Paraburkholderia sp. SARCC-3016. Lineage (NCBI taxonomy): Bacteria > Pseudomonadati > Pseudomonadota > Betaproteobacteria > Burkholderiales > Burkholderiaceae > Paraburkholderia > Paraburkholderia sp. SARCC-3016. Next base: position 360,759 of record NZ_JAVHZD010000002.1, on the reverse strand, counting down.
GTCGCGCAATGGCTGTTGAAAATGTCCCCAGCCGCCGCGCGCATCGACGTGCGGCCCGGAACACGAGTCGTTGCAGTCGACGCGCATTCGGTGAGGCTTGCGAATGGGGGGGGCATCGAGGCCTCTCATGTGATCGTGGCGAACGGCATCGGTGCGACGGAACTCGTGCGATCGTTGCCTCTGCAACCAAAAAAAGGTCATCTGCTGATCACCGACCGTTACCCCGGACTGATCCGGCATGAACTGCTCGAACTCGGCTATATCAGGAGCGCACATCATGCGACGGGCACATCGGTTGCATTCAACGCGCAGCCGCGGCCAACAGGGCAATTGCTGATCGGCTCGTCGAGGCAGCTCGATACGACGGACCCCGCGGTCGAAATGCCGGTCCTTGCGCAGATGCTGCAGCGTGCAGCGCGTTATTTGCCTCAATTGCCTGATCTGAATGCGATTCGCGCGTGGACCGGCTTTCGAGCGGCGACACCCGACGGCTTGCCGCTGATCGGGCGGTACGGCGTATCGGCGGCCGGCGAGACCATCGCCGGCGATTCGAACGCGGGCGTCTGGCTGGCGGTCGGCCATGAAGGACTCGGCGTCACTACATCGCTTGCCACTGCACAATTGCTTGCCGCGCAAATCACCGGCGGTGCGGCCACGATCGCTACCGATCCTTACCTGCCGGCGCGCTTCATGCACGGGGTTAGCCATGCGTGACGCAAACCAGGCTGACGCGCGCGTGCGTGTAACCGTCGACGGGCATGTTCTCGAGATGCCGGCGGGCGCTACCGTAGCGGCTGCGCTTGCGACACATGCTGGCATCGCGGGTACACGAACCTCGGTAACCGGCATGCCGCGCACGGCGCTGTGCGGCATGGGCGTGTGCCAGGAATGCCGCGTAACGATCGATGGTTGCGCGCATAGGCTCGCGTGCCAGACGCTATGCCGCGACGGGCAGACGATCGAAACCGCTGGCTCAAGCCGGGACGCGGGGACGACATGAACCGCCGGCACTACGACGTCGTTATCGTCGGTGCGGGCCCCGCAGGCCTGAGCGCCGCACGCGCCGCTGCGCAGAAGCAGGCGCACGCGCGCATCGCCGTACTTGACGATAACCCGCGTACCGGCGGCCAGGTCTGGCGCCACGGCCCCGCGTATCCACCGGCGCCGGCATTGAACGAACGTCTCGACGCGTTGCTGCGTGCCGGAAACGTCGACGTTTTCTCTTCAGCGCGCGTCGTCGCGCCGCTCGACGATCGCAGTCTGCTCGTCGAATCGGCGCAGCATGGCTTGCTTGAACTCGGCTGTGAGCGGCTGATTCTTGCGACCGGTGCGCGCGAGCGGTTGCTGCCGTTCAAAGGGTGGACGTTGCCCGGCGTGACCGGCGCGGGAGGATTGCAGGCGCTGATCAAAGGCGGCGTACCCGTGCGCGGCGAGCGGATCGTGATAGCCGGCAGCGGGCCGCTGCTGATTGCGTCGCTCGCCACCGCGCGGCAAGCGGGCGCCAATGTGCTTGCAGTGATTGAGCAGGCGCCGTGGACGGCGGTTGCGCGCTTCGGCGTCGGACTTTTCGCGACGCCGTCGAAACTGTGGCAGGCAGCGCGGCTTACGCACGGTTTTGCGGGGCTGCGCTATTTGACCGGAAGCGTGGTGCGCGAAGCGATCGGCGATGGCCGCGTCGAGCAGGTCCGAATTCGCCAGGGCCGCGATGGCCATCTCGTGCTCGACTGTGCGCGCATCGCGTGCGGCTATGGGCTGGTGCCGAACGTCACGGTCGGCGAGTCGCTTGGTTGCGCAGTCCATCGCGATCCGGCGGCGGGCAGTGCGCTTATCGTCGACGACGCGCAGCGCACGTCGCTCGCGCATGTGTTTGCCGCAGGCGAGTGCACCGGCGTCGGCGGCATGGAACTCGCGAGCGTCGAAGGAGAAATCGCAGGGCTGCAAGCCGTCGACGCACAGCGCGAAGCTGCGCGGCTCCAGACGCAGCGCGATCGGTGGCGGCGCTTCGCACGGCGCGTCGAGACGGCGTTTGCGCCTCGCGAAGCGGCGCGCGCGCTGCCATCGGACGACACGTTGTTTTGCCGATGCGAAGATGTGACCTGCGCGCAGGTGCGCGAGCATACGAACTGGCGCGATGCAAAGCTGCAAACTCGCTGCGGGATGGGACCTTGCCAGGGGCGCATCTGCGGATGCGCGGCCGAACTCTATTTCGGCTGGAACACCGCTCAGGTGCGGCCGCCGTTTAGTCCCGCGCGGATTGGCACGTTGCTCGAAGCCGTGCGCGACACGACGCCGGACGCGAAGTAAAGAGCAAGGACGTCGCGCGTACTCGGGGCGTCCCGAATTTTGTACTGCGCCGCACGGCCCTATAATCGTTCGCACGATCGCAGGAAGTGCGTTTGGGCGCCCGCAGGAAGTCTCTGTGAGATGCCCTCAGTGAACCTCCTGCCCGGCCTACGCACCGCACCGCTCAGCGAACCTGGAATCCGCAAACAATGACCACGCTGGCTCGTCCGCTGGAAGCGCCCGAAGGAAGTCCCTATGGGGTGACCTCAGGAAGTTCCTATGGAATGGCTGAGGGAGGCCCCCGTGGGACGCCTGACCAACGTGCAGGGTCGCCGCCGCTCGCCGCAATGCTCGCGCACTTCACCATGCTCGCGCCGGTTTTCGACGCCATGCCGGACACCGTGTTCTTCGTGAAGGATGCCGAAGCGCGCTACGCGCTCGTCAACCGCACGCTGGCATCGCGCTGCGGATATAAGGAGAAGGAGGCGCTGCTCGGCAAGACCGCCGAACAGGTATTCCCGAGCCGCTTCGGCCGCATCTATACCGCGCAGGACCAGGCGGTGATTCATGTGGGCAACCAGATGCTCGATCAGCTCGAATTGCATCTGTATCCGGGCCGCCAGCCCGGCTGGTGTCTGACCTGCAAGCAGCCGCTGCGCGATGCAGCGGGGCGCATCGTCGGCCTCGCGGGCACGTCGCGCGATCTGAAGGCCGACGAGAGCAGCCACCCCGCGTACAGCCGTCTTGCGATCGTCGTCCAGTACATCCAGCAAAATTTTGTGCAGCCGTTGAACCTGAAGCAGCTTGCGTCGATGGCGGATATGTCGGTCGCGCAACTCGAACGCTATTTTCACAAGGTGTTCCATCTAACGCCGCGCCAGGTGCTGCTGAAAACGCGCCTCGATGCGGCGACCGCGCTGCTCGTCTCGCACGACAAGGTAACCGACGTCGCCGCGCTGTGCGGCTATACCGATCACAGTGCATTTACGCGGCAATTCAAGGCGACCGTCGGCGTCACGCCGACCGAATACCGATTACTGCTGCTCGGCAGCGGACGCCCGCGCGCGGCCGCATGACAGTCCACGTGGCAGGCCGCGCAGCAAACAGTGCGCATCGCGAACGGAAATGAAAAAGCGGGGCGCTTTGCTGCGCTACAACGTGTACGTCGTCGCACTCGACGACGCCGTATGGAACGAAGCACGCTTCAGGCGCGCGAATCCCGACTATCGCTTCGCCAAGCCATGCGTGTATGTGGGGATGACCGGACTCGACCCGGACCTGCGCTTCGACAGGCACAAGGCGGACATTCAGGCGAATCGCTATGTGCGCGATTACGGTTTGCGGCTCATGCCGGAACTGTATGACTTTTACAACCCGATGCCGTACGACGGAGCGCGCGACATGGAAGTGGAACTTGCGATCGGGTTACGCGAGGCAGGCTATGCGGTGTGGCAAGCCTGATGACAGGGACGTTATCGGACGCCGAGGCCCAGACCGCGCAGAATAGCGTTGCCTTCATCGGTCAGACGAATGCGCGGTGCACCGGCATCGGACGATGCAATGCTTTCAACGAGGCCTGCTTCCTGGAGCATCGGAATTTCGGGTTTCGCATGCGCATCGACAGGCGCGTGCAGCAGCAATAGCAGCGTGGCGAGCTCGTGGTGGCTCAGCAGCCGCCGCAACATCGTAGGCCGCTTTGCGGCTACCGGCGTGGACGAAACCGACAGGGTCTTCTGAGTGTCACGCTCGTTGTTATCTTCATTGTTGTGCATCGGGCACCTCATACGGATCACGGTTCGATTCGAGTGCATCGCATCTTGATGAGCCAAACTTAAACGACACTTAAGACAAGGATGCGACAGCCCGTCACACGCTCCCCCGTACGTTCGCATTCGCGATGCGATGTTCGCATGTCGACTCGATTGCTGTTTGCTTACGCTTACGTCGCGTGGACGTTACGGCGCGCACGTCTTGCTGGCCGCCTCGATCCACATGTTCGACAGGTGACGCTTGCCGGCGTAATAGCGGTAGGTGGTGCCGCCGTTGTCGGTGCGGACCTTGACGATATTCGATTCGCCGAAATCGAGCATCGTGCCTTGAGGAATCGGAGACGTGGTGACCTTCGTATCGTGTTTTTTCGCTTCCTGTTCGAGGCATTGAACGACGTCGGCAACCGGGCGATTCGTGATCTGGTCGTTTTCCGGATCGCCCGCGTCGGGATTGCGCTGAAACTGCGCGCACGCGCCAAGCGCGACAGGAACGAGCAGGGTGGCGGTGTATAACGATGCTTTGAACGAATTCCTCATGACGCTCCTTGATATCAAAACGGCGAATCGTATTCACGCAACAGCAGATTATAACGACGCAAGGGACGTGCCCAGCCGGCGGGCCGTTCGGCGGTTCGATCGGCGGACCGTGACGCGGGTGACGCGAAAGCCGGCAAGTACGCGATTTGCCGCTCCGCCGGTCGCATTTTTTGCTTCGGATCGCTTAGCGTGATGACGTGCGCCGCTTTGCGTCGAGTCGCGTAGCCGACCGGGCGGGAAACTTCGCAGAAAGCGCATCGCGTGTTTGCATGGCGGAGTAAGTCAACTGCGCGGCTGCAAGACCGAATGCGCCGAACGTGTGCGTTAGCCCGAACTCCGCAAACGCGTCGGGCACAGCCCTTTCACCGCTGATCGCCGATGCGAGCAGCTCGCCGCAAACGGTAGTCGGCGCCATTCCATGACCGCCGAAGCCGACCGCGTACCAGATGCCATCCGCGCTTTGGCCGATCTGCGGCATCTTGTGCCGCGCATAGCTCATGAGGCCGCCCCATGCGTAGTCGACGTGTACATCATGCAATTGCGGGTAGACCTTCAGCAGATCATTGCGTAACAGCCGCGCAATTGCCTGCGGCGTGCGTTCGACGATCGAAATCCGGCCACCCCACAAAATACGGGTATCGGGCAGCGGCCGATAGTAGTCGAATGCGAAGCGCGTGTCATAGACGGCCGACGCGCAGTCGATCGCGTCTCTCAGTCGCTCGCCGAGCGGTTCGGTCGCGATCACGTAGGTGGCGATCGGAAGGACCGCACGTTCGACGCGCCGATAGACGTTGCGCGCATAGCCGCCGCCCGCCATCACGACATGCTCCGCGTCGACCGCGCCGTGCGCGGTCTCGACGACAAACCCATTGCGTTGTGCGCGAAGCGCAAGCACGGGCGAGTGCTCGTAAATGCGTACGCCGGTATCGCTTGCAGCGGCAGCGATGCCGGCGACATATTTCAAAGGATGAAAGTGAAACGCATGACGCTCGAAAAGACCGCCGTGATAACGCGAGGTTTTGAGCTTTGCCGAGAGATCGCGCCGGTCGAGCGGTTCCCAGTCGACGCCGAACGATTCCTTCATCAAGCGCCGTTGCGTATCGAGCCGCGCCGGCTCGTCGAACCAGTTCGCGAGAATCACGCCCGCATCGATGGCATCGCAGTCGATACGATAACGACGAATGCGCTCGCGCATCAGGTCGACTGCATCGGTGGTCAGCGCATACAGCTCGCGAGCGCGTGACGGCCCAAGAATTCGCAGCAGCTCCGCACAGTCGAGGCTATAGCCGCCGAACACGAAACCGCCGTTGCGCCCCGATGCGCCGAACCCGACCTGCTCCGCTTCGAGCACGACGACGTCGCGCACACCACGCTCGGCGAGCCCGAGCGCAGTCGACAGGCCGGCCAGGCCGCCGCCGGCGATGCATACGCGAGCGCTTTGCCGGCCGGTCAGACGCGGGCGTTCAGGCCGGCTTACGGTCGCTTCGTAAAAGCTTTGCATAAGCGGTTCCGCTTGAAATGGGCGGCTATGGTACTGAAATTTCCGCGCCGCTCCTATCGGGCTTTCCATAGGGGAAGTGCGCGGCTGCTACGGACTGCCACGCACGCGCCAAGCCGGAAAAGCCCGTGCCGCGCGGAATTCCGGCTGGCGCCGGCGCCGCGAGTGTTGCGTGGCGTACTCATTGCAGGCATCTGTTTGCGCGATGGTCATTCGCAAACCTCGGTTACGCGCTAGACTGATACGAGTCGCATTTTTTGTGGTTTGGCATCTGCAAGGAGACGCCACCATGAATCGGCCTCTGCTTCGCGTTCCGCCGCTGCGTACCTCCGGCACCGCATCCATCTGGAAGTGGCTGAAGTGGGGTATTTTTCTAGCGTTTCTGGTGGCGGTCGCGGCCGGTGTGCGCGTCGTGCAGATCGAAATGGATACCTCGCGGCTGCAGGCCCGGTATCTGTCCGAACTCACCAGCGAAGTCGGTTTCACCGTTGCGACCGGCCCGAGCGACAATATCCGTTTTCCGAAGGACGGGCCTTACGATATCCGGCTCGGATACTCGCTTCTGCCGTCTATCGAACGGCGCCTGCGTGAACGCGGCTTCACCATCGCCTCTCAGGCGCGCGATTCGGATCGCATGCTTTCGCTGGCCGACAACGGTCTTTTCATCCCGTTCGAAGAGAAGGATCAGGCCGGCTTGCGCCTTTACGATTCGACCGGCATCGAACTGTTCGGCGACGATTATCCGAAACGGATTTATGGCGGCTTTGACGCGATTCCGCCGCTTGTCGTGAACGCGTTGCTGTTTATCGAGGATCGTCATCTGCTTGATGCAGATCAACCCAATCGCAACCCGGCTATTGACTGGACGCGCTTCGGCCGCGCACTCGCCGACCAGGGGCTGCGCTTTTTCAATCATAACCAGCCGCAGCCGGGTGGCAGCACGCTCGCGACGCAGATCGAAAAATTTCGCCACTCGCCAGGCGGCCGTACCGCGACGCCGCAGGAAAAGCTGCGGCAAATCGCATCGGCCTCGGTGCGCGCGTACCTCGACGGTCCGCGCACAATGGAAGCGCGTCAGGAAATCGTCGTGCGCTATCTGAATTCGGTGCCGCTCGCGGCGCAGCCGGGCATTGGCGAAATCAACGGGATCGGCGACGGGCTTGCTGCGTGGTATGGCCGTGATTTCGACGAGGTGAACCGCATTCTCGCGGCGCCGACGACTGAGGAGAACCTGGCTGCGCAAGGCCTGGCATTCCGCCAGGTGCTGTCGCTGATGATCGCGCAGCGTGGGCCTTCGCATTTCCTGTTGCGCAGGAATGCGGATCTCGCAACGCTCACCGACAGCTATCTGCGGCTGCTTGCGAGCGGCGGCGCGATTTCGACGGCGTTGCGCGATGCGGCGCTGTCCGCGCCGGTCGAATTGCATCGTGCGTCGTTGCCAGCGGCGACCGAATCGTTCGTATCGCGCAAGGCGGTGACGTCGCTGCGCTCGCATCTGATGACGGCGTTGGGCGTGAACAACCTGTACGATCTCGACCGTCTCGACCTGAGCGCCACCGCGACGCTCGACAACGAAGTGCAGCAGGCGGTCAGCGACCGGCTGGCCGCTGCCGCGACCAAAGACGGCGCGCGCGCTGCCGGACTTTACGGCAAGGACATGCTGCGCCCGCAGGACGATCCGTCGAAAATTTCATATAGCTTCACGCTATTCGAAAAGCACGGCGGCCAGAACCTGATGCGCGTGCAGACAGATAGCGTCGACCAGCCGTTCGACATCAACCAGGGCGCGCGTTTGAACCTTGGTTCGACGGCGAAACTGCGCACGATCGTCACATATCTACAGATCGTCGAGGAACTGCACGGTCGCTATGCCTCGATGAGCAACGACGAATTGCGCGCAGTCAAGGCCGACCCGTCCGATGGTTTGACGCGCTGGTCGATCGATTATCTGCTGCATACGAAGGACCATTCGCTGCCCGCGATGCTCGATGCGGCGACCGAGCGCAAGTATTCGGCGAGCGCCGGCGAGATGTTCTACACGGGCGGCGGCGGCCAGGTGTTCAGCAATTTCGAATCGAGCGATAACGGCCGCATTCTGACCGTGCATCGCGCCTTCCAGCATTCGGTGAATCTGGTTTTCGTGCGGATGATGCGCGATATCGTCCACTACGAAATGATTCAGACGTCGGGACCGAGCACGCAATGGCTCGACGATCCGGCGACGCGCAAGATGTATCTGACGCGCTTCGCCGACCAGGAAAGCCGCGTCTATATGAACCGCTTCTACACGAAGTATCACGGCAAGACACCCGATGCGGCACTCGCCGCATTGCTGCGCACAGTGCGCAAATCGCCGCCGAAGGTCGCGACCGTGCTGCGCAGCGTCGCGCCCGATGGCTCGCAGGAATGGTTCAATGCGCAGATGCGCGCCGCGCTGAAGGGCACGCCGGCCGCCGTCATTCTCGACAACGAAGATCTCGCAAAGCTCTATACGAAGTACGGCATCGACAAGTTCAATCTGAATGACCGTGGCTATATTTCGAGCGTGCATCCGCTCGAACTGTGGACCGTCAACTATCTGCGCACGCACCCTGAGGCAAGCCTGAACGAAGTGCAGGAAGCGAGCCGCGATGCGCGCGCGGATGCCTACAAATGGCTCTTCAAGACGCGCTATCACGCAACCCAGGATCGCCGCATCAAACGCATGGTCGAACAGCGTGCCTATGATGAGATCGGCAAGTCGTGGCGCGTGCTAAGTCGGATCGTAGCCATGTCGTTCTGTGAGCCAAGGAGTTGGTAGAATGTTTTGTCTTCCTAAGACCGCTTGGCCTCCGACTTGATCGGCATCATTTCGAACGGCGGCAAACAGGTGCCGACGCATAGTATTACGGACCTCGAATTTGCGAAGGGCACGCCGTATGAAACGCGCTTCACGCGCGCGCAAGCGCAGCCCGAGCAGGTGCTGTCGCCCGATATCGCGCGTGTCGTGCAATCGCTCGTGCACGACGTCGTTGCGGGCGGCACCGCGCGTCGTCTGGCGGACGGCATCCGCTTCCCGAATGGCCAGGTGCTGGCCGTATCGGGCAAAACCGGCACGGGCGACCAGCGCTTCAATGTCTATGCGAAGGGCGGGCGCCTGATCGAGTCGCGCAAAGTCAATCGCACGGCAACTTTCGTGTTCGAACTCGGCGACCGGTACTTCGGCACCATGACCGCCGTCGTGCATGAGCCGTACGCGAGCCGCTTCGATTTTACGAGCGCGTTGTCCGTGCAGTTGCTGAAATCGATGGGGGCCGCGCTGCAGCCGCTGCTCGACACGCCGCCGGAGCGGGCGGCGAGGCGCGTCGCGGCGGCGAGCGGGCAGCCCGCGGCGAGATAGCTAGAGACCGACTTCCGTCGCGGGCTTCAGAAACAGCTCGTGCACGGGCGCGAAGTGCGCATAGAGCGGCAGAATCGCGCCGCCCATCGCGCGAGCATCGGATCCGATCGTACCTTCGAGCAATTGCGGTCGGACCATACCCTCCCATTCGTAGCGATCGAGCACACGCTCGGTACGCCGAATGATTTCACGCAACAACTGACGGTCGAGCTCGCCGTCTATCACTACGGCTTCCAGATCGAGCAGCGCCGCCGCATTGGTCAGGGCGCTTGCGATGGCGGGGCATGCGGTGTCGAGCCACTGGTCGGTCAACCGCCACAGGTCTGCCGATAATGCGCGTTCATCGTGCGCGGCGGCGGCCGGCGCGCCGGCCTCGGTAAACAGCCGCTCGAGCACGAAGCCCGATGCTGCGTGCAACAACTGCCGTGCGGGGCCGCGCACACGGCCCGCAAGCGGAATCGAACCGACCGCGCCCGCGTTGTCATGCGGGCCGCCATGCAAGCGCCCGTCGATGACGAGGCCGCCGCCGATAAACGTGCCGACGAACAGATACAGAAAATGATGGATGCCGCGTCCCTGGCCCATCACGAGTTCGGCCGCGCAGGCGGCGGTGGTGTCTTTGGCAAACTCGACCGGCAAGCCGGTCATGGTCGCGATGCGCGTGCGGATATCGATGTCGCTCCACGCATCGAGCGCGTCGCGCGGTGCGCCCAGAAACTCGCGCCAGCCTCCCAGCCACAGCGGAGCCGCTACGCCGACGCCGACTATCTTGCGTTTTCTTGCCGCGCCCAATGCATCGTTCACGCGCGCAAGCCTGTTTTCGAGCGCGGGGAAAAGCGTGCGAGGATCGGGATAGGCATACTCGAGAACTTCCCGACAGCATACGCGGCCGAGGAAATCCATCGCGAGCACGTCGAGGCTGCGCCGCCCGACCTTGACGCCAATCGTGTACGCACCGTCGGGCCGCAGCGCAATCGGCACGGATGGCTGACCGATGCGGCCGCGCACGCGCGCCTGCTTGACGAGCAGGCCGTCGTCGATCAGCCGGTCGACGATCATCGAGACCGATTGCATCGACAGCCGCGTGAGCCGGCCGACGTCGGCTTTCGGCAGCGGCCCATGCAGGCGGATCGCTTGCAGCACGATACGTTCGTTGAACTGGCGCATGCCGACCTGGTTCGAGCCGACCGTGCGTTTGAGCGGCGAGCGGATGCCGGTATCCATGGTGTTCCTCGGCTTCAGCCGCAATGAGTTGTTATGGCCTTCGCATGCATGGCGAACGTCGCGTCATCACGCGATCGCCTTCACATCCGCTTCCTTTGCGCCGGTCATGATCGCCACAGCTTCGGACATATGGACGTCCTTGCGATTGACGAGCGCCGCGCGCCGACCGAGACGCTGGATATGGATGCGATCCGCGATCTCGAACACGTGCGGCATGTTGTGGCTGATCAGAATAACGGGCAGCCCGCGATCGCGCACGCGGCGAATCAGTTCGAGCACCATGTTGCCTTCCTTCACGCCGAGTGCGGCGGTCGGTTCGTCGAGAATCACGACATGCCGCGCAAATGCCGCGCTGCGCGCGACGGCCACGCCCTGGCGCTGGCCGCCCGATAGCGTTTCGACGGCCTGCCGCATCGAACGGATGCCGATTTGCAGGTCTTTCATATGCGCGGTCGCTTCTTCGAGCATGCGGCGCTTGTCGATCATCTTCAATAGCGAACCGCGCCAGCCTGGTTTGAGCAACTCGCGCGCGAGAAACAGGTTTTCCGCGATACTCATCGCAGGTGCGACGGCGAGGTCCTGATAGACGGTTTCGATGCCCTGTTCGCGCGCATCGAGCGGACTGCGGAAGCGAACGGGCTTGCCGTCGAGACGGATTTCGCCTTCGTCGGGTACGGTGGCGCCGGACAGCGCCTTGATCAGCGACGATTTGCCGGCGCCGTTGTCGCCGATCACGGCCATGATTTCGCCTGGCAGCACTTCGAAATCGCAGCCGTCGAGCGCGGTGACCTGGCCGTAGCGCTTGACGATGCCGCGGGCTTCGAGCACGGGGGTAACCGCGGAAGCGGCGGAAGAGGGAACGGATGTCGTCGACATGACGGGCTCCATGCTTGAATGCGGTGCGAAAGATGGTGATGCTTCTGCGTCGAGCGTCGAGCGTCGAGCGTCGAGCGTCGAGCGTTCAGCGCACGCCGCGTCGCGACAGCTTGTCGGCGGTGACTGCGAGAATCACAAGGATGCCGGTAATGAGCACCTGATAGACGGACGACACGCCGATCAGCGTCAAGCCGTTGCGGAACACACCGACGATCAGCGCGCCGAGCAGCGTGCCCGCGATCGAACCGCGTCCGCCGAACAGACTCGTGCCGCCGAGCACGACCGCGGTAATGCTGTCGAGGTTTTCGGTCTGGCCGGCCTGCGGATCGCCGACGCCGGTGCGCGATACCGCAAGCAGTGCGGCGACGCCGTAGATCGCGCCCGCAAGTGTGTAGACCGTCAGCAGGATCTTCTGCGACGAAAGACCCATCAGGCGCGCCGCTTCGGCGTTATTGCCAAGCGCGTACAGATGGCGGCCCGGCACGGTATCGCGCAGGACGAACCATGTCGCGAGGTACATCAGCAGCGTCAACACGGTGCCGTATGTCACTTCCGCGGGGCCGAGCCGGAACGTGCTGCCGAGGAACATGATCGCGTCGGGCAAGTTCGATACGCTCTCCGCGTTCGAGTAGATCTGCGTCAGCGCAAACGCAATATTCAGCGTGCCGAGCGTAACGATAAACGACGGCAGCTTGATTCGCGTGATCAGTGCACCATTCAGAAGACCGAACAGTGCGCTCGCACCGATCCCGCACACAATCGCGAGTAGCGGCGGTACGCCGAGTACCACGGCGAATTTAGTCATTACGATCGAGCCGAACGCCATCACCATCCCGCACGACAGGTCGATGCCGCCGGTCAGTACGATCAGTGTCTGGCCGATCGCGATCACAGCGACGACCATCGTTTGTTGCAAAATCAACGAAAGGTTTTGCGCGGACAGAAAGCGGTCGCTTTGCCAAATAAAGAATGCGCATGCGAGCACCAGGGCGATAAGCGGTCCGGCTTCGGCGAGCGTCGGCAAACGGTCGGCCAACCGGCGGTGGCCTTGAGCGGGGGCGGTGGGGGTGGGGGTCGACATGATGTGTTTCCTCGATGCGTTGATGCCACCGGCGCCGGCGCGTTCTGGCGCGCGGCACCGGTCGATACGGTAATGCGCGTCGTTACTTGTTGCCCCAACAGTTCTCGAGGCCGAAGCTAGTGTCCTTGCTGGCGACACCCGATTGCGGCTTATCGGAAATCAGCGTGACGCCGGTGTCGTGGTAGCCGCTCGGTTTCTTGCCGGTCTTCGCATATTCGACGCCGGCGTCCACACCGAGTTGAGCCATCTTCAGTGGATATTGCTGCGACGTCGCGGCGATCGCGCCGGCCTTCACATTGCGCACGCCTTCGCAGCCGCCGTCGATCGATACGATCATCACGCCTTTATCCTTGCCTGCGGACTTTAGCGCGCGATACGCGCCGGCCGCGGCCGGTTCGTTGATCGTATAGACGACGTTGATGTCGGGTGCTTTTTGCAGGCAGTTTTCCATCGCGGTTTGTCCCTTCGCCTGATCGCCGCGCGTGTCCTGGCTGCAGACTATCGATGGGTCGCCTTCCTTGATGCCGAAGCCCTTCAGGAAGCCGTTATGTCGCAGCACGCCGACCGTCACGCCCGGCGCGAGATCGAGCGTCGCAATCTTCGCCGGCTTGCCGCCGAGCGCGGCTTTCGCATATTCGCCGATCAGCACGCCGGCCTTGAAGTTGTCGGTCGCAAAGAGCGCGTCGGTCGCGTCTTGCGGGTCGGTTGGCGTATCGAGTGCGATTACGATCGCGCCGGCCGCGCGCGCTTTCTTGATGCTGGGCACGATCGCCTTCGTATCGCTCGGCGTAATCAGAATCGCTTTCGCGCCGGCGGTCAGCATGTTTTCGATCGCGGTCACCTGGCTTGCATTGTCGCCGTCGAACTTGCCGGCGGCGGTCATCAGCTTCGCGCCGTCTTTCTGTGCGGCGCCTTCTGCGCCCTGGCGCATCTTCACGAAAAACGGGTTCGTGTCGGTCTTTGTGATCAGGCCTACCACGGGTTGATCGGCCGCCTGACTCGTGCCGATGCACAAGACGGCCGATGCCGCCGCGCAAACCACGACGATTCGCCTAACCGCGCTCGGCACGCTCGATTTCAGATTCATGGAAACGCTCCTCCTGGTGATTGACAACGACGTTATGGACTGCAGTCGATTCGAATTTGCTCTGCGTCGGACGCGATTGCGAGGTCACGCGCCGCGATCAGCGACTAAATCAATTGGCTTTATTTAATGTGCGCGGCGACGGAGTGTCAAGGTGGCGCAGTTTGCTGCGCCGCACGATAAATTAAACCTGCTGATCAGGCCCGCGCCTTGTCAGCAGTGGCTTTGCTGGCCGCAGCGTGCAATTTCCCGAGCTGGGGAAGTAGGGGTAAATAAGGAGGTTTTCGCTGCGCACGTCGATGACGATCAATGCGCGACGTGTGATCCGGTCTGCCCGGCCCTGGTTGCAGCTATTCGTGGACCGGACGGATCGTGGCGCGAGTCAGATGTTCGACAAGTCCGGATGAAGGCCTCGCACCGGGCTCACGGCTTCGAGCAGCGACGCGAGGTGCAGAACAGTCGACTCCGCCATCCACGGTGCGACGAGTTGCACGCCGACCGGCAGACCTTCGCGGCTCGTGCCGAAGCGCAGCGACAGGCCTGGAAGCCCGGTCACGTTGAGCGGCGCAGTTGCAGTCATGATGTGCAACGAAGACACCGGCTGGCCGTCGATGTCGAATTCCGCAGCGTCGTGCGCGTGGGCCGGCACCGTCGTCACCGGGCAGAGCAACGCGTGGTATCGCTGGAAGTACTCGGCAAAACCGTCGCGCAACTGTTCCGCCTTCTGCTCCGCGTCGACGAAATCGGCGATCGAAGTGTCCGGCGTGTCATAGACGCCCTGGACGTGCTTGAAGATCTTGTCTTCGTGCCCGGCCGTTACCTTCTTGAAGGCGGGTTTGGTTTCCATGACCTGAAGCTTCCAGAGCAACTCGAGCGCGTTGAGCTGCTCGAGCACTGGAATGCGCACCGTCTCGACAGTGATGCCGAGGCTCTTCAGCGCCTCGGCCGAAGCGAGCACGGTAGCGGCGACGTCGGGGTCCACGGGCGCGAACGCATCGATGAGCAAGCCAACCCGAATCGGCCGGCCCGGGCTGGATGCCACGCCAGCATCGAGGCTGAGCGGAGCCGTGGAAAAGCCGTCCGCGCCGTCAGGACCCGCCAGCAGTGAATAGGCGAGCGCGATGTCGCGAACGCTGCGTGCGATCGGCCCAATGTGCCAGAAACGACGCGGTACGCGTGGCCAGATACCCGTCATCGGAATGCGTCCGTGAGTCGCCTTGAGTCCGACCACGCCGGTTAGCGCTGCCGGGCCGCGCACCGAAATGGCGACGTCGGTTGCGAGACCGAGCGGCGACATCAGCGCTGCGACGGCAGCCGATTCGCCGCCGCTCGATCCGCCTGGCGTGCGATCGAGATTCCATGGATTACGCGTGCGTCCAGACAGCAGGTTATCGGTTTCGATCCAGAAAGAAAATTCAGGAAGGTTGGTTTTCGCCAGCAGGATGCCGCCTGCCTTCTTCATGCGAGTAATGCTCGTTGCGTCGGTGTCGGGCACACGGCCCTTGAAGATGGGCGAGGCACGTTGCGTCAGCACGCCCGCTGTGTCGATGGAGTCCTTCGCGGTGAAGGGAACGCCGTGCAGTGGACCAAGTTCCTTACCAGCCATCACTGCTGCCTCGGCGACGCGCGCAGCTTCGATCGCGCCGTCGGCGACCGTGACAATGGCGTTGATCTTCGAATCCACTGCATCGATGCGCTCGAGATGCGCTTGCATGACCTCCACCGGCGAAACTTCCTTGGTGCGAATCAGTTCGGCGAGCCGGGTTGCGTCTTGAGAGATAAGTTCGGTGCTCATCAGGAGTCTCCTGAAAGTGTCGGAAAAGTAACTAACGAAGTCAGATCAGAAGTCTGTCTAACGTTTGTTAGGGACGAAGATTAGGCGCTATACTTTGTCCCGTCAACCTCTTTCGAGGCGACCGGCGATACCGACACACAGAAGATTAGTCAAGCTTAAGATCGGTTGTCTGGCAGTGTCACGGCTCCGACGTGGGAACGAGGCCGTTTCGATGTCAGATCGTACCGTTCAATGCGCGGCGGGCGGAGGCTTCCCATTGCCGATTCCTCGCGTAGAGAATGCGCGAGTCCGCAGGGCATGCTGACGATGAGGCGAGGATATGGGTATCAAGGGTTGTCATGAAGAAGCCAAGGCACATGATGCCGAACGCGAGGAGTTTCGTGCTCGTCGGCAGGGCCGTTGGATTGGGCAGAGGTGGGTTCCAGCCGATCGCCGGTTGCATCAAATGTCAGGATGCAGGTGACGCACCTGGCTGACCGATTCGAGCATCGTTGCGAGATGGAGGATGGTCGACTCGGCATGCCAGCTGCCCACCACCTGAACGCTGATCGGCAACCCCTCACTACTGGTACCGAAGCGCATCGGGATGCCGGGCAGACCGGTAACGTTAAGCGGTACCGCCGCGCCGCGGATATACGAGACATCCATGGTCTGGCCGTTGACGGTGAGCGCGTCGATACCGTGTTTATGGGCCGGGATGGGCAATACATGCGTCACCAGCGCGTCGTACTTCATGAAATAGTCGGCAAATCCGTCGCGCAGGCGTTCGGCCGCCTGTTCCGCGTCAACGTAGTCCTTCATGGATACATCGGGCAGCAAGAGCATTTTTCTGGCGGACTTGTAGAGATCGTCGACGCTGCGCCCCGCAGTTGCTTCAGCAAATTCCCGCTTCATTTCCATCACGTGCAGACGGTTGAACACGTCATTCGCGAAGTCTCGTTCGAGCGCGGGTATACGCACCGGCTCAACAAGGCATCCGACGTTCTTCAGCGCTTCAGCCGCCGCTTCAACGGTGGCGGCAACCTCGGAGTCGACTGGCCCGAAGCCGGGTTCCACCATCCAGCCCACTCGTAGCTGCTTGTGCGGCTTAAGGCGCGAAGAACCGATGGGCGCATCGAACTGGACGGTGCTGCTCGCGAAAGCGTCCAGACCATCGGGGCCAGACAAGTGTGAAAACGCGAGTGCAAGGTCGCGAATACTGCGGGCCATCGGGCCAACATGCCAGAAGCGACGCGGCGCACGCGGCCAGATTCCAGTCATCGGCACGCGCCCGTGCGTTGCCTTGAGCGATACGATTCCGGTTTGCGCGGCTGGTCCGCGCAATGAATTCCCAAGATCGGTGCCGAGCCCGATCGGCGACATACCCGCCGCAATGGCAGCCGATTCCCCGCCGCTCGAACCGCCGGGTGTGCGCTCAAGGTCCCACGGATTGTTCGAACGACCGCTAAGGAGATTGTCGGTTTCGAACGAGTAGGAAAACTCCGGGAGGTTTGTCTTTGCCAGCAGGATAGCGCCGGCCTTTTTCATTCGGGCGACGCTGGTGGCGTCGACGTCAGGTACGCGTCCTTTGAAAATCGGCGAGCCGCGTTGCGTCATCACCCTGGCGGTGTCGATGGAGTCTTTTACGGTAAAGGGCACGCCGTGCAGGGGTCCAAGATCATGGCCTTGCAGCACCGCGCCTTCCGCTGCCTTCGCAGTTTTGAGCGCATCGGCTGCAACGGTCACGATGGCATTGAGACTGGGATTGACTGCTTCGATTCTATCAAGATGCGCCTGAATGACCTCGACCGGCGAGATCTGGCGTGTGCGGATCAGTTCGGCCAACCCCGTTGCATCTTCATACAAGATCTCTGACTTCATGGTGGGCTCCGATCCGCCCTACTACCGAACGTTTGTTAGGGGTAACTTTAAGGCTTAATACTTTGGTCGTCAAGCCATTTTCGACACACTCATTTTGTCCATCACCCGCTTGATCGACGGCGTTACTGCTGATGTCGCATAGAACTTCGTCGCGGGATGTGTCGACGTGCAGATCCTATGGTTTCGCGAGCACATCCAGCCTGGCCGGCTGTTCGCGCATCGCTCATGGGAATGGGCAAACCGCCGAGGCGTGACTTTCCTTATGCCGCTCAAGCAGGCTGAACAGCCACTCGGAAAGCCGGGCGCTTCGTGCAATGCGCCCGGCTTTCCGAAGTTCAAGGGCGAACCACGACGCTAGCGCGGAGAATCGCGAGATCGATCGCTCGCGAAACTCAAGGAGAAAGCCATGGCCGGTGTGGGTACCGAAAAAGTATTCGAGAACGACAAGATCATCGTGTGGGACCTCGTGCTCGATCCGGGCCAGGAAACGCCCGTACATACCCATATGCATTCGTACATGTGGTATGCAATCGAAGGCGCGCCGCTGCGCATCTTTGACGAACACGGCAGCGACCTCGGCATCTTTGAGGTATCGACGGGCGGGGTCTATTCATTACTGTGCGAAAACGGATACCTCGAAATACTGTCCAATGCAGGCAAAGGAATGCGCGTTCCCGCAACTCATAAAGCGCGAAACGAGGGCGATACGCGCTATCGCGAGATACTGGTGGAGTACAAGTAGCGCGGCAACGCACGGACGACCGCCGCGAGCGCATTACCGCGCCAGTTCGTCGAACTCGATCTTTCCGCCTTTCATCACGAGCGGAATGCGCTCGCCTTGCCCTGTCAAACAGGCTATATCCTTAAGCGGATTGCCATCGACGACGATCATATCGGCCCACGCGCCCGGCGCGATGCAACCAAGTTTCTCCGGCAAGCCGAGCACCTCCGCACCGACTATCGTCGCACTGCGGATCGCCTCGGCCGCGCCGAGCACATCGGCGCGAATCAGAAACTCGTTGCTTTGCAGGCGCTGCGACGGGCCGAGCAGATCCGAACCGAAGCCCATTTTCACGCCTGCATCGCGATAGATTTCAAGCGAACGCTTTCCCGCGTCGCGCACGTCCTCGATTTTCGCCACGCTTTCTCCGGCGAGCCCGTATTGCGCACCTTCGCTTGCGAGCGCGTCGTAAGTGACGAGCGTCGGCACGACATAGGTGCCGGCATCGGCCATCAGCTTCGCGGTCGGCCCGTCGATCAGGTTGCCGTGCTCGATTGTGCGAATACCCCAGCGCACGACGCGCGCAATCGACTCGGCCGTATACGCGTGCGCCATCACATACGTGTGCCGTGCGCGTGCCTCGTCGACGATTGCGCGCACTTCGTCTTCGGCGAAGCCGAACGCGCCGACCGGATCGGTTGGCGATGCGACGCCGCCCGATGCCATGATCTTCAGATGATCGGCGCCCATCTGCAGTTCTTCCCGTGCGGCCTTGCGCACCTCGTCGACGCCGTCCGCGACGCGCGACAACGCACCGACGCGTACGCAGCAGCCGCACGGCGCGCTTGAGCCGATATAGTCGGAGCGAGAGCGCATATCGCCGTGACCGGCGGTCGGACTCAGCGCACGGCCAGCGACGAACATGCGCGGCCCGACCGCGAGCCCGCTTTCGATGGCCTGCTTATACGGCGCGTTTGCGCCGCCCGCGTCGCGAACAGTCGTGAAGCCGCGCCGCAGCATGCCGCGCATGAGCGGCACCGAGCGTAACGTCACGAGGACGTTCGGCACATGCACGAGTTGCGACAGATTCAATTGCACGGCGACCACATGCACGTGCAGATCGATCAGGCCGGGCATCAGCGTTTTTCCCTTGAGGTCGATCATGCGCGCGGTTGCGCTTTGCAGCGGCCGGTCGGACACTTCCTTCACCAGACCGTTCTCGACGAGTACATCGCGCGTTTCGAGCAATTCGCCGTGCAGCGGGTCGAGCAGCGCGGCATTCCTGAACAGCGTAGATTCCACGACTTTCTCCTCGTTCAAGCGTGACACGTCCGATGTAGAGCGTACGCCTGCTAACCGGATATAGGACGACTGTTTCGCAGTGCTACACCGCTTCGCCCGCGGCAATATCTTCGAGCGAGCGGCCACGCGTGGGTATGCCCATCACGAGCACCGAAATGGCGCCGAGCATCAGCACGATGGTCGTTGTGCCGAACACGCCGCCAAAGCCGAATTTCGGAAACAGATAGCCGACGAGTATTGGCGAAGCGATCGCGCCGATGCGTCCGATCGCCGATGCAATTCCGGTGCCGGTCGTGCGCACGGCGGTTGGAAACACTTCGGCGGTGTACGCATAAACGCCGGCGTACGTACCGTTCATAAAGAACGACAGTAAGATTCCCGATAGCATGATTTCGCCGCCGGTCGACGCGAAGGCCATGCCGAGCGCGCACGCACCGCCAAGCACCATGTACGAGGCGATCGTCGCTTGCCGGCCGATGCGTTCGTTGAACCACGATGCGCTGAAGTAGCCAGGCACCTGCGCCAGATAGATCGCGACCGAATAGCCGAAGCTTTGTGTGATGCTCATGCCGCGCTGCACGAGCAGGCCCGGAATCCAGGTGAAGAACGCGTAGTAGCTGAAGGTGATCGAAAGCCACATCAGCCAGGTCATCGCTGTAATGCGCACCTGTTTGCCGACCCATAAAGCGCGGATATTCGCGAGCAACGTGCCGGTTGTCGCGGAAAACGACCCGCTCGCGACGATCGGCTCAGGCTCCGGCAAGGCGATACCGGCTGCAGCGAACCCGTTTTCGATTTTCGTCAGCACGCGGTCCGCTTCCGCGGCGTGGCCGCGGCTTTCGAGCCAGCGCGGCGATTCGGGCAGCGCGCGGCGCCACCACAGCAGCATGACGACCGGCAGCGCGGTGATGTAGAGCACCGCGCGCCAGCCAGAGGCAAACGCCGGGACGATGAAATAGCCGAGCAGCGCCGCACCGACAAAGCCGAACGAAAAGAAGCCTGCGAGCGAGCCCGTGAAGAGCCCGCGATAGCGGCGCGCGACGAACTCGGCGAGATATGGCGCGATGATCGCGCTCTCTGCGCCCGTGCCGACGCCGGAAACGATCCGCGATGCGAGGAAGGCGGGCCACGAATGAGTCGTGGCGCTGACGATGGTCGCGACGCTATACAGCAGCAGCGCCCACATCATTACCTTGCGCCGGCCGATCAGATCGCCAAGTGTTCCCGCGGACAACGCGCCGAAGAAGTAGCCGATGAAATTGCCGCTACCGAGCACGCCGGTCTGCACGCTCGTCAGAGCCCAGTCGTGACGCAGTACCGGCAGCACGAATGCAACGGCCGCGGCGTCCATCGCATCGAACGTGTAGCCGAGACCGCCCATCAACAGCAGACGCTTGTGAAAACGCCCGAACGGCAGGCGCTCGATGCGGCCGGAAATCGTCGACACGGATTGTCTCTCCCATTGTCCAGAACGGCGCCTGGAGAAGCGGACGGCGGACGTTGCACGCTGCACCGCCGATTCTAGGGCCATGCTCAACGTCATAAATATTTATAATCGTGATCCGCCATATAAATGCAATGAATGGAGGCGCGATGAACTTCAGGACCCTCGATCTGAACCTGCTCAAAGTGTTCGAGGCGCTGATGTCGGAGGGTGCGGTCACGCGCGCGGCGTCGAAGCTGTCGCTCACGCAGCCCGCGGTCAGCAATGCACTGAGCCGTTTGCGCGAGGCCTTCGACGATCCGCTGTTCGTGCGCAACGGCGCAGGCGTTACGCCGACGCAGCGAGCGATTGCGCTGTGGGGGCCGGTCGGCGAATCGTTGTCGCGTATTCGCGCCGTGCTCGACGAAGAAACCTTCCTCGCGCAGAGCGCGCAAGCGAGCTTCAGTCTTTCGATGTCCGACTATGTCGCGAGCATCGTGATGCCGCGGCTCGTTGCGCGCTTTAGCGGTACAGCGCCGGGGTTGCGTTTTCATTCGGTGCCGAACATGCTGCTCGATGCGCCGACACTGCTTGAAGACAATCGCGTCGATTGCCTGATCGGCGTATATGTGAACGAGACCTTGCCGCCTGCCTATATCCGCTCGCGTTCGTTGTGGACCGTCGACTATGCGTGCCTGATGCGGCACGATCATCCGCTTGCAAGCGCTGGCCGTCTGACCACACGGCGTTTTCTTAACGCGCGGCATGTCGACATCAGCCTTGCGGGCCAGACGCAACCGTCGTTCGATATATTCCTTGCGTCGCGCGGCCTCAAGCGCAATCTTGTCACAACCGTCAATCACTATACGGTCGCTTGCGAAATGATCCGAGCCAGCGATCTGATTGGCGTGATGCCGAGCGACTTGTGCGAACGTTTCGGTATGAGCGGCGAGCTCGTCGGCTTGCGTGCGCCGATCGAAGCGCCCGAGCGCGTGATTAGCCTGTTCTGGCATCAACGCAACGAAACGGTGCCAGCGCACCGATGGTTGCGCGAGCAACTGGTAGGCATGTTCGGTGTTGCGTAGACGAAGACGCTGTGCACGGGTCACGAAGCGCAACGCTGGAACGCATACAAACGGATACCCAGCGGTTCTCGCAACTTGCTGGCACACTAGCGGTCTTGCGGCCGCGAGTCGATCCCAAATCGTGAACATCCAGGAGGCATTCATGCAGATTCATCATCGCCGTTTCGGCCGTACCGGCTGGGACGTTTCGGAAATCGGCTTCGGTGCGTGGGCGATCGGCGGTTCGTGGGGCGACGTGTCCGACGCGGATGCGCGCGAGGCGCTGCATGCAGCGCTCGACGCAGGCGTTACGTTCATCGATACGGCGGATGTTTACGGCGACGGCCGCTCGGAGCGGATCATTCGCGACGTGCTGCGCGAGCGCGGCGGCGCGCGGCCCGTGGTTGCGACGAAAGCAGGGCGCAGGCTCAATCCGCATATCGCCGACGGTTATACGAAGGCCAATATCGAAGCGTTTATCGACCGCAGCCGCGAGAACCTCGGCGTCGATACGCTCGACCTCGTGCAATTGCATTGCCCGCCCACCGATGTCTACTTCCGTCCGCAACTGTTTGACGGGCTCGACGAACTCGTCGCCGCGGGCAAGCTGCGCCACTATGGCGTGTCGGTCGAACGCGTCGAAGAAGCGCTGAAGGCGATCGAGTACCCGAATGTCGTATCGGTGCAGATCATCTACAACATCTTCCGGCAGCGGCCTGCACAATTGTTCTTTCGCGAAGCGCAGGCGAAGAACGTCGCCGTGATCGTTCGCGTACCGCTCGCGAGCGGCATGCTGACGGGCAAGCTCAATGCGCAATCGACGTTCGCGGCGGACGACCACCGCAACTTCAATCGCCATGGTGAAGCGTTCGATGTCGGCGAGACTTTTTCGGGCGTGCCATACGACGTCGCACTGGAAGCGGTCGAAGCGTTGCGCGCGGGTGTGCCGCAAGGCGCGACCATGGCTCAGTTCGCGCTGCGCTGGATTCTGATGGAAAAGGCCGTCTCGGTTGTCATTCCGGGTGCGAAAAACGCGGCGCAGGCGAAAGCGAATGCGGAAGCAAGCGCGCTTGGCGCCTTGACCGACGAGACGATGGCGCACGCACGCCGCATTTACGATCGACTGATCGCGCCGCACGTGCATCAGCGTTGGTAAGAAAACAGGCAGGCTACGATAAATGGCAAAAACGGGTCGCTAGCAAAAAGCGACCCGTTTCTATTGCTTAAGCCGCGGGCAAACGTCAACAAATGCCGCGCTTACTGTTTCTCATCGTTCGATGCCCGAGACCCGCGCTGACTCGCTAACGAGCGATCCCCCACCATACGGCAAATCGATTGCCGGCGATGAATGCCGTTCGGCGTGGGCACGACGCATCGGCTTCAACACGAAGACCGCGAGCAGCGCAGCAACAGCCGCCATGCCGGCCGCAAGCATGAACACCGCGTGCCAGCTGCCCGTGGCGGCGGTAATGACGCTGGTGAACGGTACGAGCAGGGCCGCGGTGCCCTTTGCCGTATAGAGCAGACCGGCATTCGTCGCGGCGAACTTCGGCCCATACGTGTCGCCGCAAGTGGCGGGGAAGAGGCTATAGATTTCACCCCATGCGAAGAACACGATACCCGTCAGAATAACGAACGCAGTCGGGCTATGACCATATCGCGATAGCGCAACGATGCCGATCGCCTCGATTGCGAACGCGACAAACATCGTATTTTCGCGGCCGATGCGGTCCGACACCCAGCCGAAGAACGGGCGTGTCAAACCGTTGAGCACGCGATCGATCGTCAATGCGAATGTCAGCGCCGGCAACGTAAGGCCTGCCAATGAAACCGGCGAGTCCTGCAATCCGAAGTCTTTGGCGATCGGACCAAGCTGCGCCGTTGCCATCAGCCCGCCCGCGGCCATCATCACGAACATCAGGTACATGACCCAGAACACCGGCGAACTCACCACTTCGCGAGGTGTCGCGTTGTAGATCGTGCGCTTCACCGCGCTGGCCGTGCCCGTTGCGGCGGCTTTCACGCTTTCGAGCAGGCTCTTCGGCGGCGCGAGCAATGCAAGGCCCAGAATGAACACGATAATTCCCTGGCCCAAGCCGAACCACAGGAATGTCGCTTCATAGCCACTGCTCTTGATCATGTTCGCGATCGGCACGACCGTCGCTGCGGAGCCCATCCCGAAACCTGCCGCGGTGATCCCGGCCGCAAGCCCGCGGCGATGGGGAAACCATTTGAGCGCATTGCCGACGCAGGTGCCGTACACCGCGCCTGCGCCAATACCGCCGATTGCCGCCGCGAAATAGAGCAGCGGCAAGGACGACGCGACCGAGTTCAGCGCCCATGCAAGCGCGCACAGAATGCCGCCGCCGACGACGACCGGCCTCGGCCCGAAGCGATCGACGAGATACCCTTCAACGGGCACGAGCCACGTTTCGGTGACCACGAAAATCGTGAACGCCACCTGGATCGCTGCGCGCCCCCATTGGTATTTCTCGTTGATCGGGTTGACGAATAGTGTCCAGCCGTACTGCATATTGGCGATCATCGCCATGCATATGACGCCGAATACAAGTTGTACCCACGGCGACGCCATCCATGACGACGCTTGTCCCGCCTGTTCCTCTCGATCCGCTTTCATGATGTCTCCGATGTATGACTGCCTTGATTTATGTACGTGGGGAAGGAGACGACCGGGCTGTGTCGCCGCCAACCTGACTCAAGCCTGGTGAAAGGCAGTTTTAGGGCCGGTCATAAGTCGATACAGTATGTGATATATCAAGTAAGTCAAGAGAAAGGATTGGCGGGGTTTTCACCAGGCGATTCGTCGAACGAAAGGAAAATGAAGGAAGCGCATGAATGGCGCGCGTCATGCAAAAAAAAGCCCGCCGTACAAGCGTCGGCGGGCGAGGACATGTGGCGAGACAAAGCGGGTTCGCAACATGCGTTATCTTTATAGATGAAAGTAAAACGTAATGTAAAGTTTTTTATTTGTAGGTGTTGGTGCGGCGCCGCACAGGTTGCAGGAGGCGCTAAACGTCTGCCGCGATCGCGCACAGCAATGCGGCGAGCGCGGCGGGCTGCGCCACGTGCGGCGAATGGCCGGACGCTAGCGTGTGAACGATGGTTGCATTGCCCATTGCCACGTGGACAGCCGCGATCAAATGGTCCTGTGCAATGGGCACCGTCGACGCATCGCTGGCCGCGCGGATCTTGTCGCCCGATGACTAGCCTTGCATACGAGGCGGCATAGCGCGTGCGTCGAGGGGTTTCATCGACATAACAATTGCTGCACGCGAAAATTCCTCCAGCCGTTCAGGCGCTTGGGCACCGCGTTCCAGCTTTCAATTGTTTCGGCGTAAAAAATGAAACCTTACGCATCGCATTCAAACGTCCCCTCGACGCGCGAAGCTCTGCTATGTTTCGTGCGCGCGGCGAGAACCACGCGCCGCATGACTACCTCACGCGCTCCCGTCCATGTCCATCAACAGTGTGCTGCAAAGCGCGTTTACCCACCATCGCGAAGGTCGTCTCGATCTCGCTGAAAATCTGTACCTCGAAGTAATAAAGAGCGCACCCACGCACTGGAGCGCCCGCTTCGGTCTGGCCGAGGTGTTGAACCGGACGAAACGGCATGACGCGGCGATAGGCTGGTTGATGCCGATGCTTGCGGAGGATCCCGACGAATGCGTGCCCGTGCATCGTGAGCTCGGGTTTGCGCACGCCAGTGCCGGCCGCCCACGACGGGCGCTCGAGCATTTCAGGAGCATCCTCGAAAAGCAGCCGAACGACCCTGAAACGCTGCACCTCGTTGCGAACTTCGAGCAGTCGCTTTATCTGAACGAGGAGGCCGAGGCGCATTACCGTCGCGCACTCGAGCACAAACTGTTCGTCAACGTGCCGTCGGCCGTCAAGCCGTCGCCGTTCAGCGTTCTGTTCGTTTTCGCGCCCGGGCGCGGCAATACGCCATTTTCGTATCTCGTCGAAGGTGCGCCGTTCGAGAGCAATGTGCTGAACCTGCTGCAAGACTTCAAATACGACAACGAAGTCTTGCGCAAAAGCGGCGATGTGGTGGTGAATCTGATCGCCGATGTCGATCAATGCGGCCCGATGCTCGCGTTGGCGGAACAGTTCGTGGAGGAAATCGGTAAGCCCGTCGTCAATCATCCGCGACGGATTGCGTACACGGGACGCGAATCGATTGCGAAGCTGATTGCCGATACGCCGGGATGCATCGTGCCGCAAACGCGCTTGCACACCACCGCTGAACTGCGCGCGCTGATCGCCGACGAAGCGGCGTTTCCATGGACGTTTCCGTTGCTCTTGCGGCGCGCCGGCACGCACGGCGGCAACGACTTCGAACTGGCGCATCTGATGTGGCAAGTGCGCGCGTTCGTCGAACGGCACGGCGACAGTTGCGACTACTATCTGACACCGTTCGTGGACTATCGATCGCCGGACGGACACTACCGCAAGTACCGCTTTTTCTACGTCGACGGCGAAATCCTGCCGTACCACCTCGCCATCGGCGACCAGTGGAAAGTGCACCACGCTACGACCGCGATGGCGCGCACGCCGTGGATGCAGGAAGAGGAACGGACCTTCCTCGAAAATCCCGCGAGCGTATTCGGGGAAACGCAGTATGCCGCCCTGCGTGCGATCGGCGAGACAATCGGGCTCGACTACTTCGGCATCGATTGCGCGCTCGATGCGCAAGGCGCGGTCGTCGTGTTCGAGGTGAACGCCTGCATGCTGGCGCACGGCGACAACGAGTCATTTCCCTACAAGACGGCAAGCGTCGAGCGGATTAAACGCGCATTTCACGCGATGCTCGGCCGCATCGCTTCGCCCAAGGCTCAAAACGGGGACGAGACCCCGAACCCGAGCGCCGCCAACGCCGGTTGACTACGCTTCGAGTGCGAGCGTTGCGAATGTCGCGAGCCAATGCTCGCCCATGTAGTCGCCGGCCACATGCTCTAGCGCGTCTTGCAGATGTCGCTCGGCGGCTTCGAACAGCGCGCCGCGCCGCGCATCGCTTTCGGGCAAGGCGCGTGCAAGCGAGCGTTGGCACCATGCGCGGCTGAGGTTGAGTCCGTCGAGATGCGCGATCTTGCCGTCATTGCGATCGGACACCGCCGCAGGCACGAACAGCGTGGCGGGCTCGCGTGACGCAAGTGCGGGCAGAAAGCGCCTGAACCAGCCATCGAACTCGGCGGGCGCGAGCACGCGGCGCATCAATTCCGCTTCCATCAACGACGGCGACAGAAACTCGTCGCCGGACGGCTCCCATGCCTGGCAGGCCGCATCATTCAGATACCAGCGTCTTGCGGTATCGACGATCAGCGTTTCGAGCGATCTGCGCGACGCAGATGCACGCGCGAAATCGAGCGCGTGCGTTAGTGCAAATGCGGTATTGAAGTGCGTGCCGACACGGAGCGGATAAGTCGACTTCGGAAGAAATTCCTCGAAGCGTTCGACGAACGCATTCGCAAGCGGGGCGATCGTTTGCGCCCAACGCGCGGCCTGCGGTAGCTTCAATGCCTCGACCTGTGCCGCGAGCGCAAGCATCCATGCCCAGCCGTACGGACGCTCGAAGCCGCGATTATGGGGCAAGTCCAGATATGCGCGCTCGCCGGCCACGTTCGCGTCGGTGAAATGCGTGTCGACGAGTTCAACGATGCGTGCGGCTTCCGGCAAATCGGGAAAGCGGTCGACAAGACGCAGCACGAGCCAGTAGCCATGCACGCACGAATGCCAGTCGAAGCTGCCGTAGAAGATCGGATGCAGCGATCGCGGGCTTTGCACATCATGCGGCCCTGCGAGCCGATGGGTCAGCTGGTTCGGGTACTCGCGCGTCAGGTGGTCGAGCGCGAGGTTCGCGAATTTCGATGCGACGGCGGCAGTGAGCTGGGTGGTCATGAGAGCTTTATCAGGAGCGGGCTATCTGCAAAGACTCGACGCCGCGAAGCTGCGAGCGCTTGTGCCAGCGCAGATCGTCGAGGTTGGTAATGCGCATGTCCGGCAGCCGCGAAAACAGCGTGCCCAGCGCGGCTTCGATTTCCATCGTTGCGAGCCGCGCGCCGAGGCAAAAGTGCAGGCCGCCGCCAAAGCTCAGTATTTTGACATCCTTGAACGATCGGTCGATCTTCAGTCTGCCGGGCTCGGCGAATTTCTCGGGATCGCGGTGCGCCGCGCCGAGCCAGACGAACACCACGTCGCCGCGGGCGACCTGAACGCCCGCGACCTCCGCATCTTCGAGAGCGACCCGCATGGTCGATTGCACCGACGTTTCATGGCGCATGCATTCCATGATGACATTGGGCAGGATCGCGGGATTGGACCTGGCGAGGATCAGTTGCTCCGGATGCCGGTGCAACGAAACCAGTGAGTTGCCAATGATGTTCGTCGTGGTTTCGTGACCGGCCACAAACAGAAGCAGAACATTCGCGACAAGCTCCTCGTTAGACATTACCTCGCCATCTTCTTCGGCGGCCACCATTTGCGATATGAGGTCGTCGCCCGGATTGCGCCTGCGCGCCTCTAATAGCGCAGTGAAATACCGCTGCAGCTCGAGTACGGATTCGTTCGCTTTGCGCAGCTGCTCTGCGTTCATGACATTGACATCGAGCACGCTGGATGCGTCGTCGCTTAGCCGCTTTAACATCGGCGCATCTTCCAAAGGCACATTCATGATCGTGCAAATGATCTGCGCGGGCAGTGGAAACGCAAAATCACGGATGATGTCCGGTTGATCGCTGGCGATCAACGCATCGGCAAGACGATGCGAAATCTCATGCGACGCGAGGCGAAAGCGTTCCAGCTGGCGAGCCGTAAAGGATTTCATCACCAGTGCGCGCAGCCGCGTATGGGTTGGCGGGTTGAGGCCGGCCAGCATGTGGCGCGCCGTTCGAAAGATCGGCTCGTCAACCGCCGCTTCCCCGTACCGCGCTTTCACGCTGGCCTCGATACCTTTGCCGAAACGCCGGTCGAACAGCAAATCGTGCACGACCGCATAGCGCCCGGTCACATATAGCCCCGCTGAGAGTTTCACGAGGGGCCCGGCGGCGCGCATCTCATCATAGAGAGGATAAGGGTTGTTGAAGAACGCAGCGTTCGAAAAATCGCTGAATTGCATCGCATGGGCTCCTGGAGACGGATAGACGAAAACCGGCGACGGGCACCGTGCCGCTCCTCATCGAGAAACAAAGACAATGCCGCCCTGTAACCAGGAACAGTCGTGCGATTGACGTTATTCCAGCAAGCCTGCGCGATTCGTGATGCGTTGTCGCTTCCCCGGCGGACTTCTCGCCTTTTTGCTGCCGTGATTTGAGTAATGCTTAACCCGTCAATATCGGGAGTTCAGCCTGCCGCATTCCTAAAACAACTCACGAATCCGGTGGTACAGCATGCCGAGTTCGAGCGCGGGACCGCGCAACGCGGGGCCGCCAGGAAAGCGCGCGTGCCGTATCTTTGCGAAGAGGTCGAGCGCCGTGCGGTCTTGCGCAATCGCCTGGGCTATCACGCGCCCCGCGATCCCCGTCAGCGCGACGCCGTGGCCTGCGAAGCCTTGCACGTAGAAGTAGTTCGGATCGATCGCGCCAAAGTCCGGCGCCCGATTGCGCGTCACGTCGACGAAACCGCCCCATGCATATTCGATGCGCACATTGGCGAGTTGCGGGAAAGCCGCGAGCATCCGCTTGCGAATCGCCTCGCTGATCCGCGCAGGCGCCATGCCTGTCGATGTTGCGCGGCCGCCGAATAGCAAGCGGTGGTCTGCGGACACGCGAAAGTAGTCGAGAAAAAAGTTGTTATCGCAAACTGCGGCGCGTCCCGCTATGAGCGCATCCGCACGCGCTTCTTCGAGTCGTTCGGTCGCAACGATATATGACGCGATGGGCGCGATGCGTGCTGCGACTGCCGCAGGCAGCACGTTGCCGAGCGTCGCGTTGCCACATGCAGCAACGAACCGGCAGCGCACTTCGCCGCTCGTTGTGCGCACAACCGGTTGCGCGCCGCGTTTCACTTCGACCACGGGCGAATGCGCAAAAAGTCGCGCCCCTTCCTTGCGCGCCGCGTCGGCGAGGCCGAGACAATATCTGAGCGGGTGCAAATGCCCGGATAATGGATCGAAAACGCCCGCCAGATAACGGTCGGACGCGACGCGCGAGCGAATCGCATCGCGCCCGATCCATTTCAAATGCGGATAACCCCAGCGGGTCGCGGCCGCGTCCATCCATGCGTGAAGTTCCTCGATGCGCTTTTCTCTGGTGGCGACGGTCAGGTAGCCCTGCGTGAAATCGCAGTCGATCCCATAACGCGCGATCCGCTCGCGCACCAGTGCGACACCGGCCACGGAAAGAGACCATGCGGCGCGCGCACCGTCGGTGCCGAGCGCTTGCTCGATCACATCATCTTTGGCAAAACCGACCAACATCTGTCCGCCGTTGCGTCCCGATGCACCCCAGCCAGGCCGGTGTGCATCGAGCACGATGACAGACAGGCCGCGTGCGCGGCACTCGAGCGCGACGGACAAGCCCGAGAACCCCGCGCCTATCACGCAGACGTCGGCTTCCAACGTGCCTTCGAGGGCCGGGTCGTCGGTAGCGGAGCGAAAGACGTTGGCCTCGTAGTACGAGTTCTGGATAAGTGCGTCGGCGCGGCGATCGAGGGTAGCGGTCATTAAAAAACGTGTCGGCGATTGCGTATCGGGAGACAGGCGGATATGCCGGTGACAAGCCCGGAATTCTACCGGCATCCCGCTTCCATTCCCGATCACTACCTCGCAAAACGCATGACTGATTCAATGACGATGCGGCGCTGCCGGATCGGCGCATTGCACTTCCGGACATCCAGCACACGCCGCGAGATAACGCAGCCATACCTTATCTCAGGTCGTTATTTTTTTCGAGGTCATATGGGGTTGACGATTCGAGGTGGCTTTCATCCTTCGAATGAAGGAATCGGCATACCGTCCGCACCAGGCGGACGGCAGGTGGACTTCCAATCGCCGCGCGCGTTCGGGTCCGAATCCAGCGCAGCCGCGACGGGCGGCTCGAAACACGTCGGAGGTGGCGTCGGGAGCACGGATGAGCCGGCCGGCAACCTCGCCGCATACGATCCGCGCAATCCGGCCGCGAGGTCCTTGGACGCGATTGCACGCTCTACCATTGGCCACGGATCGACTTGCGGCGCCGCTGCGCACGCCGCGCAGGCAGGGCTCGAGGCAGTGCCTGCGCGCTACGCGCGCAAGCCGAATGGCGAATTGCGGACGGATACGGATCACGCCGGGATCTATCTCGACGGGACAGGGCAGCGATACCTGAAACAGAACAAAACCACATATCCATGCAAGCACGACGGACAGACGTGGCGGATCGTGCAGCCAGACGATCGCCAGAAGCCGGGAATCCCGGTCAAGCTGGATGAACACGGGGTCTGGAGACTCAATGCGAACGTGGGGCTGCCCGCCGGCGGAGACGAAAAGTCACCGAGGTTTACCGAACTGACGAACCGCAAGCGATCGCTGGAGTTGGACGTTATGCGGTCCGAGAACAGATGGCGGCAGCTCAATGCGCAATATCTGGACGTCAGGCGCCGATGGGAAGAGGCGGAGCGCAAACTACAGAGTTTGCGTCCGCAAGATGGTCATTCGCCCTCGGATATGCGGCCCTATAGCGATGCGATCGCGCTCGAGCATCAGAAACTGGACCTGGAGCGCGAACGCGATATGGAACACAGCAAATACAACTATGCCCGGATGGATTTGCGATCGGTTGAAGACGAACTCACGAGCTTGAACCTCTTCACGTACTAATGTGAAATCAGTGGCATCCCGCTTGTCGCGCGGTCGCATCGATCGCACGCTTTGCCTTCTCGACGATCTCATCGATCTCGCTCTTCGCGATAACGAGCGGCGGCGACAGCAACATCCGGTCTCCTGTCGCGCGCATGATCAGATTGTCGTTGAAGCAGAAATCGCGGCACACTGTGCCGACCTCCGCGCCATTTTCAAAGCGGCGGCGCGCAGCGGGTTCCCTCGCAAGTTGCACGCCGGCAACCAGCCCCGTACCGACCACCTCGCCGACAATCGGATGCCCCGCAAACGTCTCGCGCAACAGCGCCTGAAAATACGGCCCCGTTTCATGTCTGACACGCTCGACAATACCTTCGTCGCGCAACAGCGTGAGATTGGCTATCGCGACCGCGGCAGCGACCGGATGGCCCGAATAGGTCATCCCGTGATTGAATTCGCCGTTTTCGATCAGTGCTCGCGCGATACGGTCGTGCAAGCCGACCGCGCCCATCGGCACATATCCGCTTGTCATTCCTTTCGCTAGCGTAATCAGATCGGGTTCGAAGCCGAAGTGCTGATGCGCGAACCATTCACCGGTGCGTCCAAATCCGCCGATCACTTCATCGGCGACGAGCAGCACATCGTACTTGCGGCAAATGCGTTGAATTTCAGGCCAATAGCTCGACGGTGGAAAAATCACGCCACCCGCTCCCTGGAAAGGCTCACCGATAAATGCGGCGACGTTCTGTGCCCCGATCTCCAGAATTTTCGCTTCGAGTTGCCGGGCGCGGTCGAGGCCGAATGCGTCAGGCGTGATGTCGGCCGCCGCTTCGCCGAAGAAGTACGGCTGATCGATATGCGCGATATGCGGCATCGGCGACGGCATCTGCTCGTGCATATAGTCCATGCCGCCCAATGTGGCGCCCGCGATTGTCGAGCCGTGGTAGCCGTTCGTGCGTGAGATCACATACTTCTTGCCGGGTTTGCCGAGCGCAGCCCAATAGCGATGCGCGATTCGCAGCATCGTGTCGTTGGCCTCGGAGCCGCTGTTGCAATAAAAGAAGTGATTGAACGGCGCAGGCGTCAATTCGGCAAGCAGCGCCGACAGCTCGATCACAGGCGGATGCGTGGTCTTGAAGAAGGTGTTGTAAAACGATAGTTCCCGAATCTGCCGATATGCGGCGTCAGCGAGTTCCTTGCGGCCGTAGCCGATGTTTACGCACCAGAGACCGGCCATCCCGTCGATAATCCGGTTACCGTCGGAATCCCACAGGTAAACCCCTTCCGCTTTCACTATCACGCGGCTGCCGGTGCGATTCAGCGTTCCCATATCGGAGAACGGATGGATGTGATGTGCAGCGTCGAGCGTGCGGTACTCGGCGGTGCTGCGTGTGTGCGGCGATGCTTCGACTTCGGGTTCGTCATGTATCGTCGGCGTTTGCGTCGCGTAGAGGTTTGCTTCTGTCGTAGAACTCATGGTCGGCTCCGGTATTGTTAGACATGCAGCAGCAAATGCCTGCGTTCCCACGAGCTGATCACGCGAAAGAACGCTTCATATTCGATTTCCTTCAGTGTCAGGTAGGCCTTGACGAAGCGCTCTCCGAGCGTTTCGGCCAGCGGCGTGCATGCCGACATCAGCGTGAGACCCTCTTCGAGATTGCGCGGCAGTTGATACGGCATCTGATAACCGTCGCTCGACAGCGGCTCGGTCGGACGCAGATGCTGCGTCATGCCGAGGTAGCCGGCCGCGAGTGTGCCGGCAATCGCGAGGTACGGATTGCAATCGACGCCCGGAATCCGGTTCTCGATGCGTCGCGCGCCAGGCCCCGAATGCGGAATGCGAAAACCGACCGTGCGGTTGTCGTAGCCCCATTGCACGTTGATCGGCGCCGCCATGAAACGCGACAGCCGGCGGTACGAGTTGATGTACGGCGCGAAAATCGGCATCAACGCAGGCGTGTACTTCTGCAGGCCCGCGAGATAGCCGTGGAAGAGGGCGGTGGGCTCGCCGTCGTGGCCGGTAAACAGGTTTTCGCCGCTATGGCTGTCGACGAGACTTTGATGCACGTGCATCGCCGAACCCGGTTCGCTCTCCATCGGCTTCGCCATGAAGGTCGCGTACATCTGATGACGCAATGCCGCTTCCCGCACGGTGCGCTTGAACAGAAACACACGGTCCGCCAGATTGAGCGGGTCGCCATGCAGGAAGTTGATTTCCATCTGCGCGGCGCCCACTTCGTGAATCAGCGTGTCTACTTCGAGTTCCTGAACGTCGCAATACTCGTAGATGTCCTCGAAAAGCGGATCGAATTCGTTGACCGCTTCGATCGAATACGCCTGCCGCCCTGTTTCGGCACGGCCGGTGCGGCCGATGGGCGGCTGAAGCGGCAGGTCCGGGTCCTTGTTCATATCGACGAGATAGAACTCGAGTTCGGGCGCGACAATCGGCTTCCAGCCCTTCTCCCGATAGAGATCGAGCACGCGCCGCAAGACACGGCGCGGCGAGATTTCAACAGGCGTGCCGTCGAAATGCACGCAATCGTGGATGACCTGCGCGGTCGGATCGACGGCCCACGGGATGATGCGGATCGTCGATGCATCGGGCACGCATACCATGTCCGGATCGGTCACGCCGGTCAGGCTGCCGTTCGACGGGTAATCGCCCGTTACGGTCTGCACCATGACGGCCTGCGGCAGGCGCATCGATTCGCCGGATTCGAACTTGCTGCGCGGAATGATCTTGCCGCGCGCGATACCGGCCATATCGGGAATGATGGCTTCGATCTCGGTGATGTGATGCTTCTTTAGAAACTCATCGATGTCGTACATGATTGTTCTCTCTGTGGGCCCGCCACTGCGTAAGTGTTGTCGCCAGTGCGCACGTCGCCGGATTGGAACGCTTCGTTCAGATCGTCGTTCTGTCGGCGATGACGCTGGTCAATGGTTTTGTTTGCATGACTAATGGTTGAACATAACGTGTTTGGGAAGGTGAGAGAACGCGTATGAATAGCGTTCTTTGGTGCAACCGCGGTCAGCGCATCGCACTACGCGACGCGAATAGCCAGGCTACGCGCCGCGCATGGCGGCGTGCCAGATGAGGCGCGCGTCGAAAAACGCACGCGCGCGTAGTGCTGATAGCAGTGTCGGCTCGTGCGCAATCGCGCCGCTGGGCAGCGCAAACGCATGCACAGACAAGGCGAAACAGAGCGGTAGCGAAAAAGGAAACGCCGGAAGAGGCGCTAGGGAAGCAGGGACGCGACGCCGTCCGAATGAATGGCGACGAAGGCGCGTGCGCAGACGACGTTGTGGCGTCTGACCGAACGGCGGGAAAGAATGGCGAAGACGGGCAGGAAGCGGCGCAATGCAAGTATTGCGCGCATGCCGCTACCGATACCGTCGGCGTTGGTGCAGTCAGCGCGAAGACACCTCGCGGGCCGACCACGGTTCCACCTTACCAAAGGGCCTCGGATTCTCACGATGACACTCGATCTGGCGACGTTAAAAAAGATGGCCTTACGTAATCAGGATATACGAGCCAGAAAACGTGTCAATTCCTTTCAAGGCGTGCACATGACACATGCATGGCAACGAAAATGAGCGGCTTTCATGCGCCGCTGCTGCCGTTGTCCTTGCGCGAACGTCGCGTCTCGCGTGTGCGTGCGGTGTCCCGCAGCGCGGCTTCGGCCTGCTCGAGCCGACGCGTCGCTTCGCTTACGTCATGGCGAAATTGCGCAAGCGCGGCGCGCGCGACGTCGGGCGGCTGTAGCGCGGACCACAGGACGTCGATGAGCCGGTCCGCGGTTGCATCGATATCGGAGCGGCGATTGGCGAGCGTCGCCTCCCACAGCACATGCTCCATCGGCCCGAACACGAGCGAGCGCAACAGGCGCAGCGGCATGTCGGCGCGCACCTGGCCCGTGGCCTGTCCCTGTGCGAGCACGCGCATCAGCGGTGCGGTATAGCGCCGGTGCAGTCCCGTTAGCGCCTCGCTCAGCTCATGCTGCTGCGTGCGCCCTTCGGACAGCACGAGCGAGCACAGCCCGGTGCCGTTGACGAGCATGAGCCGCAAATGGGTGCGCACGATGAACGCGAACTGCTGACGCACGCCGCCGTCGCGCGGCAGGCCTGCTTCGATCGCTTCGATGATTTCGTCGTACCAGTCTCCGATCACGCGTGCGCACAACTCGCGCTTGCCGCGGAAATAGCTGAATACGGTGGCTTCGGAAATGCCGAGACGATGCGCGATCTCGGCCGTGGTCGCCCGCTCGTATCCTTTCTCGGAGAACACGTCGCGGCCGGCTTCGAGAATTTCCTTCACACGCTGCTGCGACTTGCGTCCCGCCGGCTGCCGGCGTGAAGCCGGTGTCTCGTCCCTTGTTACGCGCATCATATGAGCCCAACCCAGATTTCAGTGCCGGATGGCCCGGCGCCAGTCGATACTAGCATGGCACGTAAGGCTTCAGTACGTCGGCCGTTTTATGAGCTTCGCTCAGAAATACCTATTGACGCTTACGTAAATCTGGCGTGAAATGCGCACTGTAACGGTGTTTGCGATGGCATATCGCGGCGGCAAATCGTATTCGTCGGTCGCGGAAAATCTTGAGCCTGGCTCAGAAAGGTCGCGCTACCGCAATGCGGCATGCGCGTCGCGCATCGGCGCGACGCTGGATGCGCTGCACATCGGGCCTTATATCAAACCTTGTATTAGGCCTCGTACCGCGCGTCATCACGGGCCGCCGCATCCAGGCCGCACCTCCGACCGCTCACCTGGGAGATTCGAATGAGCAACTTGCCCGGCCTGCAATTCCCGCTCGGCGAAGAAGTCGAAATGCTGCGTGACAGCATCGCGGGGTTCGCGGCGAAAGAAATCGCACCGCGTGCCGGCGAAATCGACCGCACCGATCAATTCCCCATGGATCTCTGGCGCAAGTTCGGCGATCTCGGCGTGCTCGGCATGACGGTGGCGGAGGAATACGGCGGCGCGAACATGGGCTACACCGCGCATATGGTTGCGATGGAGGAGATCTCGCGCGCATCGGCGTCGGTCGGGTTGTCTTACGGCGCGCATTCGAATCTGTGCGTGAACCAGATCCATCGCAACGGCACCGAAGCACAGAAGCGCAAGTATTTGCCGAAGCTCGTGTCGGGCGAACACGTCGGCGCGCTCGCGATGAGCGAGCCGAATGCGGGCTCGGATGTCGTCAGCATGAAATTGCGTGCGGACAAAAAGGGCGACCATTACGTATTGAACGGTACCAAGATGTGGATCACCAACGGTCCCGATTGCGATACGTTGGTCGTCTATGCGAAGACGGACGTCGAAGCGGGCGCGCGCGGCATCACCGCGTTCATCGTCGAGAAGGGCATGCGCGGTTTTTCGGTTGCGCAGAAGCTCGATAAGCTCGGTATGCGCGGCTCGCATACCGGCGAACTCGTGTTTCGGGACGTCGAGGTGCCGCAGGAAAATGTGCTCGGTGAACTGAACGGCGGCGTCAAGGTGTTGATGAGCGGACTCGACTACGAGCGCGCCGTTCTGGCGGGCGGCCCGACCGGCATCATGGCCGCCGTGATGGACGCCGTGGTGCCCTATGTGCACGACCGCAAGCAGTTCGGCCAGTCGATCGGCGAATTCCAGCTGATCCAGGGCAAACTCGCCGATCTCTATACGACGTTCCAGGCATGCCGCGCGTATCTGTATGCGGTGGGCCACAATCTCGACACGCTCGGCAAGGATCATATTCGCCATGTGCGCAAGGATTGCGCGGGCGTGATTCTCTATACGGCGGAAAAGGCCACGTGGATGGCCGGCGAGGCGATCCAGATTCTCGGCGGCAATGGCTATATCAACGAGTATCCGGTTGGCCGCTTGTGGCGCGATGCGAAGCTTTACGAGATCGGTGCGGGCACGAGCGAAATTCGCCGGATGCTGATCGGCCGCGAGCTGTTTGCCGAAACAATGTAGCGGCGAACCGGATCGTATCGCGGCGTGGCTGCCCGCAATGGCAACAAACGCACGCGAGGCATCAGAAGAAGGAGAAGCATGCAATGCCGGTGATCGAAACGAAGTTGAACCCGCGCTCGGACGATTTCCGCGCAAACGCCGCCGCACTCGAAGCGCTTGTCGCAGACTTGCGCGACAGGATCGGCAAGCTCGCGCTCGGTGGCGGAGAAGCCGCGCGCGACAAGCACGTATCGCGCGGCAAGCTGTTGCCGCGCGAGCGCGTGGCGCAACTGCTCGACCCCGGCACGCCGTTTCTCGAACTCTCGCAGCTTGCCGCATTCGGCATGTATAACGACGACGCACCGGGCGCGGGCGTCATCACCGGCATCGGACGGATCGCAGGGCAGGAATGCGTGATCGTCTGCAACGACGCGACCGTCAAAGGCGGCACGTACTACCCGATCACCGTCAAGAAGCACGTGCGAGCGCAGGAGATCGCCGCCGAAAACCGCTTGCCTTGCGTGTATCTCGTCGATTCCGGCGGCGCCAATCTGCCGAATCAGGACGACGTGTTTCCCGATCGCGACCACTTCGGCCGTATCTTTTACAACCAGGCAAATCTGTCCGCCGCGGGCATTCCGCAGATCGCCGTGGTGATGGGATCGTGCACCGCGGGCGGGGCCTATGTGCCGGCCATGAGCGACGAGTCGATCATCGTAAGGAACCAGGGCACGATTTTTCTTGGCGGTCCTCCGCTCGTGAAGGCCGCGACCGGTGAAGAAGTCAGTGCCGAAGATTTGGGCGGCGGCGATGTGCACACGCGTTTGTCGGGCGTAGCCGATCATCTCGCCCAGAACGACGCGCACGCGCTCGCCATCGCGCGCAGCATCGTCGCGAATCTGAACCGGCGCAAGGATCAGCCGCTCGCGCTGCGCGAGCCGAAGCCGCCGCGATACGACGCGAAGAGCATCTACGGCGTGATTCCGGTCGATACGCGCAAGCCATTCGATATTCGTGAAGTGATCGCGCGCATCGTCGACGATTCCGCTTTCGATGAATTCAAGGCCCGCTACGGCACGACGCTCGTCACGGGTTTCGCGCACATCTGGGGGCATCCGGTCGGCATCGTTGCGAACAACGGCATACTTTTTTCGGAGTCTGCGTTGAAGGGCGCGCATTTCATCGAACTGTGCTGCCAGCGCAAGATTCCGCTCGTGTTCCTGCAGAACATCACGGGCTTTATGGTCGGCCGCAAGTACGAGAACGAAGGCATCGCGCGCAATGGCGCGAAGATGGTCACCGCGGTCGCGACGGCGAAGGTGCCGAAGTTTACGGTGATCATCGGCGGATCGTTCGGCGCGGGCAACTATGGGATGTGCGGCCGCGCGTATTCGCCGCGTTTTCTGTGGATGTGGCCGAACGCGCGCATCTCGGTGATGGGCGGCGAGCAGGCCGCATCGGTGCTCGCCACCGTGAAGCGCGACGGTATCGAAGCGAAGGGCGGCACATGGAGCGCGGCCGAAGAAGAGGCTTTCAAGCAGCCGATTCGCGAGCAATACGAGCACCAGGGCCACCCGTACTATGCAAGCGCGCGACTATGGGACGACGGCGTGATCGATCCGGCGCAAACGCGCGACGTGCTCGGACTGGGGTTGTCGGCTGCGATGAACGCGCCGATCGAGGACACGCGTTTCGGCGTATTCCGCATGTAATGCAGCGGATGCAATGCGGCGCACGGAATGCGCACGATCTTGCAGGCTCGCGCGAGGAGTTTCGAATGGTGAATGAACTGAACCCTGAAACGCTGATCGTCGAATTCACGCATCAGGTGGCGACGGTCACGCTGAATCGTCCAGACGTACGCAACGCGTTCAACGAAACGATGATCGCCGAGTTGACCGCGGTGTTTCGCGAACTCGCCGAGCGCGACGACGTGCGTGCCGTCGTGCTCGGCGCAAATGGCAAGGCGTTCTGCGCCGGTGCGGACCTGAACTGGATGAAGAAGATGGCCGGCTACTCAGACGACGAGAACCGCGCCGACGCATTGCGCCTTGCCGATATGCTGTGGTCGATCTACCGCTGCCCGAAGCCCGTGATCGCGCGCGTGAACGGCGATGCATACGCGGGCGGGATGGGTCTCATCTCCGCGTGCGATATCGTGATTGCCGTCGACACCGCGCATTTCTGCCTCTCCGAGGCCCGTTTGGGCCTGATTCCGGCGACGATCGCACCGTACGTGATCCGCGCACTCGGCGAACGCGCTTCGCGTCGTTACTTTGCGACGGCCGAGCAGTTCGACTGCGCGACCGCGCTGCGGCTCGGTTTCGTCAGCGAAGTGGTCGGCGCAGACAAGCTCGACGACACCGTGCAGCAACTTGCGGCGATTCTATGTTCGAACGGACCGCGCGCGGTGCGCGCCTGCAAGCAACTCGTGCAGGACATCGCAGACCGCGAACTCGACCGGGCCCTGATCGAGGAAACGGCCGTTCGCATCGCGCAGGTGCGGGCTGGCGCCGAAGGGCGCGAAGGCGTGGCATCGTTTCTCGAGAAGCGCGCGCCCGTGTGGCGCACACAATAAGTCAACAGGCAAACTACAGCGCCAGGGCAGACTCATGTTCAACAGGATCCTCATTGCGAACCGAGGCGAAATCGCATGCCGCGTTGCGGCCACGTGCAAGCGGCTTGGCATTGCAAGCGTGGCGGTCTATTCCGATGCGGATGCGAACGCGAAGCACGTCGCAGCTTGCGACGAAGCCGTGCATATCGGCGGTTCGACCGCGGCGGAAAGTTACCTGCGTATCGACCGCATTATCGACGCGGCGCGCGCAAGCGGCGCGCAGGCCGTGCACCCGGGCTACGGCTTCCTGTCGGAAAACGAAGACTTCGCGCGCGCGTGCAAGGCGGCCGGCCTCGTCTTTATCGGACCGCCTGTCGAGGCCATCGCGGCGATGGGCTCGAAGGCCGCCGCCAAGGCGTTGATGCATGCCGCCGCGGTCCCGCTCGTACCGGGTTATCACGGCGACAATCAGGACGCTGATCTGCTCAGGCGCGAAGCGGACGCGATCGGCTTCCCGGTGCTGCTGAAAGCAAGCGCGGGCGGCGGCGGCAAAGGTATGCGCGTCGTCGAGCGTGGCGACGATTTCGCGGCGGCGCTCGTGTCGTGCAAACGCGAAGCGGCGAGCAGCTTCGGCAATGATCGCGTGCTGATCGAAAAGTATCTGACACGGCCGCGCCACGTCGAAGTGCAGGTGTTCGCCGATACGCATGGCGGCGCGGTCTATCTGTTCGATCGCGACTGCTCGGTGCAGCGGCGTCACCAGAAAGTGCTCGAAGAAGCGCCCGCGCCCGGGCTCTCCGATGCGTTGCGCCGTGCGATGGGCGAAGCAGCGGTCGCGGCCGCGCGCGCGGTCGACTATGTCGGCGCCGGCACCGTCGAATTCATCATGACGGGCGGCGATTTCTACTTCATGGAAATGAACACGCGGCTGCAGGTCGAGCATCCGGTCACCGAGATGGTGACCGGACACGACCTCGTCGAATGGCAGTTGCGCGTCGCGGCCGGCGAAGCGTTGCCGTGCGCGCAGCACCAGTTGCAGCTAACTGGACACGCGATCGAAGCGCGCATCTATGCCGAGCATCCGGCGCGCGGTTTTCTGCCGTCGACGGGCACGCTCAAGCATTTGCGCATGCCGGAAGGCGTCGAGTTCACGGTCGCCATGCAGCAGGGCGGTCCGCGTGCGCCCGTGCGCATCGACAGCGGCGTGCGCGAGGGCGACACGATCACGCCGTTCTACGACCCGATGATCGCGAAGCTGATCGTGCATGGGGCGACGCGCGCCGACGCGTTGCAGCGCATGAGCCGCGCGCTGCAGGCATGCGAAGTGGTCGGGCCGCATACGAATGTCGAGTTTTTGCGGCGGATCGTGACAAGCGAGCCGTTCGCGAGCGCCGACCTCGATACGGGTTTGATCGAACGTCATCGCGATACGTTGTTCGCACCGACGCAAAAGCCGTTCGACGCCGCGCTTGCGCTTGCCTGTGCGGCCCTGCTCGAGCGCGAGGGCGACGCGGCGGGCGGCGCTGCGGCCGCGTGCGGCACGTCGCCGTGGAAAGCGCTCGCGCACTGGCGTCTGAACGGCGGTTATCGACGGACGTTGAACTGGAACGACGTCGAAAGCGATGCGCCGTTCGTCGTCACCTTCGCACGCGACGGTGACGCGCAGGCGCTCGAATTCGCGGGTCGCGAGGAGCCGTTCGCGTGGTGGGCCGGCACGACGCCGCACGAATATGGTGCGACGCTTGGGAATACCCGCGTGACGGGCCGCGTGTTTATCGA
Organism: Paraburkholderia sp. SARCC-3016; assembly: GCF_031119615.1. Classification (NCBI taxonomy): domain Bacteria; kingdom Pseudomonadati; phylum Pseudomonadota; class Betaproteobacteria; order Burkholderiales; family Burkholderiaceae; genus Paraburkholderia; species Paraburkholderia sp. SARCC-3016. The sequence continues at coordinate 318,796 of NZ_JAVHZD010000002.1, read as the reverse complement.
TGGCGATACGTTTCATGTGTTCTGCCGCGGCGAGGCGCTCGCATTCGAATGGCAGAACCTGCTTGCGCATGCCGCGGATGCCGAGCATGGCGAAGGACGCCTGACGGCGCCGATGCCGGGCAAGGTCATCGCGGTGCTCGTCGAGCCCGGCGAAAAGGTCGAAAAGGGCGCACCGCTGATCGTGATGGAAGCGATGAAAATGGAGCATACGATCGGTGCGCCTGCTGCGGGTACGGTGGCCGAACTGCTGTACGCGATCGGCGATCAGGTCGCCGAAGGGGCGCAATTGCTCGTGCTGGCAAGCGAGTGATCCGCATAGTGTGAGCGCCCGCAAGCATGCGCCGCGTCACGCCAGCCGCGCATAGCCGCGTTCGATGGCCTCGTTTTCCAGCTCGGTGATACGCGCGTAGTCGTCCATCGAGCACGTTTCAAAGCCCTTTAAACGCAGCCGCCGCGCTCGCTCGGGCTGCAACAGCAGCGCTTCCTTCAACGCGCTTCTCAACGCAATGATCCGATCCGCCGGCAGCGCTTTCGATGCAATCAGCGGCAAGCCCGGCGATGCTTCGGTCCATCCGATCTGCTTCACGGCATGCGCAAGCGCCGGCCGTTCGTCGCACACGAACGCCATCGTCACGCAGTCGATCGCGGCAAGATCCGCGCGGCGTTCGGCCACGGCTTGCAGCGAAGCGAGATGTGAGCCGGTCTCGATGCTTGAATCGAAGAAGCGGCCGCCGCGCGCCAACGGTGCGAAGACATGCCGCAATGTATTGAAGCCGCTGTGCGAATCGGTCTGGTTGAACGCGACTGTCGAACCGCGCAAGCTTTCGAGCGTTGCGAACGATGCACCCGCATGCGTGATCAGCGCGCTCGAATAGCGGGGACCGTCGCAGCCCGGCGCGTCAAAGCAAGGCGTTGCAACGAGTTGTACCGCGTCGCGCAATTCGTGCGTCAACGGGTAGCCGCACGTTTGCGACAGCAGCAGATCGTTGCGGCGCCAGAGCGCCGATAAGTCGTTACCGCCGTCGACTATGCGCGCCGCAGGCTCGACGATGCCGAGCACGTCCGCAAGCCAATCGCGCCAGCACGCTGCGAGCGATGGCGAGACGTTGTACATCGGCAGCGCGGCAATCCAGGGAACGGAATTCATGATGCGCCCGATTCTGGCATATCGTCGGAGCCTCGCCAAACCGCGCCGACTGCGGCAAGCGCGCGACGCCATATGGCCACGCCATGGCGCGACCGCGCTGCGTCACGGTCATTCGACGTGATTGAGCACGTCGAGCGCGGACTTGCAGGCCCCCTGCAATTGTTCGCGCATCAGGTCCTGCACGCGCGGATCGTGATTTACGATCGCGTCGCGAATCCGCACCGACTGCTCGAACGACGCCCGCATGCGCCCGCCGCGCGCCATCGCGATACGCCGCACGCGCCGCACCGGACCGATCAGCGCGGCATGGCTCTCCTGCAGCGTGTGGTTATCGGCGATCGTCATCACGACCGTATAGAAGCGATCGAGCGCATCGACATAGCTCGCGGGATTGTCGTCGGCAACGGCGCTTTCCATCGCGGCGACCACGTCATCGAGCTGCGCCCGGCCGAGCGCGGTAATGCGGTCCGCGGCGAGTTGCACCGCAAGGCACTCGAGCGCCGAACGTACCGTATAGATTTCTTCGACGTCGCGCACGCTGACCGAGCGCACGAACGCGCCGATGCGCGGCAGCATCGTGACGAGCCCTTCGCGTTCGAGCTGCGCGAACGCTTCGCGCATCGGCGTGCGGCTCACATTCAATTGCTTCGCGACCTGTACTTCGGACAGGCGGCTGCCGGGCGCGAGCACGCCTTCGACGATCGCCTCGCGCAGCGCCGGCACGACGACGCCTTCGCTCAACGAGTCGCTCGTCGCATGGATGGTGCGCATGCGCGCATGGTACTTGCGGCCGATCGTATCGAGCGGCGGCGCGAGCGGCATGTCCTGATGCTGGCCTTTCTCGGCTTTTTTTGCGGTTCGCAATTGGAGCTCCCTTCTCCCTTCCGGTGATCGTATAACCCCTCGCCGAGCATTCCGGTTGACACTGCGATATTCATTGAATACGCTGTATACAGATTATACAACATCGAACCTGCCGTACCAAGGCCTGAACCAACACCCGCACCAAGACCCGAACCAAGGAGAGCACGTGGATCACGTTTCTTTGCCGCAGCCCGTATCGATCGAGAAATCCGGCGCGGTGCTCACGTTCACGCTGAACAACCCGGATGCCGCCAATGAAATCACCGGGCCGATGTTCGACGCGATGATCGCCGCGCTGCGCAGCGAAGCGATCGAGCCGAGCGCGCGCGTGCTGCGGCTGCGCGCTGTGGGCAACGCATTCTGCAAGGGACGCGAACGCGCGGGCCGCGACGCGGCGTCGGTTCATGCGGAAGTTGCACGGCTTATCGAATTGAAGAAGCTGCTGCGCAGCACGTCGCTGATCAGCGTCGCCGAGGTGCAGGGCGACGCATTCGGATTCGGGTTCGGCCTCGCGATCCTGTGCGATTTCGCGATCGTATCGAGCGCCGCGCGCCTTGCGTTCCCGGAGATGAAAGCCGGGCTGCCGCCGGCCGCGATCATGGCCTACCTTGGCCGCTATGCGCTGCCCAAGCGCGTGTTCCCGATGGTGCTGTTCGGCGAACCGCTTGCGCCTGCTGTCGCGCTCGACGCGGGCCTGATCACGCAGGTTGCCGAGCCCGATACGCTGAGCGCGGCAACCGACACGCTGATCGAACGGATCCTCGCGCTCGACGAGACCGGCGCCCGCGATTGCAAGGTGTTTTTCCAGGCCGCGGAAGAAAACGCGCTCGAACAGAACTTCCGCTTCGCAACGGAAACGCTGACCGTGACGACCATGCGGCTGTTGCAAAGCCGCTGAGCGCCGAACCGCCGACGTCGCAATCCTTGACGCGATCGTCAACGCAACACCCGACACACGCCCGCGGCAACCACCCCCCGCCGCGCAAAACAACAACCGACCGGAAACTGGCTGGAGACGTACAACATGAACGTGAACGCAGGTGCAAGACTCGACCGGCTGCCGATGTCGGCGTTTCATCGCCGGATCATGTGGCTGATCGGCATCGGCATGTTTTTCGACGGATTCGACATCTATGTCGCGTCGACGGTGCTCGGCGCGACGCTGAAAACAGGCTTCTCGACCCTCGCGCAAAACGCGTTGTTCGTGTCGCTGACGTTCCTCGGCATGATGCTCGGCTCGCTCGTCACCGGCTTCCTCGGGGATCGTTTCGGACGCCGCTTCACGTATCAGGTGAATCTGGCGATCTTCGGCCTCGCGTCGCTCGGGGCAGCGATTTCTCCGACCATGAACCTGCTGATCGCGTGCCGCTTCCTGATGGGCGTGGGTCTTGGCGCTGAAAACGTGGTCGGCTACTCGACGCTCGCCGAGTTCGTTCCGCCGCGTTCGCGCGGCCGGCTGCAAGGACTGATGGCGGTGTTCGTCGTGACCGGCCTGCCGATCGCGGGGCTGATCGGTTTGCTCGTGATTCCCGCGCTCGGCTGGCGAGCGATGTTCGTGCTTGGCGGCATCGGCGCGCTCGGCGTCTGGTACGCGCGCAAGTCGCTGCCCGAGTCGCCGCGCTGGCTGGAATCCGCGGGCCGCGAAAAGGAAGCCGAGGCGATCCTGCAGCGCATCGAGGGCGAAGTCACGAACGAGCAGGGCAAGCCGTTGCCGCCGCCGGCCGTCGCGGCCGCGAAGTCCGCGCATGCGCAGCAGCCGATGAGCTTCGCGTCGCTGTTCTCAGGCACGATGCTGCAGCGGATGATTGTCGGCTGCGTGTGTCTCGTGGTGATCAATACGCTGCTGTATGGCTTCGTCACGTGGCTGCCGACGTTCTTCGTGCATCAGGGCTTCAGCATTGCCAAGTCGTTCGGCTATGCGCTCGTGATGTCGATCGGCGCGCCCGTCGGTTCGGCCATCGGCGCCTTTACCGCGGATTCCTGGGGGCGCAAGAAGACGATCATCATCGCGTCGTTGCTGGCCATTCTGTTCGGCGCGATCTATCCGTTCGTCAGCAATCCGCTGTTGCTGCCGGTGGTGGGCCTGCTGCTGACCATACCGATCTATGTGCTCGTCGCGCTGCTGTTCGCGGTGTACGTGCCCGAACTGTTCCCGACCGAAGTGCGTCTGCGCGCATCGGGCATCTGTAATACCCTGGGGCGTGGCGCGACGATCGTGACGCCGTTTATCGTGGTTTCGCTGTTTGCGCAGCATGGCGTGGTCGGCGTGCTGGCGCTGATGATCGGGCTGCTCGCGGTCCAGATCGTGGTGGTCGCATGGCTCGGCGTCGAACCGACGGGCCAGCGCCTCGAAGACCTTCAACCGGGCGACGCGCTCGCGCGCGACGGCGTCAACGCTGCCGCGCGCGTGTCGCCGCTCAAGTAATCAACCCAATCGCACGAAACCGCACCGAACCCGCAAGGAAATCGAAAAGGAAATCGCAATGGATGCAGTCAACAAGCAGCACCTCGAAGCCCAGCTTCTGATCGATGGCGAATGGACTGGCGCCGAAGGCGGCCACACGATGGACATCGTGAATCCGGCAACGGGCGCCGTGATCGGCAGCCTCGCCGCGGCGTCGGAAGCCGATGTCGATCGCGCGGTGCGCGCCGGCCATGCGGCGTTCGAGCGCGGCGAGTGGCGCGATATGCCGATTCAGCAGCGCTCGCGCATCATGAACAGATTTGCCGACCTGTTCGAAGCCGACCTCGAGAATTTCTACAAGCTCGAAACACTGAACAACGGCCGGCCGATCGCCGAAACGCGCGCGCAGATTTCGCGCCTGCCGCAGTTCTATCGATACTTTGCGGCGCTGTCGCTGACACGCCGTAGCGACGTGATTCCGATCGAAGGCCCGTACCTCTGTTATACGCAGCGCGTGGCGCTCGGCGTCGTCGCGCTGATGACGTCGTTCAATCATCCGTTGATGATTCTGTCGAAAAGCCTTGCGCCGGCGCTCGCGACCGGCAATAGCGTCGTCATCAAGGCATCCGAACAAACTCCGCTGACGACGGTGCGTCTCGTACGCCTGCTCGAAGAGGCGGGCGTGCCGAAGGGCGTGGTCAACGTCGTGAACGGCGAAGGCCGCGTATGCGGCGCGGCGCTCGCGAAGCACGAGCTGATCCGCAAGGTCGTGTTCACGGGCGGCACGGAGGTGGGCCGCTCGATCGGCGAAGCGGCCGCGCGCACCTTCGCGCTGACTACGCTCGAACTGGGCGGCAAGGGTGCGGTGATCCTGTTCGACGATATGGATATCGAACGGGCCGTCAACGGCGCCGCATTTGCGTCGTTCATCGGCGCCGGGCAGACGTGTGTGTGCGGCGCCCGCATTCTCGTTCAGGAAACGATCTATCAGCAATTTCTCGAACGTTTCCGCGCGAAGGCGGCCGGCATCCGCGTCGGCAACCCCGAAGACCCGAAGACGCAACTGGGCCCGGTGATTTCCGACCGGTCGCGGCAGCGCATTCTCGCCATGCTCGCGCGCGCCGAACAGGATGGTGCGAAGCTTTTGACGGGCGGCAAGATTCCGTCGCATCTGTCGCAAGGCTTCTTCCTCGAGCCGACGGTGCTGTACGACGTCAATCCGGGCTGCGAAATCGGCCAGGAAGAAGTGTTCGGCCCGGTCACCGTGGTGATGCCGTTCAAGGACGAAGCCGACGCGATCCGCATTGCCAACGACTCGCAGTTCGGCCTTGCCGCCTCCGTGTGGACGATCGACGTTGCGCGCGCGCATCGTGTGGCGAGCAAGCTCGAGTTCGGCATGGTCTGGGTCAACGACCATCACCGTCTCGACCCGGCATCGCCGTGGGGCGGCTTCAAGAACAGCGGCGTGGGCCGCGAGACCGGCATCGAGTCGTTCGACCAGTTCACCGAGCCGCGCGCGGTGACGGTCAACACGACGGGCAAGACAGTCGACTGGTATGCAGACGACGGTCAGTTGAAGCGTCTGAACTGAAGACGCGCACGCCGTAGCAGAAGCTTCGGTTGCGTCGGCCGGCGCCGCGTCGAAGCGGCGCCGGTTTGCGCGATGGCGTGGACCGGATGCGTGACCGGTTTTGCCGCGTACGACGCAAGCCAGTCGCCATACCCGTGCACGAGAAAACCGCCGTTGCGCAGCAGATAGTCCGTGCGGCGCTCGCGGTAGATGCGACGCAGTGCAAACCACGGCAACCCCGGCAGATCGTGGTGCACCGCGTGGTAGTTGTTGTTCAGAAACAGCAGCCGCCAGTACCACGCCGCCTCATTGATGACCGAGCGATGCTCGTACGCATCCGCGCCGCGATGCTCGTGAAACGAGCGGATCGCATTCAACGCCAGCGCCGGATAACCGGCGCCGGCAATAAAAAGCCACGGTGAAATGCCGCAGTCGCGCGCGAGCCACGTCGTCAATGCGGCAAGTGCCGCACCATGTGCGAGCCACGCGGGCACGTCGCTGAAATCGCGCTTTACGAGCTTGCGCGCCGCGCCGCTTGCGGTCGCGGCAAGCGAAAACGCGGGGCCTAGCAGCACGCGCCCGACAAACGTATTGCGCGCCGTCAAGCATGCGCGCAGTATCGGGCCCGCTCGATTCCACGCGTCAGGACTGACAAAATAGCTTTCCGGATCGTGTTCGGGGCGTGTCAGATGCGGATCGTCGTGATGACGCAAATGCAGCTCGCGATACACGCGGTACGGAAGCCATACCGCGAGCGGCATGAAACCGATCAGCCCATTGATAAGCGGCGAACGTGTCGGGTGCCCATGCAGCAGTTCGTGCTGCAGCGACAGATACCATGCGCCGAATAGCGCGAGCAGCGCGATCGTAACGGGCATTCCGAGTTCGCGCGCGTGCGTCGCGGCGCCGAACCAGCCGGCGTAAATCGCCACGATGACGAGCCATGTCGGCCATTCGCTGCGCCACGTCCAGCTCGCGCGGCGACGTGACAGAACTTCACGCTGGGTGTCATCGAGATAAAAAGCCATCGGCGGATCCGGTCGTTGATGCGCCGGGCCGAAAGCCCTGACGTCGATCGAACCCGATGCTACTGGCCGGTTACGCGTGGTGAAACCAATTTGTCATGCGAAGCTTCGCTGAAAAACCGCTTAAGCGGCTCACCCGTGCTTCGCGAGCATGCATTGATGATCGAGCAACGGCTCGGCCGTGCCGCTGCCGTCTTCGATATTCAGCGCGCTATTGACGATCAGCCAGCCGTCCTTCGTGGTTCGCCCCGCTCCCGTGACGAGTATGGTCTGCTCGGCCATCTGACCGGAATCCGGAAGATCGCGCGCAACGACCCGGAACGGATTGTTTTCGCCCTCGAGGTTCGGCACGCGCATCACGCGATAGCGCTGTTTATCGAGTGTCGCCGGATGCCACTGGAACAGCACCTGGTCGCGATACGGCGCAAGCGCGGCAACGATATCGTCGCGCATGCAATCGATATGTATATGCAGCTGCTCTTGCGATCGCCGGAACTGGGAATTGATCTCGAGCCCGAGCTGATCGTCCTGCAACTGAACCTTGGCCCGGGCATTGACGTAATGCCGCGAGTTCCACGCATCGACCCAGTAATCGGGCGCGTCGGGTTGCAGAATCAGCGGGCTTTCCATGCCGCTCACGCGGTCGGTCGGAATCAGCAGAAACTGCGTGGCGCCGACGATATCCTTCAGGATCGCATAGTGTTTCTTCAGATTGACGTCGGTGCATGCGCCGGGTTTCCCGATCGACTGCTCGGGCGGCACGCACTGTTCACTGACGATCTGCCATAGCGCATTCGGATTGCTGGCCGCCAGCGACGCGCAGGCGCCCACGAACACGGCCAGCGAAAAGACCAGTGTTTTTCGCAAGAGGAGGAGCATGGAGGAGACTCATCGGTAGTTAGATTGTGGGTGGCGCGAGTGCGCCGAGAACCTGTTCGAATGCGCTACCGATCGCAAGCAGTTGCCGGTCGCTGCCGACCGGCCCATCGAGTTCGATGCCTACGGGCAAACCGTCCGCGGTGCGTCCCGCGGGCAGCGACAAACCGGGCAGCCCCGCGTTGGCGGAAGGGTCCGTGTTGCGCAGATAGGCCATCATCGTATCGAGCATGCGGCCATGCAGCGATACGACGGACGAGCCGCGAATTTCGTCGAGCGGCGTCGCCGGAAGAATCGTGGTTGGAAACATCAATGCATCGACGCGCCCGTTTGCGAATGTCGTTGCATAAAGCTGCTGCAGTTGCGGCCGCCATGTCGTGAGCGCGGCCTGATAGAGCGGCGCGAACGGGTCTGCAAGAATCGCTTCGAATATTTCGCGCACGTCGGGGCTCGCAATGGAGCGTGCGAGTTCCTCGACCGTCTGCACCGGCGCGTCGTTCGCGACGAGCCATGCACGCACGTCGGCCAGCGTTTCGTGAGCCGTGATCGGTGCCGTGCGGTCGTTGAGCGGCATCAGTTCGCGCATCTCGAGTTCGACGAACGTGACCCCCGCGGCTGCGAGCTTGCGCCGCGCGGCGCGCGCGACCGCTTCGAGCGATGCATCGAGGCCGTCCCACAATGGCGCGGGCAAGCCGATGCGCAAGCCCGACAGTGCCACCGGCGGCTGTGCGGCGTCGCCAGTAATGACCGCGTCGAGCAGCGCGGCATCGGCCACGGTGCGCGTGATCGGGCCGACGGTGTCGCGCGTGTGGCTCAACGGCAGCAGCGCTTGCGGATCGTGATAGCGGCGCTCGGCGCCGCCGTTGCCGACCGAAGGCCGAAAGCCGACACACCCGGTCAGCGCGGCCGGAATGCGGTTCGAACCGCTCGTGTCGGTGCCGAGACCGGCCGTCACGATGCGAGCGGCGACCGCGACCGCATTGCCGCCCGACGAGCCGCCCGGAATCAGGCCCGGGTCGTACGGATTGCGCACGGGGCCCGGCGCCGCGAAATTCGTGCTCGTGATGCCGCATGCGAGCTCGTGCATGTTCGCTTTTCCGAGCAGCACTGCGCCTGCGTCGAGCAGGCGCTGCACCGATGGCGCGTTGGTTTTCGGTTTGAAGTCCGCGAGTGCGGGCGTCGCGCCGGCGGTCTGCAGGTCCGCCGTGTTGATGTTGTCCTTGACGATCACGGGCAGGCCCGCGAGCGGCAGACGCGCTTTCTCGCCGGGCGATAGCGCGTCGATACGCTGCGCGGCCGCGAGCGCGCCTTCCATATTGAGCGCGGTCAAGGCATTGAGGCTCGACAGCGCCGCCGCGCGTGCGAGCAGCGTCGCAACGTAATCGGTTGCGAGCAGCTTGCCCGCCTGGATGGCCGCAACTGCTTCGCATGCGCTCAGTGCCAGCTGTTCGTCGACGGTCCATGCCATGCGTGTTCCCTCCCGGTCGGACGCGCGAAGCCCAGCTCGCGCCGGCGCGCTCGGACCGCGCGGCGCGAATCGGACGCAACGCTGCACCCGTTACTTCTTCATGAAACGCAGAGCGAGCCGCGCGAGCCGCGGCATCAGCGTGGGGCGCAGAAGACGCACATCATAGCCGCTCATGCGCTGCTCGTTTTCGACGAGGCATAGCTCGAGAAGTTGCCGTGCGTCGAGCGCAGCGCCGATCGTTGCGCTGTTCGCGGCCAGAAAATTCGAGTCGTGCATCACGCCGTCGGCGTCCATGCCCTTCGCGATGCCTACGCGGTCCCACACCAGTTTGACCCAGATCGCGGCGACGCGCAGCGAATGCCACGGGCGGCGCCACCACGGCATCCTGCGCCTATGCCACGCGACCCAGTTGATGAAGAAGAGGATATGGCGCGCCTCTTCCTGAATGACGGGCTCGAACGTTTCGACGAGCGATTCGGGGAAGTAGCCCGATTGCTGGGCCGAGCGGAACAGGCCGAAGGCGAAGAAGCTGTCGATGCATTCGCTGTAGCCCGTGAACATCCATGCCCATTCGGCGTCGCGCGGCGCCGGGTATTCAGGCTCCGGCGCGAGTTCGATGCCGTAGGCGGCGACGAGGTGCGACAGCACATGCTTGTGGCGCGCTTCTTCGGCGCCGTCCATTTCGATCGCTTCGCGCAGCAGCGGATCTTTGACCGTGGCCGCGTATGTGGCCACGCGAATCGATGCGCGGCCTTCGGTTTGCACGGCGATGTCCCAGATCGGCAGCGAAGTGAGGCGCTGCAGTGCGTCGGGTGCGAGCGCAGGCCAGTCGAGTACCGCGGGTTTATAGGGATTATGGGTTTCCAGCAGCATGCGGCAGAACATCTGCTTGTGGGCCTCGGAGCCGATCCGCATACGGGCCTGGTCCCGGAATGTCCAGTTTCGCAGCGCGTGATCTTCGCCGGCAGCATCTGTCAGGGTATCGGACATGGCAAATTTATTTAAGGCATCTTACGTAAGACATATGTCGCCCTATTTTGTCACAACACACTGGAACGGCGCTTGCACCGGCACGACAGGCGTGGCTGACGGCCTTGGCCACGAATCGCGCGCGGCGCGCGCGAGGCCTTTGTGTGGCCTTGGTGTGGCCTTGGTGTGGCCTTGATTTGGCCTTGTGTGGCCTTGGTGTGGTCTTGCTGCGGCTTGGATGAAAGGGGAGCGCGCCGATACCGGACGGACCCGGCAAGCGTTGGCGTGCGCGCGTCTTGCGCGCGATTCGGTGACTAACCGGCGAGGCGCCGCGCCGTTATTGATGGTCGTCGACCCACAGGCGTCCCCAGCGGAATGCATAGGCGAGCGCATGCTCTTCGTCGAAGAAGTAGTCAAGGGCGTCGAACGAATAGGCGCGCCCCGGCTCGGCCGCGCTTTTCTCGATGGTCAGATTGGCCGCGAACAGCCCGTTCGGCAGGCGCTGCGCAGCGGGTGCGACCTGGTAACCCTTGTAGCGAATCAGTCGGTTCATTTGCTCTTGCATCCGGTTTTATTGTCCGGTTGACGCGACTATCGGTCGCCAATGCGCGTCCGTCTGTGGGCTGGCACACGGTTTCGCGGACGCTTTGTGCGCACGGCCGCATTGCTGTGCGCAATGGGTCGTCGCGCGACGGGCGGCGCAACGTGATGGACGCAACGTGATGGACGCAACGAGCGCGCGCGTGTGAAGCCGCGATGCGCGGCGCCAAGGGTGGGGTGTCAGTCGGCCAGCGCGAAGATCCCGGCGGCGCCTGCATGCGACGGGCCGCCGCCGGCCGCACCGTTATCGCCTGCTTGCGCCTCGCTGCCGAATGCGAGCGCGAACTGGGCGGCCTGGCGGCCGACGGTTGCGAGCTGCCCGGCGACCTTCGGGTCCGAGCAAAGCCCCGCGTTGTCGAAGCTAGTCTCGAGCGTATTGATGCCGGCGCCGAACGGTGTCGGCCAGCCGCGCAGCGCGTGCACGATCGAGCGCAGCGACGTGAGCACGGAGCCCGCGGCCTGCCAGCCGTATGCGGTGACGATACAGCCGGCCGCACGGCCATCGAGATACGGGCGTGCATCGTCGCGCAGGTCTTCGAGCGTATCGAGCGCATTCTTGACGAGCCCCGATACGCCGCCGTGATAGCCGGGCGTTGCGATGACAAGCGCATCGGCGTTGCGCACGGCTTCGATCAGCTCGAGCTGTTCGTCGGTGCGCTCGCTATTTTCAGGTGCATAGTGCGGCAGCCGATGCAGGAATGCGCCGCCGAACACGCGCGTCTGCGCACCGGCTTCCTGCGCGCCGCGCAGCGCGACGGCAAGCGCGCGCTCGGTCGACGATGCGGCGCGCGTCGTGCCGCCGATGCCGACTACGAGCGGCGCGCGGGAATGCTCGAAACGGTTCAACTGAAAGACTCCTTGCTCGGTGACGTCGGCTGCGATGACCGCATCGCGTGCAGCGCGAACGATTGGGCGCGCGGATGGACAACGGCCAGAATCGCTATCTTAGAGTTGCATGTGCGCGGCGCGAACCGACTTTTCGTTCTAACGATATACCGAACAGGGTTTGTTTGCAGGAACGCAGGCCGGTATGCCGCTGCGCACACGATGCCGTTGCGAAGCGGCGTCATGAAGTTCAACGCGCTTGCGATGCCGGGAACGCCGGGTGCGTTGCGTTCGAGGTCGGTGCACCAGCCATATCGTCGTGCATCGAGGGAATTGCTTCGGATAACGGATAGGCCTTCCCCGTCCACGGAGCAAGACTGCTTTCCCACTTCGCGATGACCGCCGACGCGATGCTGTTGCCGACCACATTCGTTGTCGTACGCCCCATATCGATGAACTGGTCGATCGCGAGCAGCAGCACGACGCCTTCGACCGGCAGCCCGAACAGCGGCAAGGTGGCTGCAATCACGACGATTGCCGCGCGCGGCACGCCGGCCACGCCCTTGCTCGTCAGCATCATCACGAGCAGCATCCAGAACTGTTGGCCGAACGACAGGTGAATGTTGTACGCCTGCGCGATAAAAAGCGCGGCGAACGCCTGATACATCATCGATCCGTCCAGATTGAACGAGTATGCGAGCGGCAGCACGAAGTTGCTGATACGCGGCTTGACGCCGAAGCGTGTCAGCTGCTCGATCGTTTTCGGATAAGCGGCTTCGCTGCTCGCCGTGCAAAACGCGATAATCATCGGCTCGCGAATCAGCTTCACGAGTGCGAAGACCGGTTTGCCGAGCACGCCGTAGCCGGCCGCGAGCAGCACGCACCACAACACGATCATGCTGAAATAGACCGCGCCGATAAACTTGCCATACGTGACAAGCATGCCGAGGCCTTGCACGGTAATGACAGCGGCCACCGCGCCGAATACGCCGAGCGGCGCGAACCACATCACGTAACCTGTAATTCTGAGCATGATCGAGAACAACCCCTCGATCGACGACAGCAGCGCGGGAGGCAGCCGGTCTTTCATCGTGCCCATGGCGATACCGAAGAATAGCGAGAACACGAGGATCGGCAATATCTCGTTGTTCGCCATTGCTTCGATTACGCTCGAAGGCACGATGTGCGTAATGAAATTGTGCAGATTGAACGCGGCAGTGCTGACGCCGGCCGCCGCGCCCGCGGCGGGCACGTGCAGATTCATTGCGTGCCCGAGGTCGAAGGCGTTGGCGAGCACCATGCCGATCAATAGCGACATGAACGACGCGCACATAAACCAGCCGAGCGCCTTCAGGCCCGCCCGGCCGACCGCCTTCGGGTCGCCGATCGCGGCCAGCCCCGCAACGATGCCGCTGAATACGAGCGGCGCGATCACCATTTTGATGAGGCGCAGAAAGATATCGGTAATCAACGAGAAACTGCTGGCCATTTCTTTCGCCGCTGCAGGCGAGTCGGCCGATTGATGGCACACGTACCCCGCGGCAATGCCGATCAGCATGCCGATGACGATGGCCAGCCCCAGTCTGTTCTGTTTCACGCTTTGTCTCCCGCGCTCAGGCGCATTGAAAATGACTTACGCGTTACGGGCGGTGCGCCGTTTTTTGCGGATTTGCATGGCGCGCCGCAGTCGTATCTTCATCGACCAAAATTCAACGCGACGTATCCGGCGACTCTGCGCGCAGCGGCGAGTGCGCAGTGTTTTGTGTGGCGAGGTTCACAGTGAAACAACGGGCTGCGCGTGCTGCGGATGCGTGGCTGATTCTGCGCCTGCTCGTGTAGTCGGTTGCGCAGAGGGCAGCGGTTCGAACCCATAGGCATAACGTATGCAGCGCTGCGCGAGAACGGCAGTTGCATCGAGCACGGGCCGTGTGAGATCGCCATCGGCAAGCACGAGCGGAACCTCCGAGCAGGCCGCGATCACCATATCCGCACCGGCGTCGACGAGCGTTTCGCCGTAGGCACGCATCGCAATTTGCGCCGGGGCGGACCGGTCGCCGAGTTTGATCCGGTACAGCAGCGCCATCAGTTTTTCCTGGTCAACAGCGTCAAGAACGATAGTGCGGCGTCCGGTCCGGATGAAAGCGTTTTGATAGAGAAGCGCGTGAATGCAGCCGCTCGTCGCCAGCAGACCGAAGCGCAGTGCATGGGGGAATGCGTTTTCGCAGATCGCGCTGGTCTCGTCGATCATGCTCACGAACGGCACGCTGACCGCCGCGCGAATTTCAGGCTCGAACGCATGAGCGGTATTGCACGGCATCACCAGAAAATCGGCGCCCGCGCGTTCGAGGCCGGCCGCCATCGCAGCGAGCGTGGCTCCCGGCGACGCGCCGCGGCCGGCGATGGCCTCGCTGCGGTCGGGCACCTTGGGGTTTGAATCGATCAGGACGCGCAGATGATCCTGCTCGCGCTCGGCGGGCGTCGCGGCCGTGAGCTTGGTGAGAAAGTCGGCCGTTGCCTGCGGGCCCATGCCGCCCAGCACGCCGATCACAAGCCCTGCCGATGATGCGCCATTGCCCATGACGATCCTCGATTGCGGAAGGTATGGCGTCGATGATAGTTTTCAGCGCGGCAATGTTCCAGATCCATTTGCGGCGCCGATGTTTGTCACGCGTGTAAGCCTTGCGATTTGCATACTTCGGCCACACCGACGACCGTTTTATGCAAAAATTCTGCCCTTGCCGACGAGCGCGATGAAGAAAAATGAAAGGCTCGCCGGATCACCATGGGGAAACCCGCCATACAAATTCCGCGTGCGTACCTCGCACGCCCATCAAACAGGCGACAAGGAGTAGACAGTTGATTCAGCGCATCTCGCGGTTTTTCACGCAGGTCGTGCACCGCGTGCTTCCCGACCCTTTGATTTTCGCCATCTTCCTGACCATCGCGACCTTCGCGCTCGCGTTCGGCCTCACGCCGAAGCCGCCCGTCGAACTGATTTCGCTATGGGGCGCGGGCTTCTGGAATCTGCTCGCGTTCTCGATGCAGATGGCCATGATTCTCGTCACCGGCCACGCGCTCGCGAGCTCGGGCCCGATCAGGCGGATGCTGGTCGCGCTCGCGAACTCGGCCCGCACGCCGGGGCAGGGCGTGATGCTGGTCGCGTTCGTCGGCGCCGTGGCGTGCGCGATCAATTGGGGCTTCGGGCTCGTGCTCGGTGCGATGCTGTCGCGCGAAGTCGCGCGGCGCGTAAAGGGTACCGACTACCGGTTGCTCGTTGCGTGCGCGTATATGGGCTTTCTGACATGGCACGGCGGCCTGTCGGGATCCGTACCGCTCGTCGCCGCGACCAAAGGCAATCCGATGGAAAGGACCATCGGCCTGATCCCGGTGTCGCACACGATTTTCACCGGCTATAACGCGTTCATCACGTTTGGCCTCATCGTAATGTTGCCGATTCTCGCGCGTTTGATGATGCCGAAGCCTCAGGATGTGGTCGCGGTCGACCCGGCGTTGCTCGAAGAACCGCCGAGCGTCGAACGCAAGCTGCCCGCGAATGCGACGCTCGCCGAACGGCTCGAAGAAAGCCGTCTGCTCGCGATTCTCGTCGCGCTCGTCTGCTACGGCTTCCTCGTCGTGCGCACGGTAACGAAGGGCTTCACGCTCGATATCGACACGGTGAACCTCGTATTCCTCGCAACCGGCATGCTGCTGCACAAGACGCCGATGGCGTATGCGCGTGCGGTAGCCGCGGCGGCGCGCGGCGCCGCGGGCATCATGATCCAGTTTCCGTTCTATGCAGGGATTCAGGCGCTGATGGATCACTCGGGGCTCGCCGGCGTGATCACGAAATGGTTCGTCGATATCGCGAACGTCCACACGTTCCCGTTGCTCGCGTTCCTGAGCTCCGCCGTGATCAACTTCGCGGTGCCGAGCGGCGGCGGTCACTGGGTCGTGCAGGGGCCGTTCGTCATGCCGGCCGCGCAGGCGCTTGGCGCGGACCTCGGCAAGTCGGCGATGGCGATCGCGTACGGCGAGGCGTGGACCAACATGGCGCAGCCGTTCTGGGCACTGCCGGCGCTCGCGATTGCGGGCCTCGGTGTGCGCGACATCATGGGCTATTGCGTGACAGCGCTGCTGTTTTCGGGCGTGATTTTCGTCGCCGGCATGTATCTGTTCTAAAAGCCGGCGGCACCGGAACGCTTGCTGGCTCTCAAGCGTTCAGACGGCTCAAGGGCGCGTGCAACTCGATTGCACGCGCCTCGAACCAACCTCCATCAAGCCGGCTTTTTACGCATGAGCGTTGTCGGCGGCTCGTCTCCTCGCTCCGTTCCCCGCTTTATCTCGTGCCCCGTTCGGCAAGTACTCGCGCAACATCTTCCTTGAGCAGATAGACCGACACCGCGAGCAGCACCACGTCCTTCATCAGGAACGGCACGTTGCCGGCCATTGCAGGGAAGCCGCCGGCCGCCACGTCCCAGCCGTTAGGCATGAATGGAATGATCGTCACGGTGCCGACGAAGGTTGCGATCGAGCCCAGTGCGCCGAGCACGCCAATACGCTTGTTCCAGAAGCCGATAAACAGCAGCGCGCCGAAGAACCATTCGGATACGCCGAGAAACCAGCTGGCGCCGCGGATGCCGAATACCGGGTACAGCCAGAAAATCAGCGGTCCGTGGCTGATATACGGAATCAGCACCTGAGCTTCATACTGGAACCATTTCTGGTAACCAAAAAAGACGAAGATCAGCACCATCGACGCACGGACGACGTGATACGTAAAGTCCTGTTTCATGAGGCCCGTGCGGGCCAGATTGTTGATCAGCGTGTTCATCTGCATTCCTCGTTGCGTCGTTGACCGCTTAGTGATGGCTATACAGGTTGCCGAACGGCGGGCGCCCGTTCAATGCGGCGCTGCCGCTACGCGTACCGGACACGGAGCTGCCCGCAGCCGAACCGCCGTACGCGCTATCGGCGCCGGCCGCGGCGGCCGCGCGGTTGGCGACATAAACGGTGGCCGCATCCGGTTGCGCAGCCGGGTAGTGCACCTTGCTCGTCGGATACGTTCCGTTCTGTTCGGCCGCGATCAGCTCGGCACGCACTTGCGCGCGCGTGAGCGGCGCGACGTCGGAAGCACGAGCGGTAAACGGAGCCGCGAAGGTGGCGGCGACCAGCGAGGCGGCGATAAGAGCATGGTTCAGACGTTTCATGGCTAACACCTTTAAGAGAGTTTCCGTCGGCGACGGCATGGGTTGAACTTTAGAGGCGCGCACTTTCGGCGTGAATGGCACGGCGGCTCATGAAACTGCTCGATCGGATCACGGCCCGGCGTCAGCTCCGGCACGCGCTGCGCGAGGACTTTTCATGGAAACGTCGTGATTAATTGATTGATTAACGCTGGTGAAGTTAAAAGCGGGCGTGACTGATTCGATTTCCCGATAAAGCCGCTGCGCGCGAATCGATGTTCTCGTGCTGTTGCGATTCTGGACTCGGGCAGCGCCTGCGCCGCGTGTGCCCACACGCGCAATGCAAAGCGAAGACAACCATACGGAGAGTCGGCATGAACATCGATTTCCACTACGGGGTGATCTACATCACGACGCGGCTCGGCGGGCTGTCTGCGAAAGACGCGCAAACGGTCGCGCACGCGTGCCAGTACATCGACGACGCAACGACGCCGGGACTGCTGCGATTCGCGGGCGGCGAGCAGTTCGAACGCTTCGCGTCGGCGCACAAGCTGTTCGACTACGTGAACGTAGAGGACGAAATGAACCGGCTCGTCTGGACGCCGTTTCACTTCCTGCCCGCGGGCATCGGCGACACGCTCGAGCAACGCGCGGTTTGCCGGCCGGACAGCGAAGTCGCGCGCGAACTCGTGCGGCACGCGCTCGAGCGCCGCGGCGCGGACAATGCGCTGCACCGGCTCGGCACGACGCTGCACACCTATGTCGATACATGGGCGCACCAGGGATTCTCGGGCATCGAATCGGAGTACAACAAGGTCTCGCACCTCGAAGCGGATGATTGCTCGCGTGAAGACTGGCTCGAACGGTTCGAGCACTACACCGAACATCTGATCGACAAACTGCAATCCGACGTGCTCACGCGTGCGCTGCCGCTCGGGCATGGCGCCGCGTTGACCTACCCGGACCTGCCTTGGGCAAAATGGCACTACGTGAACGGCAAGGGCGAGACCGTGCAACGCGATAACCTGCCGCAATTCATGGAGGCTGCAGACATGGCTTGCCGCGTCGTGCAGGCATGGGCGGCGAACGCCGCCGATTTCTCCGGTCAGCCGGGCTTGCCGACCGCTGCGAAAACGGCGCTGCAGCAATTGCTCCAGAACAATACCGACCGGGACGAGCAGAAGCGCCTTGAAGTGATTCGCGATGCGGTGGCAGCCGGATCGATTCCCGGCATTCAGGAATCGATTCCGCACTACATCGCAAAAGGCCCGGGCTCATGGAAACACGTCGCGACCGGCATCAAGGCAAAGGACGACGGCGCGGTACAGCCGAAACACACGAAGACCTTCGAAAACAGCGACTATCGCAGGTTCCACGACGCCGTGAAGGAGCAACGCTTTGCGGTCGTACAGGAGATTTTGCCGGCACGCGGTTTGAGGCTTGCGTGATAGGGCAGGGTGCCTGCTGACGTGCAGGGACTCCGCTATCGACGATTCCCCGATCTCGGCGAATGGTTAGCGGCTCACGCGTTTGCTGCTAATGCGTGCTCATTCGTGAAACGGCAGCGAGTCCTGGCCTGCCGCGCGCATCTCGAACACATTGAGCGTCATCGCGACCAGCGCATAGTAGCCGAGCAGGCCGACAAGATTGATGACGACCGTATGGCCGAAGCGGTCGACTGCCTGCTGATAGGTGGCATCCGACACGCGTTTGAGTTCGTACAATTCGGTGGCGAACCGGTAGATCAGCTTGTCGTCTTCCTCGACGAATTTCGGTTCCAGGCCGATCCGGATGGCCTCGGCGACGTCCGCCGGCAGGCCCGCCTGCATGGCGATCGGGTAATGGATGAACCATTCGGCCTGCGCCTGCCAGCGCGCGGCCGTGACTAGAATCGCCAGTTCCGACAGGCGTAGCGGCAGTCCGGTCTGATAGCGGCAGAATGCGCCGAGACGCTGCGCATGTTGCGCGAGCTGCGGACTGAAAATCCAGCCGAGGAATGGGCCGTTGAGGTTGCCGCGCGGGCCGCCAAGAATGTCTTGAAGAACAGCCTTCTGTTCGTCGGTGGCCGTGGCGGCCTCGAATGGCGGAAGTCTTTGGCTCATGGTCGGGTAGAAGTGGTTAGAGGCGCAAGACCTAGCCGCGCGGTTTAGTCAGTTGTGCGGCGGTATCGGCAGCGCCCATCCGCGCGGCCGCGTCGGCGGCCGAATTGCCGCCTGCATCGCGCGCTTGCGGATTCGCGCCGCGCGAAATCAGCAGGTCGACTATGTCGGTGCGGTTGAACATCGCGGCCACCATCAATGCGGTGCGGCCGTCCGGCGACGCGCCTTCGACATCCGCGCCATGATCGAGCAGCAGTTCGATAATCGGTTTGAAGCCTTTGAACGCGGCGCCCGCGATGGGCGTCTGGCCGTTGTTGTTGCGCAGGTTCGGGTCGGCGCCGCGTTCGAGCAGCGTGCGCACTGCGTCCTCGTGGCCGTGATAAGCGGCAAGCATTACGAGGGTATCGCCCTTATCGTTGCGCAGATTCGGCGGCACGCCCTTTTCGATCACGGCGGCGAGCATTGCTGCATCGCCGCGCCGCGCGAGTTCGAATACCTCGTGTGCGAGTTCGATCAGTTGCGGATCGATTTCTTCGGATGGCTGCTGCGCTTGCGTCGGCTTCTGGGTGTCGGTCATCGCGGACTTATATGGACGCCTCCCGGCTTGCCAGGTGATGTTTGCGGGCTGGCGGACAGGATCAGGTTGCAGACTTATATCCGGCCTGTGACGCGGACGTGGAGTCCGCTGGCCCTGATGGAATATGCCGGGGAAGACCTCAACTCCTTGGAGTCCTCGAAGGACAGCCAGCGATTCAGGTTTGCCTTCCCCGCGGTCCGACCTGTTTTGCCATCACGCGTACATCTACCTGCGCAACCTATGAGCGATCCATCTCCTTTAGTGAATTGATCTTCTACGCGGCGTGAGCCACGTAACCTGGCTGATACATTCGCGCGTGGGCGAGCAACGCCCAGATCGTGCGTGCCATCCTGTTGGCCAGCGCGACGACGGCGACGTTAAACGGTCGTCGCGCCAGCAGTTGCTGCAATTGCGGGCTTGGCTGCTTGCCGCGCGTGAGTACCGAGCGCGCGCCGTGAATGAGCAAGGTGCGCAGATACACGTCACCACGTTTGCTGATGCCCAGCAGCCTGACGTGTCCTCCGGTGCCACTCTGTCGGGGCACCAGGCCCAGAAATGCCGCAAATTCACGCCCGGAGCGAAACGTGTGAGGCTCACCCATGGTGGCAATGGCGGCCGTTGCGCTGAGCAGGCCAACGCCGGGAATCTCCATGAGGCGTCTGGCCGCCTCGTCTTCATGCCTGTATTGCGTCAACCGGCGCTGGACCTGCGCGATGTCGTGCTCGAGCATCTGGATGCGCTGCAGCTGTTCGCGCAGCGTGTCGATCACGATTGCCGGCAGGGTATCGGCCAACCCGCCCAGAGCACGGGCCGCCTCAGCCATGCCGCGCGGCCCGGCGGGCACCACGGCACCGAACTCGTAAAGCAGGCCATACACCTGATTGCGCTGCATATTGCGCATCTTCATCAGTTGCTCACGTGCACGATGCAGGGCGAGCACACCTTGCTGTGCTTCGGTTTTGACAGCCACGAAGCGCATTGCCGGACGCTGCACCGCTTCCCAGATGGCCTGGGCATCGGCCGCGTCAGTCTTGTTGCGTTTCACAAAGGGGCGCACGAACGCGGGCGCAATGAGCCTGACCTGATGGCCCAGGCGCTGGAAGCAACGGGCCCAGTAGTGGGCGCTGCCGCAGGCTTCCATCGCGATGAGCGCGGACTGCTGCTTCGCGAAGAAAGTCACGAGCTGTTCGCGCCTGAATTGCCGCCGGTTGATTTCGCCTGTTTCCATGTTGACCCAATGCACCTGAAAGACCCGCTTTGCCAGGTCCACGCCAAATGTCGTAGTCTTCATTTCGAGCCCTCCTTACCCTCAGTGGTCGTCTCAACACCACCACTTTGGCACTCTGATGCCGTCGTCGGGTATAGCGAGGGCTCCGCTGTTTCTACAGCCTCTCTGACCCGACGCGGGAGGGAGGCGTCCATTCCATCTCCTCGTGATAGGGGCGGCGCCGGTGTGCGAAGCAGCATTGACCGGCATTCGGTGTGGGTCAAGCATAGCGCGGATCGTCTGGCGACGTAGGCAAACGGCGTGCGAAAACGCTAACGTAGGCCCGGAACATGCCGATCACAGCCGAAGCGGCGGAAATGCGGGTTGCCGCATTCGACACGTTCATCCTCGTGAGGGCAGCCGTCATGGCGACTGCCGACAGTCGGCATTTCGCTGCTGCCTGTGCCGCGCGCGTATGGTTGCGCGATGCCGCGCGCGTGCGGATGGTCAGCGACGAACTGCGTGCCCAGCTGCGCGACGGCCCGCTTTATCGCGTCGCCGATAACGCGCCGGCCAGCGCATTGGTCGACAAGCTCTCGGTCTCGCAGAACCTGAACGCATGCAACGGCTGCGAACTCGAGATCGGACGCAAGCTCGGAACCGAGCGCGTGGGCGTGTGCTGGGTGCAGAAGATCGGCAACCTGATCATCAACATCAACTTGGCGTGTCGAGGACGTGGCAAGCGGGAAGACGGTGTTTCAGCGAAATCATCGTGCGTCGCCGTCGCTCTTGCCGCGCTGCGCAGCAGCGTCGAACATCTGCTTGAGCTGTGCGCGCTGATCGTCGGTCAGATGATTGACGGAATGCGGCATTGCAAGCACGACATGCAGCCTCAGTTCGCCCTGGTTGCCCGACGCATCCGATAATCCATGCGCGGCCAAGCGAATCACACTGCCTTGCGCCGAGTTCGGCGGAATCGCAACGCGCAGGTTCCTCCCGAGCAGGTGCGTTTCCAATGCGCCGCCTAACGTTGCGGTGACGAAATCGACTTTCAGTTCGCTCGTCAGATTGAGTCCATCGCGCTCGATATCGGAGCCGCACAAAATGACGACCGAGAGCACGGCGTTGCCGGCCGCGCCGCCGTTTGCGCCGGGAAAGCCGCCGTCGGGCACCGTCACTTGCTGGCCGTCCCATGCGCCGGCCGGCACGGCGACCTGATCGGTTTTCCAGTAGCTTTCGGAGCCGGTGTTCTGGCAGGCGGCGCAGCGCTCGACGTTCGCGCGTCCGCTGCCGCCGCAACTGCCGCAGCGTGCGCCATGGGCCGATTTGCCTTGCCCATCGCAATCGCCACAAGGTCCGGCATTGAAGCGCGCACTCATTCCGCCACATTGCCGGCAAGGCGCGGTTATCTGGTAACCGCTCGGCACGTGGCCGCCGTTCAAGGCAATGTCGAGCGGCACATAGAGCTTGTCGTGACGGTTCGCGCCGCGCATCGGCGGCCGGTCTTCACTGGACCGGTATGCCTGCCAGCGGTCCGACGTCGTGGACCAGGGTTTGCTGTTCGTGTCGCGCTCGCTCGTACGCGGCGACTGCGGTTGCGGCGGACGCGCCTGCGCATGGCGGCTTTCTTTCGGCGTGGCGGAAGCCCCATGCGCCGCGGGCGCGCGTGCACCGGTCAAGACTTCGAATGCTTCCTGAATGCGCTTGAATACGGGCTCGACGTTCGATTCGCTGCCTTTGTTGAGGTCGGGATGGTACTTTGCGCGCAGGCGCCGATACGCCTTCTTGATCTCTTCAGGCGAAGCGGTTTCAGGCAGATTCAGCCGCTTGTAGTATTCCCCGATGCTCACGCGTTTTATCCGTCGTCTTTGCAAGCCGCAAGTCTATCAAGTGATGCGATTTCGGCGAGGCGAAAATTTTTCGGGCGTCGGGTAACGACGGTAAGGCCGGCGCGGTCTGACATGTCGTCGCAGTCGACGTGTACGACGCGGGAACTCCGCTTTGCGCGACGTTTCTCACCGATACTCATGTGTCAACGCAGCCCGAATGCGCGGCTGCCGCCAACGGTAAGGAGTCTTGCAATGACGGATCTGACAGGCAAGGTCGCGCTTGTGACGGGTGCAAGCCGCGGCATCGGCAAGGCGATTGCGCTTGCGTATGGACGATGCGGGATGTCGGTTGCGCTCACGTATAAGGACGCTGCGCAGCCCGCGCGCGAAACGGTCGCGCAGATCGAAGCGAACGGTGCGAAGGCGATCGCGATTCAGGTCGACGTGAGCGACGCGGCAGGCGTCAGGAATATGGTGGATCGTGCGCGCGACGCATTCGGCAAGATTGACGTGCTCGTCAACAATGCGGGCATCGGCCATGCGAAACCGTGGCAGCAGCTAGCGCCCGACGATTGGCACACGACCATCGCCACGAACCTTACGTCGGCGTTTCTTGCGTCGCAGGAAGTCGCGCCTGAAATGGTGTCGCGCGGCTGGGGGCGTTTGATTATGCTATCGTCGGTGGCCGCGCAGACGGGCGGCGTAATCGGTCCGCACTATGCAGCATCGAAGGCAGGCATGATCGGGCTCGCGCACAGCTATGCGACGCTTCTCGCGAAAACGGGCGTCACGTCGAATGCAATTGCGCCGGCACTGATCGAGACCGACATGGTCGCCGGCAATCCGAACATCAGAAGGGATGTGATTCCGGTCGGCCGCCTCGGCGGCGTCGATGAAGTCGCCGACATCGCCGTGCTGCTTGCGAACAACGGCTATATGAACGGCCAGACCATCAATGTGAACGGTGGCTGGTATATGAGCAGCTAGAGAAATGGGCCATCCTCCTTTACAACCGGGCTGGATCGATGCGCCGCATCGGCACGCGGCGCTCGGCCGTTTTGCGCTCGAATCCGGCGAGAGCATCGACGATCTTCGAGTTTCGTATGTCGTGCACGGCGATCCCGACGACCGGTCGAAACCCGTGATTCTCGGTCTATGCGCGATCGGCAGCACGCATCATCGGCTCGATTTCCTGATCGGCGCGGGCCGTGCGTTCGATCCGTCGCGCTTCACGATCGTCGTGGTCGACGCGCTCGGCAATGGACTGTCGAGTTCGCCGTCCAATTCGGCGACGCAGCCGCGCAGCCGCTTCCCGCGCTTTACGATCGGCGACATGGTGTCGAGCCAGAAGCGTCTGCTCGAACATCTGCGCATCGATGCGTTGCATACGGTTGCGGGCGCATCGATGGGCGGCATGCAAGCGTTGCAGTGGGGTGTGCAGTTTGCCGGCCTCATGTCGCATATCGTCGCGTTGGTGCCGATGGCGAAGACAGCGCCGTGGGCGCAGGCGATGAACCACGCAGGCCGGCTCGCGCTCGCGAACGCCAATCCGGAAATGGCGCGCGGCGGCGCTGCGACCGACTGGTCGGCCTGGGTCGGCGTGATGCACGTATTCGCAAACCGCACGCCGCAGCGCTTTGCAAGCGACGCCGCACAAGCCGGTAGCGTGGACGCGTGGCTCCAGCAGCGCGCGCAGTGGTGGAGCGCACAACAATACGATCCGCTCGACTGGACGTACCAGTCATGGGCCTATGACGCGCACGACGTCGGGAATACGCCGGGATTCGGCGGCGACACCGCGCGAGCGCTCGCATCGATTACCGCTCGCACGATGATCGGCGTGCCGCGGCTCGATCTTTACAATCCTGTCGAAGATGGCGAATGGGCGGCGCACCAGATTCCCGGCAGCACCCTGCTAAGGTTGCCCTACGACAGCGGCCACATGGCGGCGTCGGAGGCGGACCCGGCTGCCGCGCAGTTTCTGAACGTGGAGATCGGGCGCTTTATCGCCGAGGCGTAGCGGGTTTGGCCACGAAGACCTGCTGCGATCGCGCGCAAGCGCGCCTCATTGCCTGTTTACAACACTGTGCGCGAGTTCCTGGACAGGCCGTTGCCGGCCTGGTAACCTGGCGTCTGTGCAATGTGCAGGCAGACGGAGGACCACCATGGCAGCCATTTCTCATTCGCGCGAATCGAACGCCGCGGCGCGCTATATGCAAGCGACGCGCAACGTCGAACAGGCGTTTCGCCTCGTGCGCGGCGAAGCCGAGGGCGAACCGGCGATCAGCCATTCGGATGCGGTATCGCGCCTCGAGCGTGCGCTCGAGGAGTTGACCGAAGCGGAACAGCTGTTCGATTCGCTGACGCGCGGCGCGCGCAGCGCGCATTGAGCCACGCGTCGGGGCTTATCCGATCGCGTTGAGAACGCGCCCAAAGAAACCGTCGGCGGCAGCCGGATTCAGCCAGCGCACGATAACCGCCATCCGGCGCTCGGGTTCGATCCATGTAAATGAGCTGCCCGCACCGACACCGAAATAGCTCGACGCCGGCACGCTCGGGAAAATCTTTCTATCGGTGTTGAGCCAGACGAGATATCCATAGAACGGCGCGATTGCACAGGGCGTACGCATTCGCGCAATCCATTCGCTCGACAGCACGCGCCGGCCGTTCGCAACTCCATCGTCGAGCAGCATTTGCGCAACCTTCAACTGATCGTTCGCGCTGACCGACATGCCGCCGCCCCAGTGCGTACCGCCCGGTACCGATTGCATGCGCCGGCCGTCAATCTCGATCCATGCGTTGTCGTAACCGACCCATTGCCAGTTTTCGCTCGCGCCGGCGGGCCGCATGATCGCGTCGCGAAACACGTCCGGCAGCGGTTGCCTGAACAGATGCAGCAACGCGAGCGAAAGC
Source organism: Paraburkholderia sp. SARCC-3016 (assembly GCF_031119615.1). NCBI lineage: Bacteria > Pseudomonadati > Pseudomonadota > Betaproteobacteria > Burkholderiales > Burkholderiaceae > Paraburkholderia > Paraburkholderia sp. SARCC-3016. Next base: position 293,240 of record NZ_JAVHZD010000002.1, on the reverse strand, counting down.
TGATTGATACGCACGTCGTTGTATTCCCAGTACGTGCCGGGATGCCGCAGCGGACGCAGGTCGCCTTTCTTGCCGTCGGGCGGCGCGGCAAAGTTCACGGTGCGAAAGTGATCGGCCTGATCCGATAAGCCGAAATACGTGCCTTGCCATTCGCTCGTCTGTTGCAGCAGGTGCGCCCATGTCACCGGCGCATTGTGCTCGTCGTCGAAGCCGATGCCGGGTACCCGGACGCGCACCGGTTCGTCGACGTCGGGCAACAGGCCGCGGTCGTGCGCAAGGCCGGCGAGCAACGCGAGATACATTTTCGCGACGCTGAACGTCAGGTCGGGCCGATCCGGTTCGCCCCATGAGACGAGAACGCGGCCGTCCACTGCGATCGCGCCGGAAGCCGGTCCGCGGTCGTGCACCGGACCGAGCAGCCTGTTCCATGGCGGCGGGTCGTTCACGTGCACGCCCCAGTTGCCGGTCACATGACGGTCCCAGAGCGATTCGTTTTCCACGGCGAATTGCACGGCTTGCTGCAAAGCGTGTTGCATGAATACTTCCTGCTGTCAGGTCGATGAAAGTGGGCGGCTGGCAGGCCCTATCAAATCTTTAGCGAACCTTGAGGCGCGCGCGTGCCCATCCAAGCGTGAAGAGACTGATGATTGCCGCGAGCATCAGATATAAGCCCGGTGCGAGATTATTGCCCGTCGCCGCAATGAGGCTTGCGACGGCCAGCGGCGTGAACCCGCCGAACATGGTGGTACCGATGTTATAACCGAGCGCCATTCCCGTGGTTCGCGTGCGGGTCGGAAACAGTTCGGACATCAGCGCGGGAATCGGCGCAAAGTAGGTCGCTTTCAGCAGCGCGATCCAGATCACGGCCACGAGCAAAGTGGGCAGCGACGGATGCGCATTCAGAAACATGAACGCGGGATAAATGGTCGCGAGAAACAGCGTGCCGGCGCCGAGCATGATCCGCGTGCGGCCGACCCGGTCGGACCAATGCCCGACGAGCGGCGTCAGCACCATCACGATGCCGCCTGCGATCAGTGTGGCGATGAAACCCGACGATGCGGCAAGCCCCAGTTGCCGCGACGCATAGGTCGGCAGATAGAGCAGCATGTAGTTGGCGGTCGTCGTCAGCACGAGCGAGCCGATCGACACGAGCACGCGCGCCTTTTGCGTGGCCAACAGTTCTCGAACCGGCGACGCGGCTTTTTCGGCGCGCTCGAATTCGGGCGTTTCGTCGATGCGCCGGCGAATATACAGACCGACCGGACCGATCAGCATGCCGAACAGAAACGGTATGCGCCAGCCCCAGCTGTTCAGATCGTCGGGCGCGAGCGTACCGGTCAGCACCGCGCCGAAGGCGGACGCGAGCAGCGTGCTCGCACCCTGGCTCGAGAACTGCCAGCTCGCCATGAATCCTTTACGCTCCGGCGCGTGTTCGATCAGAAAGGCCGTGGAACTGCCGAACTCGCCGCCTGCCGAGAAGCCTTGCAGAAGACGCGAAACAAATATGCCGAACGGCGCGAACAGTCCGATCGCGTCATACGACGGCATCAACGCGACCATGCCGGTGCCGAGCGTCATCATGCTAATCGACAGTGTCAACGATGCCTTGCGGCCTTTGCGATCGCTGAACGAGCCGAGCGCAAGCGCGCCGATTGGCCGCGCCAGATACGAGAGCGCAAAGGTGCCGAGCGTCAGCAGCAACGACACGGTTTTATCGTGCACGGGAAAAAACTGATGCGAGAGGATCGTCGCGAAGTAGCCGTAGACGATCAGATCGAAGAACTCGAGCGCATTGCCGATCGAGGTCGCGACGATCAGGCGCGACACACTCGCGCGCGATACGGGTGCGGCGAGCGAGCCCGCCGTCGTGGTGGAGTCGAGGCGCATTGGCGATGTCCTTACGCGACGTTCAGCGGTTCAGGAAAGGGCGGAACTGGAGGTGTGTCGGCCGGCGGCATCGGCGCTATCGGGGCGTCCCGCGCCGAGATCCCAGAAGAGCGCCGCCATGATCTGCAGTGCTTCGCGCGCGACGGGGCCAAGCAGATGTTCGTTCGGCGCATGCTGCGAGCAACCGGGGTAGGAGTGCGGCACCCACAGCGTCGGCATGCCGAGCACGTGAGCGAAGACGTCGTTCGGCAGCGTGCCGCCGAGATTCGGCAGCAGCGCGGGTTGCGTGCCGGTCGTTTCGCGGATCGAGCGCAATGCCCATTGCACCCATGCGTTTTCGGGATCGACGCGCGTGGCCGGGACGCCGCGTTCGACGTCGAGTTCGACCTGCGTAAAGCCATGCTCGTCGAGATGGCGACGCACGATCGACTCGAGGTTCTGCCAGTCGGTGCCGACCACGAAGCGCAATTGCATATGCGCAAAAGCGGAAGGCGGTATCGCATTGACCGGCTTGTCCGGGTTGCCGGTGCGAAATGCAAGCACTTCGAGGCTGTTCCAGCCGAATACACGTTCGGTCGGCGTGAGCGTTGGTTCGCCGTAGTCGGCATCGATCGCGGGCTCGCCCGGATAGCCGCCGACTTCGATATCGGCGAGCGCGCGGCGCACCGAATCGGTAATCGGCGGCGGACGCAGGCCTTCGACGAGAATGCGGCCCTGCGCATCGACCATCGACGCGATCGCGTTCGCGAGCGTCACGCCCGGATTGCGCAGCAGTCCGCCCCAGTTGCCCGAATGATGACCGCCGTCGCGCAGCGTGACGTCGAGCCTGAAATTCACGAGACCGCGCGAACCGAGAAATACAGTCGGCCGGTGCGCGCTGACGCGCGGACCGTCTGACGCGATCAGCACATCGGCGCGCAATTCGTCGCGCAACTGCTCGCAGAGTGCGTGCAGGCCGGGGGAACCGACTTCCTCGCCGGTCTCGTAGAGCAGTTTCACATTGAAGCCGAGCCGCCCGCCGCGTACTTTGAGCGCGGCCTGCAGCGCGGCGAGATTGATGCTGTGCTGCCCTTTGTTGTCGGCGGTGCCGCGGCCGTACCAGCGATCGCCGTCCACTGTGATGCGCCATGGTGCGAGGCCCTCATGCCATTGCGCGTCGTAGCCGCGCACGACGTCGCCGTGTCCGTAAGTCAGCACGGTGGGCAACGTATCGCTTTCATGGCGGTGCGCGACCAGAAACGGTCCGGCGCCTTTCACCGGGTTCCCGACGATGCGCGATGTGAAACCGCACACTTTGAGCAGCGGCGCGATCTGATCGGCAAGATAAGCGCGAAGTCGGTCCGCGCTGTCCGCTTCCTGGCTTTCGGTGCGCGCGGCGACGCGGCGCCCGAGGTCTTCGAGAAAGCGGCCCGAATCGTAATGTTCGGCTGCCGATTGAATCGCGATATCACGTGTCAATGTTGCTCTCCGATGAGCGCCGCAGCGGCGAATGGGGCGGCATACGGCGTTCGTGCATCACCCATGACGCGATCCTGGCGTGGACGATATTTATGGACAATTACAATATTTGGCACGTATCGTTGCCGAAACGGCAAAGCCATCCAACCATGCCGAAACGGCAAAGCAACCGTCTGGCGATATGGACAACACTGCACTGCGTTACTTTCTCGAAGTGGCACGCAGCGGTTCGCTGAGCAAGGCATCCGAGCGTCTGTACGTAGCGGTGTCCGCATTGAGCCGGCAGATTGCGAAGCTCGAAGAGGAAGTCGACGCGGTGCTGTTCGAGCGGCATCCGCGCGGCATGGTGCTAAGCGATGCGGGGCGTCTGCTTGCCGAACATGCACAGCGCAGTCTGCTCGATGCGGAGCGCGTCGCCGAAGAGATTCGCGGGCTTTCCAACGGCGGCCGCGCGACGATACGCGTGGCAAGCTCCGAAGGCGTGGCGCCGCATTTCTTGCCGCAAGTCTTCGCGCGCTTTCTGAAGACACATCGCGCCACGCATTTCCAGCTCGATGTATCCGCGCCGTCCGTTGCGACGCAGCGCGTGCGCGAGGGCGCCTCCGATATCGCCGTCTGTTTCAGCGTTGCGCCGGAGAAAGACATTCACGTGCTGTATTCGCAGCGCGCACCGATCTACGCGCTCGTCAGAAGCGATCATCCGCTCGGCGCGCGCGAATCGGTATCGCTTGCCGATCTCGCCGCGTGGCCGCTTGCGATCGACCATCAGGGCGTGACGATCCGGCAGCTCTTCGATATTGCGTGCAGCCTCGAGGGGCTCGTCTTCGACCCCGTGTTCGTGAGCAACTATCACGCCGCGCTGCAAAGCTTCGTGCGGCAGACCGATGCGTTCACCCTGACCGGGTATGTGACGGTGCGCAGCCGGCTGAAGGCAGATGGACTCGCGGCAGTGCCGATCGTCAATGCGGAATTGCATCAGCGCACGCTTCAGGTGCAAACGATGGCGGGACGCACCCTGCCGCAAACGATGCAGGCGTTCATCGAACTGCTGACGGGCGCGATTCATAACCCGGCGTCGCTCGATTGAGGTGCTTCTCGACACGCGCTGAAATTTGCCGATGGTGCCGATGGTGCCGATGGTGCCGATGGAGCTGCGAGGCTCACACGATCCAGTTTTGCTATCACCCCATCCAATACCCGGATTGTTCCCGCATTGCGTACCGCTTTATATTGCTTGAACCGGAATGAACCATAACCCGGCAATAACGATAGCGGTGCGCGCGCAAGCTGCGCGCCGACCAGGAGCGCATGATGAATCAGATCGATCTGGAGGGCCGCGTCGTTGTCATCACCGGCGGTGCGCGCGGCATCGGCTACGCGGTCGCGCAGCGCGCGCTGCGCTCGGGCGCGCAAGTGGCGCTGTGGGACATCGATAGCGAGCGCCTCGAGCGCAGCAAAAACGAACTCGAAGCACTCGGCACCGTCTCGACGGCCACGGTCGAACTGACCGACGAAGCGTCGATCGACAAGGCGGTCGCCGCAACCGTCGCCGTGCATGGCGCGATTCATGTGCTCATCAATTGCGCGGGCATCACCGGCGGCAACGGCACGTTGTGGCAACTCGCGCCGGACGTGTGGCGCCGCGTGATCGACGTCAACCTGATCGGCCCGTACCTCACGTGCCGCGCGATCGTGCCGCTCATGATCGAACAGAACTACGGACGCATCGTCAATATCGCTTCGGTAGCGGGCAAGGAAGGCAATCCGAACGCGTCGCACTACAGCGCCTCGAAGGCCGGATTGATCGGCCTGACGAAATCGCTCGGCAAGGAACTCGCTACGAAAAACGTTCTCGTGAACGCGGTCACCCCCGCGGCCGCGAAGACCGAAATCTTCGATTCAATGAAGCAGGAACACATCGACTACATGCTGTCGAAAATTCCGATGAACCGCTTCCTGCTGCCCGAGGAAGCGGCGTCGATGATTCTCTGGCTGTCGTCGGAAGACTGCGCGTTCAGCACCGGTTCGGTCTTCGACCTGTCCGGCGGGCGCGCGACTTACTGAGCGGCGCTGCCGAACGGTTCGAGCCGGCTTTCTTTCACGCGCGCTTCGCTATGCACGACCGTCCGCGGACGACCGGTTGCGCGCACCGCCGTATAACGGCACAAGCACAAAACATAACGGAGCCTACTGACATGGCGATGCCCACTATCCGGCACGTGCGTGCCTTCGTCGTTCGCGGCGGCGGCGCCGACTATCACGATCAGGCCGGTGGACACTGGATCGACGATCACATTGCGACGCCGATGGCGCGCTACCCCGAATACCGGCAAAGCCGGCAATCATTCGGCATCAACGTGCTCGGCACGCTCGTCGTCGAGATCGAGGCGAGCGACGGTACGGTCGGCTTCGCGGTGACGACGGGCGGCGAGATCGGCGCGTTTATCGTCGAGCGGCATCTCGCGCGTTTCCTCGAAGGCCAGCTTGTGACCGATATCGAGAAGATGTGGGATCAGATGTATTTCTCGACGCTCTATTACGGCCGCAAAGGCATCGTGCTCAATACGATCTCGGGCGTCGATCTCGCGTTGTGGGATCTGCTCGCGAAAGTGCGCAAAGAACCGGTGTACCAGCTATTGGGCGGACCGGTGCGCGACGAGCTGCAGTTCTATGCGACCGGCGCGCGGCCCGATCTCGCGAAAGACATGGGGTTTATCGGCGGCAAGATGCCGTTGCAGCACGGTCCCGCGGAAGGCGAGGCGGGCTTCAGACAGAACATCGAGCGCCTTGCCGATATGCGCAACCGCGTCGGCGACGACTTCTGGCTTATGTACGACTGCTGGATGAGCCTCGACGTCAACTATGCGACGAAGCTGGCGAAAGCGGCGCACGAATACGGGCTCAAATGGGTCGAGGAAGCGTTGCCGCCCGACGACTACTGGGGTTACGCCGAACTGCGCCGCAACGTTCCGCGCGGCATGATGGTGTCCACCGGCGAACATGAAGCGACGCGCTGGGGCTTCCGGATGCTGCTGGAAATGCAGTGCTGCGATCTGATCCAGCCCGATGTCGGCTGGTGCGGCGGCATCACCGAGCTGATCAAGATTTCGGCGCTTGCCGATGCGCATAACGTGCTGGTCGTGCCGCATGGGTCGTCGGTGTACAGCTATCACTTCGTGGTGACGCGCCATAACTCGCCGTTCTCCGAGTTCCTGATGATGGCGCCGAAGGCCGATGAGGTCGTGCCGATGTTCACGCCGCTGCTGCTCGACGAGCCGGTGCCGGTGAATGGCCGGTTGAAGGTGCCGGACGCGCCGGGTTTCGGCGTGCGGTTGAATCCGGAATGCGCGCTTGCGCGACCTTATTCGCGCTAAAAGCGCCGCACTACAAGCGCCGCACTGAGGCCAACGCATCAAGAGCACTGACGCAACAAGTCGGTCAAACAAGGGAGACAGTTGTGCTGCTGAAAGACAAGGCCGTGATCGTCACGGGCGGCTCGCGCGGCATTGGCCGTGCGATCGCGGTGGCGTGCGCGAAGGATGGCGCGGATGTTGCGATCAATTACTGGGGCGACAACGATGCGTCGTACAACCGCCGCTCGGCGGTCGCGGAAGTGGTCGACGAAATCAAGGCCCTCGGCCGTCGCGTGATCGCGGTCGAAGGCAACGTCGCCGATCGCGCGACGGGACCGGAACTCGTGCGCCGCACGGTCGAAGCATTCGGCAAGGTCGACGTGCTCGCGAGCAACGCGGGCATCTGTCCGTTTCACGCGTTTCTCGACATGCCGGCCGACGTGCTCAAGTCGGAGGCCAAGCGGTCTTAGGAAGACAAAACATTCTACCAACTCCTTGGCTCACAGAACGACATGGCTACGATCCGACTTGGGCGGTGCGATCGTCGCGACGAGTTCGATCAGCGCGCTTGTCGGCGGCGGCATGCAGACGCACTACACGCCGACGAAGGCCGGCGTCCATTCGCTGATGCAGTCGTGCGCGATCGCGCTCGGACCGTACGGCATTCGCTGCAATTCGGTGATGCCCGGCACGATCGCCACGGACCTCAACGCGCAAGACCTCGCCGACGAAGCGAAGAAAGCGTACTTCGCAAAGCGCATTCCGCTCGGGCGCCTCGGTCTCCCCGACGATGTCGCCGATTGCGTCGTGTTTCTCGCGTCGGATCGGGCGCGCTATGTGACGGGCGCAGCGTTGCTCGTCGACGGCGGCCTGTTCGTGAACCTGCAATGAAGCGGGTTCGATCGGGCCGACCTGTGCGGCAACGCGGCGTTTGCGGTTTTGCGTCGTTCAATGAACCGGGGCGGTCTTGCGCGCCGCCCGGCTTGCCGGCGCTGTGTCGCCGGCAGCGGACGCAGCGCGCTTGAGCGTGAGCGAATGCTGACGCAGCAATTCGATAAAGCGCACGGCCGGCTCGGCGAGCGGCTCTTCCTTGCGCGTCAGAATGCCGAAGCCCGCCAGGCTCTTGCCGATTTCGACCGGCAACGCGACGAGCAGTTTGCCGCGCATGTGATCGCGTACGACCGATTCCGGCAGCATCGCCACCGCATCGTAGTTTTCGAGCAGTTGCAGCGTCGCGAAGATCGACGCGCATTCGGTGAGGTTCGCGGGGGTCGTCAAGCCTGCGCGTGCGAGCTCTTCTTCGAACAGCACACGCGCGGGGCTCGTGATCGGCTGCGCGACCCATGGCCAGCCGATGACTTCGGGCAGCGAGAGCGCCGCACGCGTTGCAAGCGGATGCACGGCGCGCACGACGAGCAGCAGCGTTTCGTTCGCGAGCGGTTCGAAGCTGAAATCGTTGTGCTGCAGCGGATGGGTAAGGCGCCCGAGCGCGAGGTCGACTTCGCGGCGGTGCAGCAACTGCACGACCTGATCGCTGGTTTCGCCGAGGATGCAGACGTTGAGCAGCGGCCGCTCCGTCTTCAGCGTCGCGACGGCCATCGCGAGCAGATCGGGTGCCGCACCCATGATCGCGCCCACGGTGAGCTGACCGTGGCCGCCCTTGCGCTTGACTTCGAGGTCGTCGGCGAAACGCGTGAGTTCGGCGAGAGCCCGGCGCGCATAGGCGAGCGTGACGACGCCGAGCGGCGTCGGCTGCATGCCGCGCGCATTGCGTTCGAACAGCAGAAAGCCGAGCGCTTCCTCGATATCGCCGAGCATGCGGCTCGCGCTCGGCTGCGCGACATTGATTGCGTCGGCGGCCTGATGGACGTTGCGCGTGTCGTCGAGTGCGACGAGCAACGCAAGGTGTTTGAACTTGAGCCGGTTGACGAGGGCGACGGTGGCGGCGTTCTGGCTCATGGGATGTCCGATTCGGTTTCGGTATCGCCCTATCCGAACAACGGATTGAGAGGCTATCGACGCCCGAATTATAGTCGTTGCATATGCGCGGCCGCTGCGCAAATGCTGGGATTGCATGGCGGACATCATGCAGACGGCGCCGGATCACAGACCGCTGCAACAGCCGCTTTCGCGCGTATTCCGTCTGCAGAGCGCGGACCCGCATTGCACTACCCGATGAATCGACGACGCTCAACGCATAAAGGACGCTCCATGCAAGTGGTCGACCCGCATATTCATCTGTGGGACCTGAAAACGCATCATTACCCGTGGCTGGCGAACCCGGGCGTCTCGTTCGTCGGCGATGCGCGCGCTTTGCAGCATGACTATCTGCTTGCCGATCTGCTCGAGGATGTGCAGCCCGTCGACGTATTGAAAGTGGTGCACGTCGAGGCGAATCACGATCCGGCGGATCCGGTCGAAGAAACGCGCTGGCTGCAGCAGGTGGCCGATAACCGTTCATCGCGCCGCATGCCGAACGGCATTGTCGCCGGTGTCGATCTTTGCGCGCCGAACGCGGCGCAAGTGCTCGAAGCGCACGCCGCATTCGCGAACACGCGCGGCGTGCGGCAGATTCTGAACGTGCATGAAAACAAGCTGTACGACTATATCGGCCGGCATCTGATGCGCGATGCGACGTGGCGCGCGAATTTCGCGCTGCTGCGGCGCCATCGGATGTCGTTCGATATGCAGCTGTACCCGTCGCAAATGGAAGATGCCGCCGCGCTGGCGCGCGAACACGCGGATACGCAGTTCATCGTCAATCACACCGGCATGTTCGTCGATCGCGATAGCGTAGCGGGCTATCGCGCATGGCGCGACGGAATGCGCAAGCTTGCGGGCTGCGCAAACGTCGCGGTGAAGATCAGCGGCCTGGCGATGTTCGATCACCGCTGGACTGCCGAGAGCTTGCGCCCTTATGTGCTGGAAACGATCGATGCTTTCGGCGTCGAGCGAGCGATGTTTGCCTCGAATTTTCCGGTCGACCGGCAATTCGGTTCGTATGCGGATTTGTGGAACGCGTATGCGGCGATCGTCGGCGGCGTGAGCGACGCCGAAAAAGCCGCGCTGTTCGTGCGTAATGCCGAGCGCGTGTATCGCATCTGACGTGGGAGTTTTGACGGCGCCTCATAAAACACCGAGGCAACCGTAACGATGCGGCACACAAACGAGGCCGCTTGCTGGAGGAGACACGCAGTGCAGCAACACACCGACGCGGTGCCGAGGCTGGAACTGAAGCGCGCGAGTAAATCATTCGGGCGCGTTCGTGCGCTCGCCGACGGCGCGCTCGTCCTATGGCCCGGAGAAGTGCATGCGCTGCTCGGCGAGAATGGCGCGGGCAAGTCGACGCTCGTCAAGATTCTCGCGGGCGTACACCAGCCCGACACCGGCGAGCTTTATATCGACGGCGCGCCGCGGCACTTCGCGACGCCGGCCGACGCGCGCGATGCGGGCCTCGCCGTCATCTATCAGGAGCCGACGCTGTTCTTCGATCTGTCGATTGCGGAGAACATCTATATGGGGCGCCAGCCGGTGGACCGCGTCGGCCGCATTCGCTACGACGCGATGCGCGACGAAGTGAACGGCCTGCTTGCGTCGCTCGGCGTCGATCTGCGCGCGGATCAACTCGTGCGCGGGCTTTCCATCGCGGACCAGCAGGTTATCGAAATCGCGAAGGCATTGTCGCTGAACGCGCGCGTGCTGATCATGGACGAGCCGACAGCGGCACTCTCATTGCCCGAAGTCGAGCGGCTCTTTGCGATCGTACGCAAGCTGCGCGAACGCGACGTGGCGGTTCTGTTCATTACGCACCGGCTCGACGAAGTATTTGCATTGACGCAGCACGTCACGATCATGCGCGACGGCGCAAAAGTATTCGACGCGCCGACCTCGGCGCTGACCACCGATCAGATCGTCGCGAAGATGGTGGGTCGCGATCTCGAGACCTTCTACCCGAAAGCAGACGTCGCGCCCGGTGAAGTGCGGCTCGCGGTGCGTAACCTGACGCGCACGGGCGTGTTCAAGGACATCTGCTTCGAAGTTCGCGCGGGCGAAATCGTCGCGCTGGCGGGGCTTGTCGGCGCCGGGCGCAGCGAAGTTGCGCGCGCGATCTTCGGTATCGATCCCTACGATGCGGGCGAGGTCCGACTCGGCGGCAAGCGGCTTGCGCCAAGGCGGCCCGCGGCGGCCGTGCGCGCGGGGCTCGCGCTCGTGCCGGAGGACCGCCGTCAGCAAGGGCTCGCGCTCGATCTGAGCATCGCGCGCAATGCGTCGATGACGGTGCTGGGACGCCTCGTTCGGCATGGGCTGATTTTCTCGCGCAGTGAGACGGCGCTGGCCGCGCATTGGGGCAAGCGGTTGCGCCTCAAGGCCGGGGACACTGGCGCGGCAGCGGGCACGCTGTCCGGCGGCAACCAGCAGAAAGTCGTGCTCGGCAAATGGCTCGCGACGAATCCGAACGTGCTGATCATCGACGAACCGACGCGCGGCATCGACGTCGGCGCGAAGGCCGAAGTGTACGGCGCGCTGTCGGAACTCGTGCAGAACGGTATGGCCGTGCTGATGATTTCGAGCGAACTGCCCGAAGTGCTCGGCATGGCCGACCGCGTGCTCGTGATGCACGAGGGGCGCATCAGCGCCGAAATCGCGCGCGCCGATGCGAGCGAGGAACGGATCATGAGCGCGGCGCTCGGCCAAAGCACTGCACAGTGGGGGCACGCGGCATGATGCGCCATTCATCGACCCAGGCCGCGCCGGTCCGCACGCCGGCCGAAATGCGCGCCGCGCCGCGCGCGGGCGGCGTCGTCGGTGCGCTCGCGAAAAGCCGCGAAACGACGCTGTTTTTCGTGCTGCTGTTGCTGATCGTCGGCACCGCGCTCGCGCAGCCGCAATTCCTGAATCTGCAAAACCTGCGGGATGTCCTGCTCAATGTATCGATCATCAGCTTGCTAACCGCCGGGATGACCGTTGTGATCCTGATGCGCCATATCGATCTGTCGGTCGGCTCGACAGTCGGCATCAGCGCGTATGCGGTCGGGAGCCTGTACGTGGCATTCCCGCATATGCCGGTCGTGGCCGCGCTCGCGGCGGGGCTGGCGATCGGTCTCGTTGCAGGCGGCATCAATGCGCTGCTCGTCGCGGCCGGGCGCGTGCCTTCGCTCGTGGCGACTCTATCGACGCTTTATATTTTCCGCGGCGCCGACTACGCATGGGTGCATGGCGGGCAAATCAACGCCACGAATTTGCCCGATGCGTTTTCCCGGCTCGCGACCGGCGTGGCATTCGGCATTCCGACGCTTGCGCTGATTGCCGCCGCGGTGCTGATCGCGCTCGGCGTTTATCTGAAGCATTTTCGCGGCGGTCGCGAACACTATGCGATCGGCTCGAATCCGGAGGCGGCGCGGCTCGCGGGTGTGAACGTCGAGCGCCGCGTGATGTCGGGCTTTCTCTTGTCGGGCGCCATCGCGGGTTTTGCGGGTGCGCTGTGGCTTGCGCGTTTCGGCACCGTCGATGCGAGCACGGCAAAAGGCATCGAATTGCAGGTCGTCGCGGCGGCAGTGGTCGGCAGTGTCGCGATCACCGGCGGCGTCGGCACGATACTCGGCGCGACGCTCGGCGCGCTCGTGCTCGGCGTGATCAGCATCGCACTGGTCGTGCTGCATGTGTCGCCGTTCTGGGAGCAGGCCATCGAAGGCGCGCTGATCGTCGCTGCGATCACCGTCGATACCTTGCTGGCCCGCTCTGTCGCCAAACGCATGATGAGGAGACGCGATCATGGCTAAACCCGATTCCGCGCTGCTTACGCGCAAGCGGCAAACGCCGCTGCGCTGGGAGACGCTGCTCGTGATCGTGCTCGCGCTGTCGCTGCTGCTTGGACGCGTGCTGTCGCCAGTGTTTCTGACCGGTGCGAATCTGTCGAACGTGCTCGCCGATCTGACCGAGATCGCGTTGATGGCGCTGCCGATGACGCTGATTATCGTCGCCGCCGAAATCGACCTGTCGGTCGCATCGGTGCTCGGCGCATCGAGCGCATTGATGGGGGTGCTGTGGCATATGGGCTTGCCGATGCCCGCGGTCATCGCGCTCGTGCTGCTGTTCGGCATGCTTGCCGGACTATCGAACGGGCTCGTCATCGTGAAGCTGAACCTGCCGTCGCTGGCGGTGACGATCGGCACGCTCGCGCTGTTTCGCGGTCTTGCCTATGTACTGCTCGGCGATCGGGCGGTCGCGGATTTTCCCGCAGGCTACACCGCGTTTGGCATGGATACGCTCGGCGAGACGTTTATTCCGCTGCCGTTCGTGATCGTCATCGTCTGCGCGGTGCTGTTTACGGTGCTGCTGCAGGCTACCGCGTTCGGCCGCTGTCTCTATGCGATCGGCGCGAACCCGACGGCCGCCGCCTTTTCCGGTATCGAAGTCGCGAAGATCCGGCTCACCGCCTTTGTGCTGTCGGGCGCGATGAGCGCACTGGCCGGCGTCGTCTATACGTTGCGCTTTACGAGCGCGCGCGGCGATAACGGTGAAGGCTTCGAGCTTTCCGTTATCGCGGCGGTGCTGTTCGGCGGCGTGAGCATATTCGGCGGACGCGGGTCGATGATCGGCGTGCTGCTGTCGCTGCTGATCATCGGCGTGCTGAAGAATGCACTGACGCTCGACGACGTGTCGAGCGAAACGCTGACCATCGTGACCGGTGCGTTGCTGCTTGCATCGGTGCTGATTCCGAATCTCGTGGCGCGCTGGCGTGCGATGCGCGACCGGCGTTTTCTTGCGAAGTCAGCGGCTTCGCAAACTGCCGGATAGGGGAGCGTAGTAACCGATATCGACAACCCGGGCCTTAACGGTCCGCTCATTCCAGCGAGGAGACAGAAAAATGGATCAACCTTTGCGGTATGCGAAACATGCGGCGAAAACCGCGGTATCCGCGGCGCTGCTATGCGCGGCGATGCTTGGCGTCGCGAGCGCCGCGCACGCGGCCGACGTCAGGAGCGGCTTGAAGATCGCTTTCGTTCCGAAGCAGATCAATAACCCGTACGAAGTGATCGCCGACGACGGCGGCATGGCGGCCATCAAGGAATTCAAGGGCGACGGCAAGGTGGTCGGCCCGTCGGATGCGGGCGCTTCATCGCAGGTTTCGTACATCAACACGTTGATCACGCAACGGCAGAACGCCATCGTGATTGCCGCAAACGACGCAAACGCGCTTGTGCCGTATCTGAAGAAGGCGATGTCGCAAGGTATCAAGGTCGTCACGTTCGATTCGGACACGGCGCCCGACGGACGCCAGCTGTTCGTGAACCAGGCGAACGCGGAGAGCATCGGGCGCGGGCAGATCCAGCTCGTGTCGAAGCTGATGGGCGGCGAAGGGGAATTCGCGATCCTTTCGGCAACGCCGAACGCGACGAATCAGAACACGTGGATCAAATGGATGCAGGACGAGCTGAAAAAGCCCGAGTATTCGAAGATGAAGCTCGTGAAGATCGCCTACGGCAACGACGACGACCAGAAGTCGTTCGTCGAGACGCAAGGTCTGCTGCAGGCGTATCCGAACCTGAAGGCGATCGTCGCGCCGACTTCGGTTGGCATTGCCGCGGCCGCGCGTTATATCTCGACCTCGTCGAGCAAGGGCAAGGTTGCGGTGACAGGTCTCGGCACGCCGAACCAGATGCGCGCGTTCGTGAAGAACGGCACGGTCAAGGCGTTCCAGTTGTGGGATCCGGGTCAACTCGGCTATCTCGCTGCGTATGCCGCGGCGAACCTTGCATCGGGCACGATCAGCGGCAAGGAAGGCGAATCGTTCGAAGCGGGCAAGCTCGGCAAGCGCACGATCGGCGCGAACGGCGAGATCATTCTCGGGCCGCCGACCACGTTCGACGCGAGCAATATCGACCAGTTCAACTTCTGATGTCGGCGGCAGCCCGAGCGCACACTGGTTACCGGTTGGACGCTGCTGTAAAAGATGAGCCGCGCAGGTCTCCTGCGCGGCTTTTCTATTGTATGAGCCGGTTTGCCTGAACGAAGCGGATCATCTCCGCGTTCGTTTCGATGCCGAGCTTGCGCATCGCTTTGCTCTTTTGCGTCGCGACCGTGGAGATCGAGCGGTGCAGCCGCACCGCGATTTCCGTGAGGGAGAGGCCGGCGCCATAGAGGCGAATGACTTCGAATTCCCTTGGCGTCAGCGAAGGGCGCACGACGGGTTCGGGCATCGTCGCATGCGGACCGCGAAGAATGTCCTGCACGCCGGCCGACCGGTACCGCTGCCGATGTACCGCGACGTCGAGCACCGCTTCCATGAATACGCCGATGCTCTCGGACTTCGTCACGATGCCCGCGATGCCGATCTGATCGAGTTCGCGCACGATGTCGCGATTGCGAACCATCGTGAACACCATGATCGGTATGCCCGGATGGAGCCGTTTGAGACGCCGTACGAGATGCAATCCGTCGCCGTCGATCTGCTCGCTGGGCATCAGCAGATCGGTGACGATCAGATCCCATGCGCCGCTGTGCAGCGCTTCGAGCAGTTCGGCACCCGAAGCTACGCTCGCAGCGATATGCATGCCAGGGATCTGGGCGAATGCCGCGGCGGCCGCGTGACGGATCACCGGATGATCGTCGGCGATGGCGATGCGAAGCTCGCGTGAAATGGGGGAATTCGAAGGGGCGCACATGCTCGATGCGGTGCGTGACCGCGGCTTTCTTAACGCGGCGATTCTAGCGTTCGATCGCTGCTTGTACAGCGAAGTGACGATATTTTACGGATCGCAGATCAAGAATCGAAGAAATCCTATAGATCGGCGCATTTGCATTGCTGATACTTCAGCCCGTCCGGAACACCTTCCGAAGGAAGTTTTCCGGATGGTCGTACTTATCCATTCTGAGGTTAAAAACATGCAAAAAATCGAACGCAGTGCACTGACTCAAGCGAATCTTGCCGGGGGTTGCAACAAGCATGGTTCGTCCGTGGCCAAGGCGACGACCGTCGTCATCGTGAAGGTGGGCAGTTGATCATGCAAAAAATCGAGCGCAACGCATTGGCTGTCGCCGGTGTTGCAGGCGGCGCCAACAAAGGCCCTTCGACGTCCGCTTCATCGACATCGGTGGTGATGGTGCAGGTGGCGGGATCGTCGTCTTCGTCGTCGTCTCAACCGGCGAAGCATTGAGCCGGTAGGCACTGTTCGGGACGGGCGCATCGCCGCGGCGGACTGTACGGGTTCGCCGCGGCAACACGTCTTGCCGGGCATCGAAGCGATGAAAATCCGACTTTCCCCATGGCTTTTGCTGAAGCCCGCGCTACGCCGGATCGCGGCGTGGCATTACCGGATGCGTGCGCGCCTGTTGTGCCGTCTGTCGTTACGCGCAATCGAGCGTCTTGCCATTGCCGGCTCGACGCTGCGCGGCCTCGTCGATGCACGTGCGCGCTGGACCGGACTCGAGCGATGGGAAACCGGACACGACGTATTACGGCTGCCGTCCCTGAGGCGACGTGACGTGCTGGCAGGTGCGCGTCTCGAAAGGCTGATCGATCAGCGGCTGCATTTCGGCAGGCAGTTGCGGCGCGCCGAGGCGTGGCCGGAGCTGAACGCGATTGCGGCGACCGTCGCACAAAGAATCGCGGCGCTCAAAGCGCAAGCCCCTGAGCGGCCCGTGATCGTCGCGCCGTTTCACTACGTGTCGCAATACGCGAACATCTACGTCGTGGACGAATTGCGCAGGCTGCTCGGGCTCGAGTCGATCGGCGTCGTCTCCGGTGTGCCGCGCAATCTGTATGGCGACGATGACGCGATGATTCCGGCGATCGAGGTGATGCATACCAACAGCGGCGAAAACCGCAACGGTCTCGGTTTGCGTGTGATCCGGTCGCTGCGCCGCAATGGCGTCGTCGTATTGTTCGCCGATGTGCCGCCTTACTCATTCACGCGTTTTCCGATGGAAACAGTGGGTGTTCGGATATTCGGCCGCGCCGCACGCATTCACCGCGGTGTGTTTCGTCTCGGCGCGCCGCTCGATGCGTGGCTGTTGCCGTTCTATTTGCGCTTCGAGCAAGGGCGCTTCGGCGCGCAACAGTGCGACGCGATCGCGCTCGCGAATGCGGATGCGCCGCAGCGCGTGGCGGACTGCATCGAGCGCGCGTTGACCGATAACTTCGCCCGTTCGCTCGTCACAGGCCACCCGTCGATCTATGCGTTCTCCGCGTCGCGCTGATTGCGCGCCCGGCGGCTCGACCGTTCAGCGCACGAGATTGCTCTTTTCACCTGTATATGCGGCCTGTCGTGGCCGGCTTTTGCCTTGGAAGAATGGACCCAACGAGTCTGCCCCAGTTTCGCGATATCCCATGGCGATGGATCGCGTATGCGACGTCGCTGCTGACCATCGCCGCGGTTGTCTTCGCGTTCAACCATCAAATCGAAATCAAGCAGGATGTGCCCTGTGAAATCGTGTCCTCGTCGGAAGTGAAGATTCGCGGTATCAGCGGGCTCGTGACGTCGATTTACGCGCAACCGGCTGCGCACATCGCGCAGGGCGCGCCGCTTTTCAGGGTTCAGCGCGACCTGTCGCTCGCGAGCGATGGCAGCCAGCGCTTCGATTTCGATGCGCGCATGCGCGACGAACAGCTCGCGGCCGCCGACGCTCAGTGGACTCAGCGCAAGCTCCAGCTACGCGCGCAACTCGACGGTACGCAAGCGACCGAGGCGAGCCGGCGCGCCGAACTGCCGGCACTCGACGAACAGATCGCACAAACCGAGGCGCTCGCCGAGGGTTCGGCACGCAAGCTGCAGCGGCTCGAATCGGCCACCGGCCTCGTTACGGCGAATCGCGTTGAAGACGCGAGTGCGGAAGTGCACCAGGCGAGGTCGAGCGTCGCGCAAAACAGGGCGCGGCGCGCGCAGCTGATAGGCGAGATCGGTTCATTGCGCAACACGCGCGCCGATCTCGAAGCGCAAATGAAGGAACTCGACGCGCGGCATGCCCGCGATGTACAGGACATCCGGGTGAAGTTCGAGCAGTCGCGCCAGGATACGACGATTTCCGCGCCGAAAGCAGGCGTCGTCACGTTCTCGAGTCTCGTGCCGGGACGCATGCTCGCCCCTGAAGACGTTGCACTCGTGATCGCCACCGGCGACGACCGCCGTTTGCGTGCCGCGCTGCTGATTCCGTCGCGGCGCCGCGGCTTTGTCCGGATCGGCCAGACCGTGCGGCTCAAGTTCGATGCGTTTCCGTACGGAAAATTCGGTACCTACGAAGCGCGCATCGATGCCTTGTCCGATACGACGGTGGAGCCGCCCGCGCCGCCGGGCGGCAATCCGAAGAATGCCGGCAAGCCGGCCGGCGACAGCTATATGGCATGGGCGGCGCTGCGCGGCCGCACGTTCGATTTCGAGGGGCAGCACTTCGAGATTTTGCCTGGCATGCGGGCGATGGCGAGCATCGTGGTCGAACGCAGGACGGTTGCCGAGTGGGTACTCGCGCCGCTGTTCCGCGTCTTGAGGGGGTGAACGTGCGCATCATCTACCAGAATGAAGTGGCCGAATGCGGATATGCGTGCCTTGCGATGGTGCTGTCTCATCTGGGCCGCGCGACGGAGGTGCGCGAGCTGTCGGTATTCCGGCCGATCTCGGCGAACGGTCTTTCGCTGATGGACCTGTATGACGTGGCCGTCGAATTCGGCCTCGCGGTGCAGGCCTATCGTTTCGATGCGGGCGCGGATCTGCATTCGATCGCGCGCGGCTCGATTCTGCATTTCGGCGGTGCGCATTTCGTCGTGTTCGATAAATGCGGCCGCGGCTATGTGCAGGTGATCGACCCCGCGAGCGGCAAGCGCCGCATCTCGCTCGATACGTTCGTTGCGAGCGTCTCGGGCTATCTGCTCGAATGCGCGCCGACGCCGGCGTTGCCGCGCATCCGCATGAAGTCGCGCATTCCTGCTGCGCTTGCGCGCCTGCGCGCGCAGAACCCATTGTTGCGGCAACATCTGGCGAAGGTGCTGTTCGTCGCGCTCGGCAGTCAGTTCGCGATTCTCGCGATGCCATATCTGGGCAACCTCGTGCTCGACTATGTCGTGGCAGCGGACAACCTGAATCTGCTGAACGTGCTGGTGCTGACGTTCGCCAGTATCTTCGCCGCCGGTGCGCTGAGTCAGTATGTCGAAACGACGCTCGTCGAACTGTTGCACGGGCGCGTGCGGATCAACACGACGGAAGGGCTGCTCGGCCACCTGCTGCGCAATCCAATGTCATGGTTCGAAAAGCGCCACGTCGGCGATGTGTTCGCGCGCGTCAAGGCGCAGGACGAAATCAGCGTGTACGCGACGCGTACCTTCGTGTCGCTATGCATCGACGTGACCGTCGGCGTGCTGGCGCTTTGCCTGATGCTGATGCAAAGCCGGCGCCTCACGCTCGTTGCGCTGGCGATGTTCGCCGTTTATGTCGCGATTGCCGTAGCGATGTTCGCGCGGATGCGCGACACGCACGCGCTCGTCGTCGAGCGTTCGGCGCGTTGCGATGACGCGCTGATCGAGACGATCCGCGCCGCATCGCTGATCAAGCTCGCGCAGGGCGAGACGCGCCGTACCGCGCTCTTTATGACGAAGTACAAGGAGTACATCGCGGCGACGCTGTCGAGCGCGCGCCTGACCAGTACGCGCGATGCGATTCTGAAGCTCGTCAACTATGCGGACACGATCGCAATTACATGGTTTGCCGCGCGCCTGATGCTGGGCGGCGCCGTCTCGGCCGGCGTGTTCTATTCATTCCTCATCTATAAGTCGCTGCTCTCGGAGCGCTTCGCGCACGCGATCAACTCGGGTTTCGCTTACCTGATGCTGAGCGTGCCGGTGGCGCGCGTGGCCGATATCGCGGACTGCGAGGAGGAGCGCTATACGCCGCTCGCCGATAGCCTGAAAGCGGCGGAAGTTCGCGAGTTCCGGCAGATCGAGGTGCGCGATGTGACGTTTCGTTATGGCGTATCCGATCGGCCCGTGCTGAAAAACGCGAGCATCGATATTCGCAGCGGCGACAAGATTGCGATTGTCGGCCCATCGGGAAGCGGCAAGTCGACGTTGTTCAAGCTGCTGTCCGCGGCCGAGCCGTTGCAGGAAGGGCGCATTGCGCTGAACGGTATCGACTGGCGCAATCTGAGCGTCGACGAAATTCGCCGCCACGCAGCGCATATGCGGCAGGGCGATCTGATTCTGCATGGTTCGATTGCCGATAACGTTTCGCTGTTCGCCGCGAGCGTCGACGAAGATCGCGTGCACGCCACACTCGCCGCGGTCGGCCTGCTCGACGACGTGATGCGTCTGCCGATGCGCACGCGCACCGTGATCAGCGACACGATCGCCAATATTTCGGCCGGTCAACGGCAGCGGCTTCTGCTGGCGCGCGCGCTGTATCAGCGGCGCAGCCTGCTGCTGCTCGACGAGCCGACTTCGAATCTCGATCCGGCGTCGGTTCGGCACATCGCCGCGTTGCTGCGGCAACTCGATTGCACGGTGGTCGTCATTACGCACGATCTGACACTGGCCGCTGCGTTTGAAATTCGCTATCGACTGCACGATGGCGCGTTGCTGAGGGAAACGGCGGGAAATGCGAACCTTGAAATGGAGCCCACGCATGGTTGATCGACGTCGGGCAATGGGTGTCGCAGCCGCGCTCGCGGCGCTGTTGTGCGGCAGCGGCTACGCGCATGCGGTGGATTTGCTGACCGTCGTCGAACAGGCGGTCGATTACGACGCAAGCGTCGCGCAGGCGCGCGCCTCGTATGACGCCGCGCGGCAGGCGGTACCCATTGCGCGCGCCGCGCTGCTGCCGCAACTCTCGGGCGGCTGGGGGCGCGGCTATAACCGCATCGATACGGAAGGCTTTCCGCGCAACGACTACTGGCAAAGCGGGTGGAGCGTCAACCTGACCCAGCCGCTGTTCGACTGGACACGCTGGACCAGCTACCGGCAGGCGGACCTCGTCGAAGCACGCGGCGCGGTCGAATTCGGCGGCGCGCAGCAGGCGTCGATTCTTCGCGCTGCGAAGGCGTATTTCGACGAACTCGCCGCCGAGGACGAAGTGCGCCGCATCGACGATTACCTTGCCGCGATCGACGTCGAATACGGGCAATTGCAACGCAGGCGCGATGCCGGCGAGGCAACGGGAATCGATTTGCGCGATGCGCAAACGCTGCGCGACGAAATCGTTCTGCAGCAGCGCGTGGCTCAGGTGAATCTGCAAGCGAAGCGCCGTGCACTCGAACAGGTGACGGGCGCGCCTTTCGAACCGCTTGCGCGTTTGCGCGGCGCAATGCCGCTGCCCGCGGCGGCGCCCGCGGACCCGGAAGACTGGGCGGCGCAGGCGCGCGAGCATGGCTTCGGCGTGCAGATGCGGCAACTCGACTGGCAGATCGCGCAGTACGACGTGACCAAGGCGCGCGCGGCGCACTATCCGGTGGCGGCCGTGACCGCGAGTTATACGCCGGCGGGCGCGGCGGCCGGCTATGCGCGGCCGACCACCACGACTACGGCCATGCTGACCGTGACCATTCCGCTTTTTTCCGGCGGCGAGGTGCAGTCTAAGGTCAAGGCATCGGAAGCGCTCGAGGATAAGGCGCATAACGGTCTATTGTCCGCGCAGCGCGACGCCGAAGCGGCTGCGCGCGAGAGCTTCGCGCGCTACGAGGCCGGGCGCGAGCGGACCCGCATGCTGATCGACTTCGTCGAAGCGTGCCGCAACACGCTGGACGCCACGCAAGCCGGCTACAAGGTCGGCAGCCGGACCAGCACCGACGTGCTGCGCACGCTGAATGCGCTTTACGTGGCGCGGCGCGATCTGCGCGCCGCGCGCTACGACACGATCGTCGCGCTGTTGCAATTGAAAGCCGACGCCGCGACGCTCGATATCGACGACATAGCCGCCCTCGGCTCGTTGCTGATCGGGCCACGCGACGATCTGTCCGCGCCGGCTAAGGGATAACGCGCATGCCTGTCGAGCGATTCGCCTCTGCCGGCGCGAGCCCGATGCGGTAAGCTCGATATTCGCCGCGACAGACGGCAACCGCAAAAAAGACATAGGAGGCGACATGCGCAAGCTCCGCTCGCAGAGCTGGTTTGGCAGGGACGACAAAGATGGCTTTATCCACCGCTCGTGGATGAAGAATCAGGGCATTCCGCACGACGAATTCGATGGCCGGCCTGTTATCGGCATCTGCAATACATGGTCCGAACTCACGCCATGCAACGCGCATTTCCGCGAACTGGCGGACTACGTGAAGCGTGGCGTGCGCGAAGCGGGCGGCCTGCCGCTCGAGTTTCCGGTGATGTCGCTCGGCGAAACGAATTTGCGGCCCACGGCCATGCTGTTTCGCAACCTCGCGTCGATGGATGTCGAGGAATCGATTCGCGGCAATCCGATCGATGGCGTGATTCTGCTGGTCGGCTGCGACAAGACCACGCCGGCATTGCTGATGGGCGCGGCGTCGTGCAATCTGCCTGCGCTCGCCGTCTCGGGCGGCCCGATGCTCAACGGCCGTTTTCGTGACGGTACGCTCGGCTCGGGCACCGGTGTCTGGCAAATGTCGGAGGAAGTACGCGCGGGCACGATGACACGCGAGGAATTCGTCGAAGCGGAATCGTGCATGAACCGCTCGCGCGGCCACTGCATGACGATGGGCACCGCATCGACAATGGCGTCGATGGTCGAATCGCTTGGCATGGGTTTGCCGCACAATGCGGCCATTCCGGCGGTCGATGCGCGCCGCCAGGTGCTTGCGCATATGGCGGGGCGCCGCATCGTCGACATGGTGCGCGACGACCTGACGATGGACAGAATTCTGACGCGTCAGGCATTTGAAAACGCGATTCGCACGAATGCGGCGATCGGCGGCTCGACGAATGCGGTCGTGCACCTGCTTGCGATCGCGAAACGCATCGGCGTCGAACTGACGCTCGAAGACTGGGAACTCGGTTCCGAAGTGCCGTGCCTCGTGAACCTGCAGCCGTCCGGCGAGTTCCTGATGGAAGATTTCTATTACGCGGGCGGTTTGCCCGCGGTGCTGCGGCAGCTCGGCGAACAGGGGCTGTTGCATCGCGACGCGCTGACCGTCAACGGCAAGACGATCTGGGACAACGTGAGCGAGGCGCCGAATTACAACGAGCAGGTCATCACGTCGTTCGCGAAGCCGTTCAAGCCGCATGCGGGCATCGCGGTGCTCAAAGGCAATCTTGCGCCGAACGGTGCGGTCATCAAGCCGTCGGCCGCCACGCAATCGCTGCTCAAGCATCGCGGCCGCGCGGTCGTGTTCGAGAACGTCGAGGAGTTGCATGCGAAGGTCGACGACGAGTCGCTCGATATCGACGAAAACTGCGTGATGGTGCTAAAGGGCGCGGGCCCGAAGGGCTATCCGGGCTTCGCGGAAGTCGGCAATATGCCGCTGCCGAAGAAGGTGCTGCAAAAAGGGATTACCGATATGGTGCGGATCTCCGATGGACGCATGAGCGGCACCGCGTATGGCGCAGTGGTGCTGCATGTATCCCCGGAGGCTGCGGCGGGCGGGCCGCTCGCGCTCGTGCGCACCGGCGACATGATCGAACTCGATGTGAAAGCGCGCAAGCTTCATCTCGAGGTCTCCGATGAAGAACTCGAACGCCGGCGCGCCGCGTGGCAGGCGCCCGAATTGCCGAAGCGCGGATACTACCGGCTTTATGTCGAGCATGTGTTGCAGGCGGATCAGGGCGCCGATCTCGACTTTCTGGTCGGTGCCAGCGGTGCGCCGGTGCCGCGCGATTCGCATTGAGCGACGCGAATCATGCCCCCCATCGCCGACGCGTGTTCGCCGGAAGCGCGCATGCGCCGGAGCGCACTGCGCGCGCGTTCCCAGTCGATCGCGAGCGCATCACAAGCCGCGAATGGCAAATGTGTCGGCGTATTCGACCGGGTTTGAGCCATCCCACACGCGCCCATCGATCAACACCTGCGGTGCCTCAGTGTCCGGCACCGTCACCCCGACGTTGTGCGCTGCTTCGCGATAAAGCCGGGTCTGGTTGATCTGCGCGGCGATCTCCGCATAGTCGTCACGCGTGTCAATCATTGCCCAACGCTGGAACTGCGTCAGAAACCAGACACCGTCGTCGGGCCGTGGATAGTTCACATGTCCGCCCGCGAAAAAGCGGATGGGCAAACGCGTATCGTGCCCGGTTGCACGCTGCAAACGCGGTGCGATCGTCTCCACCGGCACGCCGATGAATTCAGGCTGCGCAAGCCGCCGTGCGATTTCCGTGCAATGGCGGTCGTCGTCGAGCCAGCGGCACGCCTCGAGCATCGTCTGCACGAGCGCGCGCGACGTATTCGGAAAACGGCTCACAAAATCGCGCCGGCAGGCGAGCACCTTCTCCGGATGGTCGGGCCAGATTTCGCTGCTATAGACGGCCGTCGCGCCGACGCCTTGCGCCTGCGCCACCGCGTTCCACGGCTCGCCGACGCACAGGCCGTCGAGCCGGTCCTGCGCGAGCGCATCGACCATCTGCGGCGGCGGAACCACGACGCTTTCGATATCGCGCAACGGATGCACGTTTTGTGCGGCGAGCCAATAGTACAGCCACATTGCATGCGTGCCGGTCGGGAACGTCTGCGCGAACACGGGTTTGCGGCCGAGCGTCGCGAGTGCTTCGGGCAGCGTGCGATGCGACGCGAGCGCTTCGGTGAGGCGGCGCGACAGCGTGATCGCCTGGCCGTTGCGGTTCAGCACCATCAGCACGGCCATATCGGTTTGCGGCCCGCCGAGGCCGAGCTGCACCCCGTATACAAGGCCGTACAGCGCATGCGCGGCGTCGAGATCGCCGGAGATGAGCTTGTCCCGCACGGCGGCCCATGACGGCTGGCGCACGAGTTCGAGCGTGAGCCCATGCGCGTGGCCGAATTCGTATAGCTTCGCCGCCATGAGCGGCGCGGCGTCGCTGAGCGCGACGAAGCCCAGGCGCAGATGCGTTTTTTCGAGCCGGCCGGGCGCCATGTGCGACGCGTCCGGTCCAGGCGAGTGTGCAGATTCAGTCATAAGCGGCCCATCATCATTCCGGCAAGTCCGCCGACGCGACGATCTGGCGCGCGACGTCGACGAGTTTGATGCTTTGGTCCATCGCGCGTTTGCGCAGCGTCGCATACGCGGCGTGCTCGGTCATTTTCTGACGCTCCATCAGCACGCGTTTCGCGCGGTCGATCAGCTTGCGCTCGGCGAGTTCGTTTTCGGCCTGCGCGAGACGTTCGCGCAGTTGCGATTCCTGTGCAAAGCGTGCGAGCGCCACTTCGAGAATCGGTGCGAGGCGTTCGGTGGCGAGACCTTCGACGAGATACGCGGTGACGCCTGCGCCGACCGCATCGCGAATCAGCTGCTGGTTCGTGTCGTTGCTGAACATCAGCACCGGGCGCGGCGCGGTCGCGTTCATCACGGCGAGCTGCTCGAGCGTATCGCGCGATGGCGATTCGGTATCGACGATGATTACGTCGGGCCGCTCGCTCTCGACCGTACGATGCAGCGCTTCCGGCGTCGCCGTGCCGGCCAGCATTTCGTAGCCGAGTTGCGCGAGCGTTTCGCGCAATTCGCCTATCGGCTTGTCGGTATCGGTCACGAGCAGTACACGCAGCATGGTCTTCCAGTTCGATTCTTCAGTAGCGCGCGGCGGCGCCGCATGTCGGACTTCGCGTCTTATTTCGTGATGGCCTTCGCACCTGCGGCGTCAGCCGGCGACGGCGGACGTGTCGACAAGCCGTTTCAGTTCCGGCAGACACGAGCCGCAGACCGTGCCGCAGCCGAGCTTCGCTTTCAGTTCGGGCACGGTCGCACCATTCGCAATCGCCTCGTTGATGCTCGACGCCTTCACCTGCATGCAGCCGCACACGACGCGATCGCGCACCGCCGGTTCCGCGCGCAGAGCCGCGAATGCGGCAAAGCGCGGGCCGCTCCACGGCGTCGCGTCGCGCAATTTTGCCAGCAAGGCGGCGCCGTTTGCCGTGTCGCCGGCCAGCACGAAGCCGTTCATCACGTTTTCGCGCCAGATCGCGCGCTTGTCAAGTCCGCGCCGTGCATCGCGGTATTCGAGCGTATCGTCGCCGGACGGCAAATCCATGGCCGCATAGACGCGCTCGAGCCAGCCTTGCGGCGCAGCAGTGTGCGCGGCGCGCAGAATCAGCAGATCGTCGGCGTCGAAGGTGACCGACGCGTAGGCGCATTCCCTGAGCAGCGGCTGCAGCGCGGCCTGCAGCGCGAGCGCGTCGCCGCGCCGCGCCGCGATCATGCGCCATGGCAGGTCGGCGCGTTCGACGCGCACGGCCGCATGCTTGAGCTCCGGCTGCTTCGAATGCGGATCAACCGCGCCGTGCGTCGTCTCGTTGATGCCGCCGCTTGCGACGAACTGGCCGCTCCAGTGCATCGCGGCGAATACGGCGCCGGACTGCACATCGTCGGAGATCTGCAGCGGCAGCACCAATGCGCCGCGGCGGCTCTTCACCTGCACGAGGTCGCCTTCCGCAAGACCGCGGCGCGCGGCATCGCCCGGATGCATCGTCAGTGCGGGTTCCGGTGCATGCGAAAACAGCCTTGCCACGCGGCCCGTGCGGCTCATGCCATGCCACTGGTCGCGCAGGCGTCCGGTCGTCAGACGGAACGGGAAGCGCGCGTTGACTTCATCGGCCACCGGCAGATAGCGCGTTGCATGAAAGCGCGCGCGGCCGTCCGCGGTGGCGAAGCGGCCATCGGTGTAGCGGCGCGCATCGCCCGTGGCGTGGTCCGGCGGAAACGGCCATTGCTGCGGTCCCTGTGCGTCGAGCAATGCGTAGCTGAGGCCGCCGATGTCGAGATCGCGGCCGGCCGTGAGCGCGCGATGTTCGTCGAATACCGCTTCGGTGGTCTCGAAGCCGAACAGGTGCGGCTCGCGTTCGAGCTTGTGCGCGATACGGCGCGCGACTTCGTTCGCGATCCACCAGTCGGGCTTCGCCTCTCCGGCGGGCTCGACGGCGGCGCGCACGCGCGTGATGCGCCGCTCCGAATTGGTGACGGTGCCGGCTTTTTCGCCCCACGTCGCCGCGGGCAGCAGCACGTCCGCGTACGGCACCGTGTCGGTTTGCATGAACGCGTCCTGCACGACGACGAATTCCGCCTGATCGAGCGCCTCGCGCACCTTCGCGATATCGGGCATCGAATGCACGGGGTTCGTGCACGCAATCCAGACCGCCTTGACCTTGCCGCTGCGCACCGCTTCGAAGAGGTCGACGGCGGGCAGTCCCGGCGTGTCCGACAGGCGCGCCGCATCGGCCAGCCCCCAGAGCCGCGCGATTTCTTCGCGATGCGCGGCGTTGCCGATATCGCGGTGCGCGGCGAGCATGGTCGCCATGCCGCCGACTTCGCGCCCGCCCATCGCGTTCGGCTGGCCGGTCAGCGAAAACGGGCCCGCGCCGGGACGGCCGATCTGATGCGTCGCCAGGTGCAGGTTGATCAGCGCGAGATTCTTGTCGGTTCCGTGGCTCGACTGGTTCAGGCCCATGCAATAGAGCGAAAGCGCGGCGGGGCTTTCGCCGAACCACTGGGCCGCCTGCAGCAGGTCCTGCTCGGCAATGCCGCACAATTCGGCGGCGACACGCGGAGTGAATTCGCGCACGAGCTTCTTCAGTTCGGCGAAACCGGTTGTGTGTGCATCGATATAGTCGCGATCGACGAGACCTTCCCAGATCAGGTGATGCAGCATGCCGTTGAAGAGCGCGACATCGGTGCCGGGCTGGATCGCGAGATGCAGATCGGCCATCGCGGCCGTATCGGTGCGGCGTGGATCGACGACGATCCAGCGGATCGCCGGGTTCGCCGCCTTTGCCGCTTCGAGCCGGCGAAACAGCACCGGATGCGCCCACGCCATGTTGCTGCCCGCGAACAGCACCGTTTGCGCGAGTTCGAGGTCTTCGTAGCAGGTGGGCGGACCGTCGGCGCCCAGTGCCATCCTGTACGCCGTCACCGCGCTCGACATGCACAGGCGCGAGTTCGTATCGATGTTGTTGGTGCCGATCAGGCCTTTTGCGAGCTTGTTGAAGACGTAATAGTCTTCGGTGAGCAACTGACCGGACAGGTAGAACGCAACGGCATCGGGGCCATGTTCGCCGATCACGTCGGCAAAGCGTTGCGCGACCGTGTCGAGTGCGTCGTTCCATGACACGGTGCGGCGCGGCTCGTCGCGCGCCGTGCGCAAGGCGGGCGCCAGCATGCGGCCGGTCTCGCTGCGCGCGCTGTCTGCGAGCGCGAGCCCTTTGCTGCACAGTCTGCCGAAGTTCGCCGGATGCCCGGGGTCGCCCTTGACGCCGGTGATGCGCCCGTCCTCCGCCTCGATCAGCACGCCGCAGCCGACGCCGCAGTAACAGCAGGTGGAACGGGTGACGGTTTTCATCGAGCCTCCATGCGCCTGATTGCGTCTGCTCATTGCATCAGGTCTCGCGCGCTATTCGAGGCACAGGTAAACCGTGCCGTCCTCATCGACGCGCACCGGAAAGTGGCGCGCGCAACCTTCGTCGGGCGCTTTCGCGACGCCGCTGGCGAGATCGATATTCCACGCGTGCAGCGGGCAGGTCACGCTCTCGCCGTGCACGATGCCGAGCGACAGCGCGCCGCCTTTGTGCGGGCACCGGTCGAGCAGCGCGAATATGTTGTCGGTGGCGGTGCGAAAGATCGCGATATTGCCGTTCGCGCGTTCGAGCACGCGGCTGCCGAGCGGCGGAATGTCGGCAACGGTACAGATGCGCGTCCACGCGCGGCTCACTTGCATGTCCATGGTCATGTTCCCTTCCGGTCTGTTGCGTTCGCTATCAGGCCACTACCTTGAGCGGGATGTATTCGCTCTTCTGCATACCCGCGATGCGCGCCTCCCATGGATCGGGCAGGCCTTCGAGCGAATAGAGCAGCCGTTCGTAGAGCGCCTTGCGGCTCGCCGCATCCTCGACCACTTTCTGTTTCACGTAGTCGAGCCCGACGCGTGCGATGTAATGCACGGTGCGGTCGAGGTAATACGCTTCTTCACGATAGAGCTGCAGGAACGCACCCGTGTATTCCTTCACCTCGTCCGGCGTCTTCACCTTGACGAGGAACTGCGCGACTTCGGTCTTGATGCCGCCGTTGCCGCCTACATAGAGTTCCCAGCCGCTTTCGACCGCGATCACGCCGACGTCCTTGATGCCGGCTTCCGCGCAGTTGCGCGGACAGCCCGACACCGCGAGCTTCGTCTTGTGCGGCGACCACATATTGGCGAGCATGGTTTCGAGATCGATACCCATCTGCGTGCTGTTTTGCGTGCCGAAGCGGCAAAACTCGCTGCCCACGCACGTTTTCACGGTGCGGATCGACTTGCCGTATGCGTGGCCCGACTTCATGCCGAGGTCTTTCCACACGTGCGGCAGATCCTCCTTTTTGATGCCGAACAGGTCGATCCGCTGGCCGCCCGTCACCTTGACCATCGGCACGTTGTATTTGTCCGCCACGTCAGCAATGCGGCGCAGTTCGGCCGAATTCGTCACGCCGCCTTTCATCTGCGGGATCACCGAGAAGGTGTTGTCCTTCTGGATGTTCGCGTGCACGCGCTCGTTGACGAAACGGCTTTGCGGATCGTCGACGGCTTCGCGCGGCCACGTCGACAGCAGGTAGTAGTTGATCGCGGGGCGGCACGTCGCACAGCCGTTCGGCGTGCGCCATTCGAGGAAGTCGTAGACCTCGCGGTGCGTGAGCAGATGGTGGTCGCGAATCGCCTTGCGCACTTCGCCATGGTTGCGATCGGTGCAGCCGCACACGGCCTTCGTCTTCGGCGGCTCCTGGAAATTCGCGCCGACCGTGCTCATCAGGATCTGTTCGACGAGCCCCGTGCACGAGCCGCACGAACTCGACGCCTTCGTGTGCTTCTTCACGTCGTCGAGCGTAAACAGGCCCTTTTCGCTGATCGCCTTGACGATCGTGCCTTTGCATACGCCGTTGCAGCCGCACACTTCGTCGCTGTCGGCCATGGCCGCGGCGCGGCTTTGTCCCTGCACGCCCGCGTCGCCGACGCTCGATTCGCCGAACATGATGTGGTCGCGCAGCTCGCCGAGCTTGCGGCCTTCGCGCAGCAGCTTGAAGTACCAGGCGCCGTCGGCGGTGTCGCCGTACAGGCATGCGCCGACGAGCTGGTCGTCCTTGATCACGAGCTTCTTGTAGACGCCGCCCGCCGGATCGGACAGCACGATTTCTTCAGTGCCGTCGCTGCCCATGAAATCGCCTGCGGAAAAGAGGTCGATACCGGTTACCTTCAGCTTCGTCGACAGCACCGAACCTTTGTAGCTGCCGATGCCCATCAGCGCGAGATGGTTCGCGGCGACTTTGGCCTGTTCGAAGAGCGGCGCGACAAGACCGTACGCGATGCCGCGATGGCTTACGCATTCGCCGACCGCGTAGATGCGCGGATCGTAGGTCTGCAGCGCGTCGCTGACGACGATGCCGCGATTGCAGTAGAGGCCCGCTGCTTCCGCGAGAGCGGTATTCGGGCGGATGCCTGCTGCCATCACGACGAGATCCGCGGGAACCGCGTCGCCGTCCTTGAAGATCACGCCGGTCACTTCGCCTGCTTCGTTGCCCGCAATTTCGGCGGTCGCCTTGCTGAGCAGAAACTTGAGGCCGCGTGTTTCGAGCGAGCGCTGCAGGAGACGCCCGGCGGTCGCGTCGAGCTGCCGTTCGAGCAAGGTGTCGGCGAGATGCACGACGGTCACCTCCATGCCGCGCAGCTTCAGACCGTTCGCGGCTTCGAGCCCGAGCAGGCCGCCGCCGATCACGACGGCGTGACGTTTCACCGCGGCCGTGTCGATCATCGTCTGCGTATCGTAGATGTCGCGATAGCTGATCACGCCCTTGAGCGTGTTGCCGGGTACCGGCAGGATGAACGGCGTCGAACCGGTCGCGATCAGCAGGCGCTCGTACGGCGCCTCGGTGCCGTCGGTGGCGATCACCTTGCGGTGCACGCGGTCAATCTTTTCGACGGTCTTGCCCAGGTGCAGATGAATGCCGTTCTGCTCGTACCACTCGAGCGGATTGAGCACGATGTCGTTGAAGCTCTGCTCGCCGGCCAGTACCGGCGACAGCAGGATGCGGTTGTAGTTCGGGTGAGGTTCGGCGCCGAAGACCGTGATGTCGTACTGATCGGGGGCGATCGTCAACAGTTCTTCGAGCGTGCGAATGCCGGCCATGCCGTTGCCGATGACGACGAGTCGGGGTTTGCTCATGATGTCCGTTCTGCCGAGGTATCGCGCAGCGGGCGGCGAAACCCGATGCAGCGCACGTCGAACGCCATTGCCCGACTGTTGTCTGCCGAAACCCCGCCTCATGCGTTGCTCTGTTGCGGGGCTTGCGGCCATGTCTTGCGCGGACCGTTTTCGCCGATGGCGAACGGTGGCTCCGCTTGCGCCGCCCGCGTCTTTGCAGGCAGCCGAGCGTTTTAAGCAACGGTCGTGCCATTGAGCAGCAAAGTGGCAAATCCTTGTCGGACAAGGCACTCGCGTATTCGTCACGATGTTTGTATTGCACCGCAGCAGTGCGCGAACTCGGCGATGCACTGAATTAGCGCGAGAGCGCGCCGATGCGATGCCCGAACGTTTTTTGCTTTCTGACTGATGACGGCTGGAATAAGTGACCTGTCTGCGCGTTCTTGATACGACGGGCTCTCACGCCTGACAGACCGGTGTGACAACAAGATGGACGATGGACGATTTGATTGAAATTGCCGCGAGCCATGGCCGGAGTTTCACTGGCTATCTCGCATTGCCCGCGCATAGACCGGCGCCGGGGCTCGTGCTGCTGCACGACAACTATGGCATCGACGAGCCCATCAAAACGATGGCGCGGCGTTATGCCGAAGAAGGTTACGTGGTCGTCGTGCCCGATCTTTACTGGCGGCTCTCGCCGCGCAAGTCGTTCGACCGTTACGGCGGCGACGCCGCGCTCGCCCGCGAACATAACCGGCTTCTCGAGATCGATCACGCGATCGACGACATCAATTCGACCTTCGAAGCATTGCGCGAACATCCGGCGCAGGACGGCAAGGTCGGCGTGCTCGGCTTTGGACCGGGCGGCACGCTCGCGGTGCTCGCGGCGGCGCATACCGATGTCGACTGTGCGGTCGGCTTCTGCGGCGCGGCGCTCGAAGCTCACCTGGGCGAGGCCCGCCGTCTGCGCTGCCCGGTGGTGCTGCATCTGTCAGGGCGTATTTCGTCGGCGCACGACGTGCTCGTGCGCGGCAAGATTCGCGCGGCGTTCGAGTACAAGCCGGGGGTCACGGTCCATGAATACGACTGCGGCGAGTCGTTCACCGTGCCCGGCCCCGACTTCGACCGTCCGTCGGCGGCGTTGTCGTATTCGCGTTCGTTGTCGCTGCTCAAGAAGACGATGGGGCCGATCTATGCCATCGAACGCGTGTGGAAGCGGCACTCGTATCACAAGTACGTCACGCGCGACGCCGAGGCCGTGATGGCGACGATGGTCGACGATCCCTACTTCAACGACGTGCCGACGATGACCGGAGGCATCGGCCACGAATCGCTCAAGCGCTTCTATATCGAAGAGTTCATGCATTCGTTTCCACCCGACGCGCAGCATGTGCCGGTCTCGTTTACCGTCGGCCTCGACCGGATCGTCGACGAATTCGTGTTTCGTTGTACGCACACGTGCGAGATGCACTGGATGCTGCCCGGCGTCGCACCGACGGGCAAATACTTCGAAGTCGCGATGGTCGCGGTGATCTGCTTTCGCGGCGACAAGATAGACAACCTGCATGTGTATTGGGATCAGGCGACCGTGCTCGCGCAGATCGGCATGCTCGATGCCGAGGGTCTGCCGGTGGTTGGCATCCAGTCGGCGCGCAAGGTGCTCGATATTGCGCGGCCAGGCGATTCGCTGATGCCGCGAATGAGCGGCGGAGACGATAAGTCGGGTTGAAGCGGTTTTTCCGCGATGCGCCAGCGGCCGGCTTGCGAGCTGGTGCGCGACGATACCGGCGCGCCGTCTGAAGCGACATTGACGGAATCGCCTGCCGGCCGTTTTGAACAAGGCGCAGTGCGTGTCAGGCGGTGGTTTGCGGTATGGGTGCGGATTCGCCTGGCGCATGAGGCCACCAGGTCCAGCCGCGCTTCGAACTGCGCAGCCCGATCGTTGTGAGCGGCGCAATTTCGATTTGCGTGAATGCGGCGGGCGGCGCGTGCAGCACATGGATGAGCGCCGCGCGCAGCACGGCCGCATGTGTAATGGCGACGACCGTGCGGCCGCTCCGGTCATTCCCCGCTAGCGCGTCGAGCCATGCGCCGACGCGTGCCAGAACCGCTTCGAACGATTCGCCGCGCGGCGGCGCTGCAGCAGGATCGCGCAGCCACGCTTCCAGTGCCTGCGGCGCCTGCGTCGCGATATCGGCGACGCGCATGCGTTGCCATTCGCCGTAGTCGGTATCGGCAAGCTCGGTGGCAACGGCGGCATCGAAGCCGAGCGCACGGGCCGTGTCGCGCGCGCACGCTGCAGGACTGGTCAGCACGCGCACTTCGTCCACGCCGCCGAATGCGAAGCGCGGACGCTGGGCGAAGGCGTTCGCTTCGGCGAGACCGCGCGCATCGAGCGGCTCGTTCGCGTCCGCGAACGTCGCGCTGCGTTGTGCCGCGGTCGACGCGTGGCTGATCAACCAGAGACGTGTCTGCATGTCGTTCCATGTGCATGCGCAGGGTGTGCTGTTTTGCGCGGCCCGCGAAAAGCTTTCGGGGGTCGCACAGTTTAGCGCGTAGAATAAGCGCTACTCGAAGCGCGGAAGCCGGTGCAAGTCCGGCGCGGTCGCGCCACTGTAATCGGCCACATCGTTGGTCCGGAAGTCAGACCCAGCTTCGTGCCTTTTCTGCAATCGTCTATCGGGGCGCGTAACCCCAGGGAGATATCCGTCATGTCCGACGCAGTTTTCAAGCCGCTCGACGCACTCGAACCCGCCGCCGCGCCCACGCCCATTCCGCTGCGCGAACTATTGCCGTGGGTTGTCTTCGGTGGCCTGCTGCTGTTGCTTGCACTCTATTTCGTCGGCGCGGAAGAGGGCGCGACATCGCTGATCCCCGGCATGTACGTGCACGAATTCGTTCACGACGGCCGCCATCTGCTCGGCTTCCCCTGCCACTGACGCAGGAGCGAACCATGGTAGGTAAATTGCTGGTGCGCGGGATGCTCGCGGGCATCGCCGCGGGCTTGCTCACGTTCGGTCTGGCACGCGTGGTCGGTGAGCCGCAGGTCGATCAGGCCATTTCATTCGAAGAAAAAGCCGACGCGGCGAAGGGCGAAGCACGGGAGCCCGAACTCGTAAGCCGCGGCACGCAGGCAGGGCTCGGTCTCTTCACCGGTGTGGTCGTGTATGGGGCCGCAGTGGGCGGACTCTTTGCGCTGACCTTCGCGTATTTTTACGGCCGCGCCAAAAAGCTCAGTGTGCGCGAATTGTCCGCATGGCTTGCGCTCGGCGCATTCATGGCGATTGCGATCGTGCCGGCGCTCAAGTATCCGCCGAACCCGCCGTCGGTCGGTGACCCGCAGACAATCGGCTATCGCACCGGGTTGTACTTCCTGATGATCGTCATTTCGCTGACCGCGCTCGTGTTTTCGATGAAGGTGCGGCGTCGCGCGATTGCACGCTTCGGCGTATGGAACGGGTCGATTCTCGCGGGGCTCGTATTCATTGCGATCATCGCGGCCGTGCAAGCCGGTTTGCCGGAAATCAACGAGGTGCCGGCCGCGTTTCCGGCGGTCGTGCTGTGGAAGTTCCGTGTTACCGCACTCGGCATGCAGGCCGTGTTGTGGACGGCGCTCGGCTTGCTGTTCGGCGCATTCGCCGAACGCTTGCAGCGCCTGTCGCGCGCCGCTCGGCCGGAGCGGCGCCTCGCGGGTTGAACGGCGGGTCAGGTTAAAGCATAGAGCACGCTAGCTCGCGTCTGCGGCCTGCACGGCAAACGCGTGCGGGCCGTTTCTGTCCGGCCCCTGTTCGACCAGTTCGAGAAACCGCGCAAGACAGGGGTTCCGGTTCGTCGACAGCCACACGAGCACCTGAGAGATCGACGGTGCCTGCGCGAGCGGTTTGAACACCACCCCCGCCAGTTGCGCCCGTTGCATCGACGCGGGCACGAGCGCGACTCCGGCCCCCTCATCGACAAGACTCAGGACTGTCTGCTGCAAACGCACTTCGAAGCGCACGTCGGGCTCGAAGCCGCCCGTGCGGCAATGCTCGACGATGGTCGTATGCAACCCTTCGCCGACTTCGCGCGCGGCGATGACGAATGGCTCATGCGCAAGCTGTGCAATCGACACCCGCCTCGCGCGGGCGAGCCGATGCCGGCGCGGCAGCGCGACGCACAGCGGTTCGGTCAGCACGGTGCGTGCGGCAAGCCCGTGCGGCGGCGCGCCCGACAGCATGATCGCCGCATCGAGTTGCCCGTCGAGCACCTGCGGCGCGAGATCGTTCGAGACGATTTCCCGCAGATTCAGCGTGACATCCGGAAAAGCCGCGCCGTAACGGCGTGCGTAAGTAGGCAACACACTGTAAGCCGCGCACATCGTAAATCCGATCGACAGTTCGCCACGCTCGCCGAGCACCGCGGCGCGCGCATTGCGGCCCGCCTGATCGAGGGCGGCGAGAATCGCTTTCGCATCGGCGTAGAAGCGCGCGCCCGCGGCGGTCAGCGTGACGCTGCGCGAGTTGCGCTCGATCAACGTGACGCCTAGCGAGGCTTCGAGCGCCGCAAGCTGACGGCTCAGCGGCGGTTGCGACAGATTGAGCCGCGCGGCGGCGCGGCCGAAATGGCGCGTCTCGGCGAGGGCGACGAAATAGCGGAGCGGCTTGACATCGACCATGATGCAAAAAAAGTATCGTTGAGCAATTCAATCAGCATTGGATTGTATCGTTGATCGGGTTTACGCTAGCGGCCTTCCGACTGGCCGATGTGCATGTCCCGATGCTGTCCACGCTCGAAATCCTGATTCCTGTCTTCGCGTTGATTTTCGCCGGCTTCGTTTGCCGGCGGCGCAATCTGCTCGGCCCGACCGCCGCTTCCGAACTGAACCGCTTCGTTGTGTGGCTCGCGCTGCCCGCGCTGCTGTTCGACACCATGGCGCATTCCACCTGGCGTCAACTCGACCAGCCGGGTTTTGTGGTGACGTTTTCGGTGGCGTGCGCGGTGCTGTTCATTGGCGTGCTGATCGTGCGGCTCGTGCAGGGCAGGCATCTTGCCGATGCGAGCGTCGACGCGATCGCGGCGTCGTACCCGAATACCGGTTACATCGGCTTTCCGCTTGCGCTGATCGTATTCGGCAACGCAAGCCTCACGCCGACGACGATCGCGACGATCATCGTCGCTTGTGTGCTGTTCGCTCTCGCGATCGTGCTGATCGAGGTCGGGTTGCAGACCGAGCGTGCGCCGCACAAGCTTGGTTTGAAGGTGCTGCGCTCGCTCGCGAAAAATCCGCTGATCGTTTCGCCGATCGCGGGTGCGCTCGTGGCGAGCGTGCATTGGACCTTGCCGCACAGTGCCGAAACGTTTCTCAAGCTGCTGGGCGGCGCGGCGAGTCCGTGCGCGCTCGTGAGCCTCGGGCTCTTTCTCGCGGAGAAACGGCAAGCGGGCAACGAACGCATTACGTCGGTCGCGATCACCGCGATCAAGCTGATCGTCCAGCCGGCATTGGCCTGGTGGATGGCCTCGCGCGTGTTCGCGTTGCCGGCCAATATGGCCGGTGTCGCCGTATTGCTCGCCGCGCTGCCGACCGGCACCGGACCGTACATGCTTGCCGAGTTTTATCGGCGCGAGGCGCACGTGACGTCGCAAACCATCCTCTTTTCGACAGTCGCCTCGCTCGTGACGCTATCGTTGCTGTTGCTGATCATGCAGCGGCACGGTTTGTGACGAATGTTCGCGCTGCGGCCGTGCAGCCGGCGACGTTACGAAGCGGCACACACGACCTTAGCCGAAGCGTTCGACGCGATACGGCCGTGGATCTGTAAACGGCGTGGAGCCAGTCATCATTTCGGCAAGCAGCCGGCCCGTGACGGGGCCGAGCGTGAGCCCATGATGGTTATGGCCGAATGCGAACCACAAGCCGCGATGCCGCGGCGCGGGCCCGATTACAGGCCGCATGTCCGGCGTGCACGGGCGCATGCCGAGCCAGGGCGCCTGATCGAGCCGTTCGCCGATGCCGAACGCGGCGCGCGCGAGCGGCTCGACGCGCGCAAGCTGAATGCCGGTGGGCGGGCTGCCGCGGGTCGCAAGCTCGGCGCCGGTCGTGACGCGCAGCCGGCCGTTCTCCATCGGCGCCACGACATAGCCGCACTCGATATCGACGACAGGCACCGACAACGGTGTGCGCGTCGGCCGGTAGTGCATGTGGTAGCCGCGCTTCGCACGCAGCGGAATGCGATACCCGAGCGGCTCGAACACCAGATCCGACCATGGGCCGAGCGCAACCACGACGTTGGGTGCACTGAGTCGCCCGGATGCCGTTTCGACAGTCCATGCGCCGCCTTCCGCGCGCAGCGTCGTTGCGTCGCCATTGATGAATACGCCACCGGTGCTTTCGAAAAGCCGCGCATAGCTTTTTACGAGCGCACCCGGGCTGCGCACGCTTTTCGGATCGCGCCAGTGCAAACCGCCGCAGATGTCTGCGCCGATGCCCGGCTCGCGTCTGCGTAGCGCAGCCGCATCGAGCGGTTCGACGCGCAGGCCGTGCGCGTGCGCGTCGGCTTGCGCTGCTGCGCGTTCCTTGTCGAATGCGGCGGGTGTGCGGTATGCCTCGATCCAACCGCCGTCGTGCACGAGTGCGCCTGCGCCTGCGCGTGCGATGAAGGCGTCGTGCTCGGCGATGCACGCGCCGATGAGCGGCAGCATGTCGCGTGCTGCGGCCGCATGGCGTTGCGGCTGCGATTCCCACCAGTAGCGCATTAGCCATCCGGCGTAGGACGGCAGTGCCCGGTAATCCCAGTAGAGATCGGTGGAACGATTGCGTGCGTAGCGCAGCAATGTGCGCAACTGGCGCGGAAAGCCATACGGCACGATCGACGAACGCTCGATGAGCCCCGCGTTGCCGAAGCTCGTTTCTTCGCCGGGACCGCGGCGGTCGACGAGCGCGACGCGTAGCGCGCGGTCCTGCAGATGCACAGCCGATGAAACGCCGATGATGCCGGCGCCGAGAACGATGACGTCGAAGTCCATGCGGGTTTGTGTGTCGTTGAACAGGGTGATGTGCGGGCTGTCGCGTCGCGATGTCGAGTGTCGACCCGGCGATTATAGGTTGCCCGTCGAGATCGAACGACGCGCCGTACGAACGCTTCCTGCTGCGGCCACTTTTCAGAGTTTTCGTATGGTCCGCAAACAGGTGCGATATGCGAGTGTGCGGACGCGAGGAAGCAGGCACGACGTCAACGTCCCAGACGATCTGCATCACTAACAGCAAGTCAGCCATCAAAGCTGACAGCGGCAGACATGCCGCTATGAACCGTCGCCGAAAAGACGGCTGAAGGGTCAGAATGTCGTGCATTTGACGAACCATTTGCAAGCTACCGGCTTCGCACTGGCGACTTTCGGGTGTTGTTCAACTGGGACGGCGAAATCAAGGTTGTCGAGATCGAAGAAGTGAGGAAACGCGATGAACGCACCTACTAATATTCAACTTATAACGGGCGCTGACGGTACGCCGGCGTTCGTGGTCATTCCGTATATGCAGTATCTGGCCGAGCGCAGCGGCGAACGCGGGTTGATTCCTCATGATGTGGTGAGCCGCACGGTTGACGGTGCGACGCCTGTACGCGCGTGGCGCGAGCATTTGGGTTTGACTCAGGCCGAAGTCGCGCAGCGGCTCGGCATTAGCCAATCGGCCTATGCGCAGCAGGAAAGCAGCGACCGTTTGCGTCGATCCACGCGCGAGAAAATCGCTGCCGCGCTTGACATCACTGCGGATCAGCTCGACTTCTGATTCTTCGTCGAGATCGGTCGACTCGCGGTCCGCGCCGCGAGTGGTCCGACGCTCACATCTCCTGCACGCCCGTCACCTCGATTGCAAGATCGCTTTCGGCGATGGCCACGCACGGCAGGATATAGCCCTCTGCCTTTTCCTCGGCACTGACGCCGGGCCATTCGATCTGATAGCGCACGCTGCCCGACGTCATTTTGCACAGGCAGGTGCGGCACGTGCCATTGCGGCATGAGCGCGGCAAACGCAAACCGGCGAAGGCGGCCGCTTCGAGCACGGTCAACGACTCGGGTGCCTCGAACATGCGTCCGAGCGGTTCTATAAGGACCGTGTGCGTTGTGTCAGGGTCGAGCATTGCAATTAGCCGGTGGACGGGTAGGCGGTAGGCGGAGAGGCGCATAAGCCATGCGCGGAGCAAGCGTAGCGGAGTTTAACGGAACTCCCGCTCGCACGCGGCTGCGTCTTCACGCACCGAGACCCAATGGCATGATGGCACGATGACGCGGCGACGGGGTTAAAAAATCCACGATCGCAAGATCACGAAATCGACACGCCCAGCAAATGCCCGACCCCAAAGGTGAACGCAGCCGCAACGAGTCCGATCACGATCTGGCGCATCGCTGAAAACGCGGCACCGCGACCGTTGAATAGCGATGTGAACACGCCGACCGCCGCGAGTGCGAACGCGCTGAGCGCCACGCATTGCGCGATTGCCGCGCTGCCTTGCGCCCAGAGAAACGGCAGCACGGGAAAAAGCGCGCCGAGCGAAAACAGACAGAACGACATCCCCGCTGCGGACCACGGATTACCGCCGAGCTCCGCTGGGTCGATACCCAACTCTTCGCGCGTCAGCGTGTCGAGCGCCTTCTGTTTGTCGCGCATGATTTGCTCGGCGACACGGTTCGCTTCTGCGCGGTCGATGCCTTTCGCCTCGTAGATTATCGCAAGCTCGCGGCGTTCCGCATCAGGTGCATGCTCGAGCTCGTCTGCTTCCTTTGCGATCTGCGCGCGCGCGAGTTCACGGGCATTCGTGACCGACAGCCATTCGCCGAGCGCCATCGAGCACGCGCCCGCGATCAGGCCGGCGAAGCCGGTCAGCATGATGGCCTTATTGCTGGTGCCCGCGCCCGCGATGCCCATGATCAGGCAGAAGTTCGACACGAGTCCGTCGTTTGCGCCGAGCACAGCGGCGCGCAGTTCGTTGCCCGATGCGACGCCCTTGTGCCAGGGCTCCGCTTCGACCGCGCGCGCGACCGAAGGCGTGAAGTGCCGACGCGCGCGCGTGGCCAGCAGCCTTCTTGCGCGCTGCATGTCTTGTGCGACGACGGCCTCCATCACTGCCGCATGACGCTGCTCGTCCGCCGAAAGCTGTGCGGCGTCGGGCTGATGCGCGTACTTGTCGCGGTCCGCGGTTTCCGCGGCCGCGAGCGCCGGCAGCACGGACGACGGTCCGAGCGTATGGATCAACGCGCGCATCAGGTAAGTCTTCGCACTCGGACGGTGTGTCCGCGCGCGCTCGCCGCTCGCGCGCAGCTTGTCGAGCCAGACGTTCGCGTGCTCGCGTTCCGCGCCGGCCAGTTGCGCGAATACCGCGCGGCGCGCCGGGTCTTTCTCGACGCGTGCGAGCGTGTCGTATAGCGCGGCGCTGTCGAGTTCGTCGGCGAGGTTCGTGCGGAATCGTTTGAGTTCGTGTCGCGTGGCCATTGCCGGTCGTTGTGGCGCAGTGCGCTTAGTGCGCGCCGCGCATACGCAGATAGCGGTATACGGTGTTGCGCGCGAGTCCCAGTTCACGCGACGCCGCGGAGATGTTGCCGCCATGCCGTGTCAACGTCTGCTCGATGAGCGCGGCCTGCCATTCGGTCATGCGGGCGGGGCGTTCGGCGGAGCGGGAAGAACACGTCGACTGAGCGCGCAACGCGGCATCGTCCCCGACGACGAAGGCGGCTTCCTGGCCGTCGAGTTCCCGTCTTTGCGCCGCTGCATGGTCTTCGAGAAAATCCTCGGGCAGATGCCCGATACCGATTGCGTCCGCGCCTTCCGCCATGATGCCGGCCGTGCGCAGTACGTTCGACAGTTGCCGTAGATTGCCGGGCCATAGGCAACGGCCGAACAGTTCCAGTACGTCGCGATGCACGCGCGATGGAGTGCGCGGTTCCTCACGTTGCTGCCGCGCCAGTATCCGTTCGACGAGCGTGGGCAAATCAGTGCGCTCGCACAACGCGGGCAAGGTGACGGCGAGACCGTTGATCCGGTAATACAGGTCTTCGCGGAACGTGCCTGCGCCGATCATCGCGCGCAGGTTGCGATGCGTCGCGCAAATGATCCTCAGATCGACCGGGATCGCCCGCGCGCCGCCGAGCGGTACGACCGCGCGCTCCTGCAGCACGCGCATCAGCCGCACCTGCTGCGCCAGCGGCATGTCGCCGATTTCATCGAGAAAGAGCGTGCCGCCGTCGGCCTGCACGATCTTGCCGGCATTGCCGCGCTTGCGTGCGCCGGTGAAGGCGCCGTCCTCGTAGCCGAACAGCTCCGCTTCGATCAGCGTGTCGGGCAGCGATGCACAATTGACGGCAACGAATGGCGCCGCGCGGCGCGGCGATTCGTAGTGAAACGCGCGGGCAAGCCATTCCTTGCCAGTGCCGGTTTTGCCGAGCACGAGCAGCGGAATGTCGCGGCCGCCGATCTTTTCGACCCGGCGCAGAACCTCGGCCATTCTCGCGTCCCCGGTATCGAGCGTCGCGAAGCTCACCGCATGCGGTTCGGGACGTACGCGCCCCGCGCCGGCCGGCGCTTTGGCCGATGCGCAGCCGCCGGGATCGCGGCGGCGGTCGCCCTCGCTGTCACTCGATGCGCCGGCGCTGAACGCAGGCCGCGCACGACATTCGGCTCGCGCAACAACGCGCACGCCGCTTGGCAGGGTTAGCGTCATGCATTCGCCGGGTGCGTGCTCCGCTTCGCTGACGAGCGCCGCGAACGGCGCGCCGAACAGCGCGTCGAACGGCAGCCGCTCGAGCGCGGCGAGCGGCCGTCCGAACTGGAATAGCGCGCTGCGATTCGCAGAGAGAAAGCAGCCGTCGCGCGAGAACGCGGCGAGCCCTTCGAACAGCGTGCCGATGAATTCCGCTCGCGCATGGAAGCGCACACGCACGGCGTCGCCAAACTGGTTCGCAAACAGGTGATTCTCGATGATCTGCGCGGACATCCGCACGAGCGCAAGCGTATGTTTGTGAAAGCCGCGCGTATCGCCGCTCACGTCGAGTGCGCCGATCGTATGGCCGTACGGGTCGGCAGTCGGCGCGCACGAACAGCTGAGCACGCGGTTCGCATGCAGAAAATGTTCGCCGCCGTGCACGACGGTCGGCCGCCCGTCCGCGAGCGCGGTGCCGATCGCGTTCGTACCGCGATCGGCCTCGGCCCACGACACGCCGGGGCATAGCGCCACGCGTCGCGCTTTCTCGACGAAGTCGCTGTCGCCGAGGCTGTGCAGGATCACGCCGTTGCTGTCGGTCAACAGCACCATGCTTTGCGTATCGACGATCTGCGCATGCAGCGTTTCCATGACCGGCAGCGCATGCGAGTAAAGCGACTGGTTGCGTTCGACGATGTCCTGCAACTGCGTATGCCGCAGCGGATGGAAATCCGGCGCCTCATGCGCTTGCAGACCGAAATCGCGCGAGCGCGCGTGCGCCTGGGCGATCACGTCGAGTCGAGCACCGGGTTGCCCGACGACCTGCCCAGCAGGGGGTCCAGCAGCGGGACGATGATTCACAGGCTTGTCTCCGGTGGAATGCAAAGCCGCGTCCGCGTGGAGACGGGCGGCTTCGTCGTGTCTTCATGCCATTTATTTGGCACTGCAGCATACGGTTGCCGGTCAGTGGTTCATGTTACAGGACGCCGCGGCCATTGGGCACAGCAGGCGTGGGAAGCTGGCGTTTCCCGCGCAGCCAGAGGCACTCGTTAGAAGTGTTATGCGTTCATTCGCCGATTGCGCGCAGACGCTGGCGCTATACGCGGGCAACTGCGACCGGCCCGGCGGCCGACTTCCCGCCGTGCGCTCTGCCTGTTGAAGAAGGACACTTGAACCGTCCGCGCGACGCGTCAGGCGCTTTTTTGCACCGCGGCGGGGCTCGTTTTGCTCCCGTTTTGCTCCTGTTTCGCTCCCTCCAGGCACCGCGATGGTGTGCGTCAACGGAAAACTTGCGGCACGGCGGAAGTCGTCTAAAGTGAATGAAATCGTTTCGGGCGTGCGCTTGCGCACAGTCCGCGGCGGTTCGACCCGCGCCTGCGTTCCAGACGGAGGCACTCGAAGGGCAGGCGCGGCCACGGCAACGACGTTCCACCCGGCAGGCGATTCCCATGCAGATCATTTTCCCGAACGTGCCCCCTCAATATTCGGGGCGAGAGCTGACCCTGGCTTTTACGGCGATGGTCGATGGTGAACGGGTGGAGTGCACGATTACGGCCGAGGCACTCGAAGACCATTTCGGCGCGGCGTCGCCGCGCATCGAAGACATGCTGGGCGCGTTCGACGCGCACCGCTCGCGAATCGAAGCCGCGACGCGCCGGCTGCTCTCGGAGACGCGCGCGCAATGCGCGGTGTTGCGCAGCGGCTATGTGCGGTTTTACGAGGCGAACGTTCGCTCGTAGCCGGCGCGCACGCTACATCATTCGCTGCAGCGTGCGATCCCTGAACAGCACTTGATGCGCGATCGCCGCCAGCGCATGTAGACCAATCACCCAGTAGAACGCATTGCCGAGCCACACGTGCGCGTCGTGCAGCGCGTGCCGCGCGCCGGGGTCGGCGCCCACGAGCACGATCTGAAGGTTAGTGCCGGCAAGCGTGACCGGATGACCGCCGGCGTTGATCATCAGAATGCCGAGCAGCGGCTGCGCGAAGATAAACAGATACAGCGCGAGATGAACGAGCCGCGCGAGAAAGGTCAATAGCGCATTCGTTTCCACTTCGGCGGGCACGCCGTGCAACAGGCGCCATAGCAGCCGCAACACGGCGAGCGAGAGCACGAGCGCGCCGGCCCACATGTGCACGGCAGTCCATAGCGTGCGGCTGTCGCTGCCTTTCGGTCCGCGAATTTCGATCGCAAAGAAGGCAGTCGCGACCAGCAGAAAAATGGCCCAATGAAAAAAGATCGCAGGCTTTGAATAGCGTTCCTGCGTCGTGTAAGCGGACATGCACTGCTCCTAAACGGATCTTGTTCCTGTAACGAATGGTCGTGGCAACCGAAGCGACAGACAGGCCG
The DNA here is from genome assembly GCF_031119615.1 of Paraburkholderia sp. SARCC-3016. NCBI lineage: Bacteria > Pseudomonadati > Pseudomonadota > Betaproteobacteria > Burkholderiales > Burkholderiaceae > Paraburkholderia > Paraburkholderia sp. SARCC-3016. The sequence goes on along the minus strand of NZ_JAVHZD010000002.1, from coordinate 249,298 downwards.
CCCGCGGCTATTCCGCGCCGAGGTACAAAAAGCGCAGCAGGAAGACCGCCGCGATGATCCATACGACGGGCTTCACTTGCCGCGCCTGTCCCGTCAGCAGCTTGAGCCCTGCATAAGAGATAAAGCCGAACGCGACCCCATTCGCGATCGAATAGGTGAACGGCATCAGCAACGCGGTGAGCGCCGCGGGCACGACCTCGGTCGCATCGTCCCACGGCAGGTCGGCCATTTCGCGCAGCATCAGGCACGACACATAGAGCAGCGCGGGCGCCGTCGCATAAGCCGGCACGACACCGGCCAGCGGAGCGAAGAAGAGGCTCAGCAGGAACAGCACGGCGACGGTGAGCGCGGTCGCGCCGGTGCGCCCGCCGGCCTGCACGCCGGACGCGCTTTCGATATACGCGGTCGTCGACGAGGTGCCGAGCACCGAGCCCGCGAGAATCGCGGTGCTGTCCGCGAGCAGCGCGCGGTTGAGCCGATGCATCTTGCCGTGCACGAGCAGCCCCGCGCGGTTGGCGACGCCCATCAGCGTGCCTGTCGCATCGAACAGTTCGACCAGAAAGAAGACGAGCACGACATTGAGCACGCCGGTCGACAGGGCGCCGCGAATGTCGAGCTTGAACAGCGTCGGTTCGATCGACGGCGGCATCGACACGATGCCGTGGAACTCGTTGCCGCCGAAGAAAAAGCTCAACACCGTTACGCCGACGATGCCGATCAGAATCGCACCGCGGATGCGCAGATAGTCGAGCGTGACGATCGCGAAGAAGCCGACGATGGCGAGCACGGCATGCGCGTCGTGAAGATTGCCAAGCGTGACGAGCGTGGCCGGATTGCCGGTGACGATGCCGGCGGACTTCAGCGAAATGATGGCGAGAAAGAGCCCGATGCCGCCGGTAATCGCGATGCGGATCGAATGCGGAATGCCGTTGACGATCACCTCGCGCACACGGAACAGCGTGACGATCATGAAAAGGCACCCGGAAATGAACACGGCGCCGAGTGCCGCTTGCCACGGGAAGTGCATGCCTTTGACGACCGTGTACGCGAAATAGGCGTTGAGTCCCATGCCCGGCGCGAGCGCGATCGGATAGTTCGCGTAGAGACCCATGATGATGGACGCGAGCGCCGCGACGATGCAGGTCGCGACGAACACGGAGTCTTTCGGCATGCCGGCGTCGCCGAGAATCGCGGGGTTGACGAAGATGATGTAGGCCATCGTCAGGAAGGTGGTCACGCCTGCGAGTACTTCCGTGCGCAGGGTCGTGCCTGCTTCGTCGAAGCCGAAATACCGTTTTACGGAGTCCATGTGCCGATTCTCTCGTCGGGTTGAGTCGTTGTTGTCGAAGAAGACTGCCGGTCGGGCGGCTGCCGGTCCGGGACAGCCACGCGGCGGATTGTAAACATGAATCGGCCGCGGGGCAGCAGGACAACCTCGATAGTTGTGCGGAGTTTATATGAACAAATTCGGGGCGCACATCTTCGCGAATTCCTTGATTGGCGCAATCTCGTGCGTGCGATCAGGGAATCGCCAAACCGTTGCGGTTCGACAGGAAAAACCCGGATAAAGGCGGGCGGGGTTCGTAGAATGCCGCTAAGGGGGAGCGGCAGAAACGCGATCGGCAGAAAACGTTAGATAGGAAAAGGTCCGCGGCATCGAACGTTTCGCGGACCTTGCGTGCTGGGCGCTTACTGCGGCGACGGATTTGCCGCTTGCGCCGCGCGGCGCGCGGCCACGATCCTGCCCGCGGCGATGGCATTCTCCGGATAATCGATCCAGTCGTCTGGATCGTAGCCCGCCGCGCGCCATTCGGCAAAATCGGCGATCACTTGCGCGCGCGTCTTCGGTGCCGACGGGTCATACCCGGCCGTGGGCGTATCCGCAAAGGCATAGGTCGAGCACAAGACGCCGGCGATCGCACAAAGAACAATACGAGGAATGCGTTTCATGGTTGCGTCCTCAACAAGTCGAAGCAGTGCATTCCCATTCTAGAGCGGCTCGTCAAAGCGCGTGAGGCACAAGCGAACTGTCGTGCGCAATAGGCACGCTCACATTTGCGTGGGCTTGCCCATCCGGTCGAGTACCGCGGTGATTACGTCGATCGGCAGCGGAAACACGATCGTCGAATTCTTGTCGGCTGCGATGGTCGTGAGCGTTTGCAGATACCGCAGTTGCATCGCCTGCGGCTGCTGCGCAAGCATCCGTGCTGCATTGAGCAGCTTTTCCGACGCTTGCAGTTCGCCTTCGGCGTGAATGACCTTTGCGCGCCGTTCGCGTTCCGCCTCCGCTTGCCGCGCGATCGCACGGATCATCGTTTCGTTGATGTCCACGTGCTTGATTTCGACCGTCGATACCTTGATGCCCCAGGCGTCGGTCTGCGCATCGAGCACCTTCTGGATGTCCGCGTTCAGTTGCTCGCGCTCGGAGAGCAGTTCGTCGAGTTCGTGCTTGCCGAGCACCGCGCGCAGCGTGGTTTGCGCGAGCTGGCTCGTGGCTTCGAGGTAGCGCGCGACCTGGATGACCGCGCGCTCCGGATCGACGACGCGAAAGTAGACCACCGCATTCACCTTGACCGACACGTTGTCGCGCGTAATGACGTCCTGCGGCGGCACGTCGAATACGATCGTGCGCAGATCCATCCGCACGACCTGCTGCACGACCGGAATGATCAGCACGAGTCCCGGTCCCTTGACCTTCCAGAAGCGCCCGAGCATGAACACGACGCCGCGTTCGTACTCGCGAAAAATGCGGATCGACGACGCGATCAGCAGTGCCACGACCACAATCAGAATGCTGCCGAAACCGAACGTGAAACCGATCATCTGCGTTCTCCCTGTTGTGATGCCGCACCGGCCGGCACGACTGTCAGCGTAAGTCCGCGGCGGCCGGTCACGCGTACCGTGTGGCCTGCGGGCAGCAGCTCGCTGCTCTCGACGCGCCAGCGTTCGCCATGCACGCGCGCCCAGCCAGTGCCACCGCCGTCGCCGGTGTTGTCGCCCGGCACGAGACCGTCGTCGAGCACCACGCCGATGCTGCCGATCATTGCTTCGGAGCCCGTCACGACCGGTTGCCGCCGCGCACGCAGCGCGACGCTCGACACGGTGAACACGAACAGGGCGCCGAACAGCGTGACGCCGGCGATCATCGGCAGCGGAATGCCGAAGCCGGGCACATCGGTATCGATCAGCATCAGTGCGCCGATCGCAAACGCGACGACGCCGCCGAAGCCGAGCGAGCCGAACGTCGGCAAAAAGGCCTCGGCGATCAGGAAAGCGAGGCCGAGGAAAATCAGACCGAGTCCCACATAGTTGACAGGCAGCAATTGCAGCGCGAAGAGGCCGACCAGCAGGCTGATCGTGCCCACCACGCCCGGCAGCACGAAGCCCGGATTCGCGAACTCGAAGAACAGGCCATACATGCCGATCATCAGCAGAATCAGCGCCACGTTCGGATCGGTGATCACCGCGAGGAAGCGGCTGCGCCAGTCCGGCTCGAGCGTGATCACGTCGGCGTGCGCGACGGCGAGGCGATGGTCTCCGTCGGCGGTGGTGACGGTTCGGCCATCCAGCTGCCGCAACAGATCGGGAAGGTCGCGGGCGACGACGTCGACGACCTTCTGTTCGAGCGCTTCGCGTGCGGACAGGCTCACGGCTTCGCGCACCGCCCGCTCGGCCCAGTCCGCGTTGCGCCCGCGCAGCTGGGCGAGGCCGCGAATGTAGGCGGACGCATCCTGCACCTGCTTGCGGATTTCGGTCGATTGCGTATCGAGCGCGGGCGATGGGGCGGCTGCGGAGGCCGACGAAGCCGCGGAAGCCTCACCGCCGGGCTTGCTGTCCGGCGCGAGGCCGGGCAGCGCCGGGCCCGCGCCCGGTTTCGGCGCGTCGGAACCGCCCATGCCGATCTGCACCGGCGTGGCGGCGCCGAGATTCGTGCCCGGCGCCATGGCGGCGATCTGGCTTGCATAGACGATATAAGTGCCGGCACTCGCGGCGCGTGCGCCGCCCGGGGCGATATAGCTGGCGACGGGCACCGGCGAGCCGAGCATCGCCTTGATGATCTGTCGCATCGACGTGTCGAGCCCGCCGGGCGTATCGAGCTGCAGCACTGCCAACGCCGCATGCTCGTGCGCGGCGCGCGCGAGTCCGCGCACGATGAAGTCCGCGCTCGCCGGGCCGATCGCGCCGCTGACCGGAATCACGATCACGTGTGGCGTCGCGGCGGCCGCGGGATTGTCGCTGGTTTCGGCGGCATAGGCCGCCGACATGCCGAAACCGGTTGGGCCTTGGCCCGTGAAGATAGCGAAGGCCATCGAAGCGGCGGCCAGCCGCAGCATTCGCACCGCAGCCGCACGCAGGTGCGGGCCGCGTGGCGTGCGGTGCATCGTCGCGCCCGCCACCCGCGCCGCGCCGCATGCGATGCGGCGTCTGGACGTCGGGCCGGGTTGCCGGTACGGGAGAAACGGGTAGATTCTCATCGCCGACGGCCGGCGCGCCGCCGGGCGGATCCCGGCGCCGGCGGCGACCAGCCCCAAAAGGAGGCCTGTTATCAAGCTTAGTCGGAAATCGATCGATGCGCGGGAAATGCGGGATGAATGCGGGACGAATGCGCGGCGAGTCCGCGATGAATTGATCGAAGTCCAAACAGGTGTTATCGCGCGGCACGTTTGCGTGCAGAATGTCCGCCAATAGAGCGCATTCGCGCCGACACGCGACGATGTCCAGCCACGCGTTGAAGCGCACGCCGGGATAACGCGGCATGGTACTGGAGACAACCATGACAGCAGCCGACAGCTTTCTGGAAGCGCGCGATCTGTTGTTGCGCCATCGCACCGACTACGAGCGCGCCTATCGCGAGTTCCGCTGGCCGGTTCTCGACGACTTCAACTGGGCGCTCGACTACTTCGACGTTATCGCGCGCGGCAATGAGCGCCCGGCACTGTGGATCGTCGACGACACCGAGGGCCGCGGCCTCACGCTTTCGTATGCGCAGATGGCGGAGCGTTCGAATCGCGTGGCGAACTTCCTGCGCGGCCTTGGCGTGGGCCGCGGCGACCGTCTGCTGCTGATGCTGCCGAATCGCGTCGAGCTGTGGGACACGATGCTCGCCGCGATGAAGCTCGGCGCGATCGTGCTGCCGGCCACCACCCAGCTATCGGCCGACGATGTGCGCGATCGCGTGCAACTGGGCGGCGCGACCGTCGCGATTGTCGATGGCGCGGAACTCGCGAAATTCGATGCGCTCGACGTGCCGCTCACGCGTGTCTGCGTGGGGGCGCCGCGCGACGGCTGGACCGATATAGCCGCCGCTTATGAGGCCTCTTCATCGTTCGCGCCCGATGGCCGCACGCGCGCGAGCGATCCGATGCTGCTGTATTTCACGTCCGGTACGACGTCGAAGCCGAAGCTCGTCGAACACACGCATGCGAGCTATCCGGTGGGCCATCTGTCGACCATGTACTGGATCGGTCTGCAGCCGGGCGATATTCACTGGAATATCAGTTCGCCGGGCTGGGCGAAGCATGCATGGAGCTGTTTCTTTGCGCCGTGGAATGCGCAGGCGTGCGTGTTCGTCTACAACTTCGCGCGCTTCGTGCCGAAAGACACGCTAACGGTCCTGGTGCGCTGCAACGTGACGACGCTGTGCGCGCCACCGACCGTGTGGCGCATGCTTGTGCAGGAGCCGCTTGCTTCGTATCCGGTGAAGTTGCGCGAGATTGTCGGCGCGGGGGAGCCGCTGAATCCGGAGGTCATCGAGCGCGTGCGCCACGCGTGGAACATCACGATACGCGATGGCTACGGCCAGACCGAGACGACGTGTCAGGTCGGTAACTCGCCGGGGCAGCCGGTGGTACCCGGTTCGATGGGACGGCCGCTGCCCGGTTATCGGGTCGAACTCGTCGATGCGGACGATCAGCCCGTTGCGGAGGGCGAAATCGCGCTGCCGCTTTCGGCGAGCCCGCTTGGCTTGATGACCGGCTACGCGAACAACGAAGCGGCAAATGCGAACGCGATGCGCAACGGCTACTACCACACGTCCGATGTTGCATTCAGGCGCGACGACGGCTACCTCGTCTACGTCGGCCGGTCTGACGACGTGTTCAAGTCGTCCGATTACCGGCTGAGCCCGTTCGAGATCGAAAGTGTACTGATCGAGCACGAGGCCATTGCCGAAGCGGGGGTGGTGCCGAGCCCCGATGCGCTGCGCGCGTCGGTGCCGAAGGCGTTCGTCACCGTGCGTCACGGCTTCGACGCGAGCCCCGAAGTGGCACGCGACGTGTTTCGTTTTGCCCGCGAGAAGCTCGCGCCGTACAAGCGGATTCGCCGCTTGCAGTTCAGCGAACTGCCGAAGACGATCTCGGGAAAGATTCGCCGCGTCGAGCTGCGCTGTCGCGAGCTTGATCGCACCGCGGAGCCGGCGCGCATGCCCGGCGAGTATTGGGAAGAGGACTTTCCCGATTTGCGCTGACCTGAACCGAAGTACGTTGAAGCGCATTGAAGCGCGCTGAGGTGCGTTGACAGGCGCGTCGCATGCGGACCCCACCGGAGACGGCACGATGAGAATTGGTTTCGTAGGGCTCGGCAACATGGGTACGCCGATGGCGCGCAATCTGCTGAATGCGGGTCACGTTCTGCATGTGTTCGACGTCAGCGCGCCGGCCGTGCAGGCACTCGTGGAAGCGGGCGCGCAGGCGGCCGCGTCGCCGAAAGCGGCGTCGACCGACGCGCAATGCGTGATCACGATGCTGCCGGCCGCCGCGCACGTCAAGAGCGTACTGACCGGCGACGACGGCATTCTCGCCGGCATCGCACGCGGCGTAACGATCGTCGATTCGAGCACGATCGATCCGGCGAGCGTGAAGGCGTTCGCGGCGCTTGCGCAGCAGCAGGGCAATGCATTCGTCGATGCACCGGTCTCGGGCGGCACGGGCGGCGCTGTGGCAGGCACGCTGACCTTTATGGTCGGCGGCAGTGCGCAAGCCTACGAACGTGTGAAGCCGGTGTTGTCGGCGATGGGCCGCAACATCGTGCATTGCGGGGACACGGGCACAGGGCAGGTTGCGAAGATCTGCAATAACCTCGTGCTCGGCATCACGATGGCGGGCGTGGCGGAGGGCATGGCGCTAGGCGCTGCGCTCGGCATCGATCCGAAGGTGCTGGCCGGCATCATGAATACGTCGACGGGGCGCTGCTGGAGTTCCGATACGTACAACCCGTTTCCGGGCGTGCTCGATACCGCACCGTCGTCGCGCGGCTATACGGGCGGCTTCGAAATCGATCTGATGCTCAAAGATCTGGGTCTCGCGAACGACGCCGCTAAGCTCGTGCGGCAACCGGTCTTTCTTGGCGCACTCGCGCAGCAGCTGTATCAGGCGATGAGCACAAACGGTGCGGGCAAGCTCGATTTCTCGTCGGTGATCAGGCTGTACCGGCGCGACGACGATACGGCCTGATCGCGCGAGGCAGAAGCCGACACGTCACGGCACGAGCCACAACGACACCGCGTAAATGACCAGCGACACGAAAAACGTCACCGCGGTATAGCCCATCACGCGCTGAATCCGGATACCGGCAATCGCGACGACCGGCACGGCCCAGAACGGCTGCAGCATGTTCGACACGTTTTCCGCCATCGCGACGCCCATCGCGGTGCGCGCGACCGGCGCATGCAGGCTCAATGCCGCCGGCAGAACGAACGGCCCCTGCACGGCCCAATGACCGCCCGCGCTCGGAATCAGCAACGTGATGATGAGCGAGCTCAGATAGCTCCACAGCGCGAGCGTGCTCGGCGTCGCGACTGCGACGAACGTCTTGGCGATGACCGATGCGAGGCCCGTGCCGCTCATGATGCCCATGATGCCGCCGTACATCGGATATTGCAGCAGCATCGAGCCGGTCTGGCGCGCCGCGCGGCGAATCGCATCGGCGTAAGCGATCGGCGTGCGCTGCAGCGCGAGCCCGGCGAGCAGAAAGATCAGAATGGTCGTGTCGATGTCGAGCTCGAAGCCCTTCTCATGCCACTGCATCGCGATATAGCCGACGCCCATTGCGAGCAGCAGCAGCGTGCCGAGCATCGACTGTTCGAGTCGCGCGGCAAGCGAGCCGTCATCGGCATTGCGCGCGTGCGGATCGTCGGCGGGCGCCACGGCTTCGTCTCGCAGCGTCGTGATCTTCGCATCGCGCGGATGCATCCTGATGAAGATAAACGTCATCACGACGACGATCGCGACCGTCGGCACAAACACGAACGGCGCGAACACTGTTTGCGTGAGCGGCACGACCTGGCCCGTCGCTTTTTCGACGAGATTCAGCGCGTTGCCGTGCGAAGCCTGCGACAGCGCAATCGAACTCGACAGCCCGCTATTGCAGATCGACCACGCGGAATAGCTGCCCGCGACGAGCCACGCGAAATCGACGTCGACGCGCCTCGCGATCTCGCGCGCGAGCAGCGCGCCGACCACGAGTCCAAATCCCCAGTTCAGCCATGCGGCAATCGCGACGATCGGAAACACGACGAGTGCCGCTTTGGTCGGCGTCTGCACGCGCGAGGCGAGCGAGCGCAGCGCGCGCTGCACGACCGGCGCATCGGCGATCGCAAAGCCGGTCGCGAGAATCAGGATCATCTGCAGCGCGAAGCCGAGAATGCCGAAGGCGCCGCCATACCATGCACTGAGCACGTGCGGAATGTCGGCTTTCGGCGCGAACAGCATCGACAACACGATCACGACGAGCGTGAGCCCGATCGACAGTACGAACGGGTCGGGCATCACACGCTCGAACAGATAGACGAGCACGCTTACGATGTCGCGGCGTTCCGGTTGCGATGCGGTTGTAGGAGCAGGCTGTCTCGCGTCCATTGTATTTTCTCTCGTGCGCGTGGTTTCAGATGCGGCGTATCGCGCGGTGCGCAAGCCTTCAGTTTGAAAGCTCGTGCGCCGCGACGCCGCGTTCGACGTGGGCACGAAACATACCGGAATTTTTCGATGTCTGCTGTCGCGCACGTGCCGTCAGGTTCGCGCCGGATCATCCGAGATGGAATTGCGATGACAACGAAGAGTACGCTTTGCTAACGATGGATGACGACGCGGGCGCGTCAATCGTCGAGCGCTTCGTGTACTGCAACGGCGCCCTGTTTCCAGTAGCTCGCCGCGCGAATTCGCGACTTGTCGATGCCGCGCTCGTTGACGAGGTGGTAGCGCACCGCGCGCATCGTCGCCGCTTCACCGGCTGCCCAGACGTAGCCTTCGCCGTCGGGCATCCACGTTTCGCGGATAGCCTGCAGCAGCGCCTCGCCGCGCGACTTCGCTTCGCTGCGATAGCACCACACGTTATACAGATCCGATGCAGTCGAAAATTCGATGCGCGCGGACGGATCGCTGACCTCGATGATTGCCGCGGCGCGTGTGCCTGCCGGTAACTCTTCGAGTCGACGCGCGATGGCGGGCAGCGCCGTATCGTCGCCGATCAGCAGGTGCCAGTCGAACCCGGTCGGAATGACCAGCGAGCCGCGCGGGCCGCCGACGCCAAGATACTGGCCGGCCTGTGCCTGCGCCGCCCACTCGGCGGCGGGCCCTGCTTCGTGCAAGGCGAACTCGAGATCGAGCTCGCGCATGGCGCGGTCGTAGCGGCGCGGCGTGAAGTCGCGTGCCACGGGGCGCGGTTCGTCAGCAACGAATACGGGTCCGTCCGGACCCGTTTGCGGCAGCGACGGCTTTTCCGCGCCGGGGGCCGGGAAGAACACTTTGACATGGTCGTCGAACGAGGCCGACTCGAAGTCGTGGAGGTCGTCGCCGGTCAGCGTGACGCGGGTCAGATGCGGCGTGAGCTGCCGCACGTGCTTGACTTGCAGCAGTCGGAACTTCAGTGGATGACGCACACGCGTCACCGCAAGATCGGAGCGATCGTGCATGAACGAATTCCTTTTCGGTTGCGAGCGGGCTTTGGCTCCATTCAGGCCGTGCTCAGGCCTTATCGCCGCCGCCTCTGGTTTTGCCTTCGATCTCGGCCGTTGCGCGCGCGAGGATGGCGGCAATGCGGCGCTGCTCGTCGGGCGATGCGTTGTCGCGCAGGAGCAGCGCGTGTTTCAGTGCACGGCGCGCCTCGATGAATTCGGGCAGCCAGGCCGTGCCGCGAACGCCGCCGAATTCATCGCCTCCGGCTTCGCTACCTGCGCTATCGCCGGCCTCGCCGGAAAACGCGCGCCGCACCATGTCCATCTTGCGGGCGATATGACTGAGCTTCGCGAGCATCAGGTCGGCGCGTTCGCGGTTCGCGGCCAGATAGCTGCGGCCTGCATCGGCCAGTTCGTAGCGCTTGCGGTTGCCTTCCATCTGCACGGTGACGTAGCCGAGTTCCTCGAGGTAGGTGAGCGCCGGGTACACCATGCCCGGGCTCGGCGAGTAGAAGCCGTTCGAGCGCGCGTCGAGCGCCTTGATCAGTTCATAGCCGTGACTGGGCCGCTCGCCGATCAGCGCGAGCAATAGCAGCTGCAGATCGTCGGACGTGAACTTGCGTCCGCGCGGGAAACCGTCGGTTTCGTCGCCGAAGCCGCCGAAACCCGGGCCGCCGCCCGAAAAGCGGCCGCCGCGACCGTGGTGATGGCGGCCGATGGCGTGCCACGCATGCCACAGGCGGTGCAGCGAGAATGCGTCGGCCAATCCAGGACGGCTCGGGAAGGCGTTATTGGATGAGAAATGAAACTGGCGATGATCGCGCATGACGAACTCCTCGGGAAGAACGACGATGTATCTAAAGATATATCGTAAGATATATATCTAAAGATAGTTTGTCAAATCTCGTTTTTACGGGATGACTCGACTCTCGCGTCGGCAGACTTATCGCCGACGTGCTAATCTCGCACCGTTTCGATACCTGACACGGCAAAACGGACAATGGACGCCATCGAAGCGAACCTCGCGCAGCGCCCGGTCATCGTGCTCGCCGAGCGGCACGACGCGCTGGACAAGCCGTGGAACGCGGAGCACCGCGTGCAGTTCGTGCAGGTCAGCGAAGGGGTGCTGACCGTGCGCACCGACCGCGGACTGTGGGTCGTGCCGCCGCATCACGCGGTGTGGCTGCTGCCGGGTGCGCCGCATCGCGCGACGTCGCTGACTCCGGTCGTGACCCGCACGCTGTATGCGGATACCGATGCCGTACCCGTGCCGGCGCAAAACGTCGTCGTGTCGGTCGACCCGCTGGTCGACGAATTGCTGCTCGCGGCCGCCCAATTCGGCGAAGACTATCCGCCCGACGGCCCCGAGGCGCGCCTGATCGATGTGATCGTCGACCGTCTGCCATTGCTCGCGGCCGCGCCGCTGTCGCTGCATTACCCGCGCGACCGGCGAATTCTGCGCATTGCCGAAGCGTTGAGCGCGCATCCGGCTCAATCGGGCGTGCTCGAAGAGTTCGCGGCAGGCGCCGGCGTGACCGCGCGCACGGCCGCGCGGCTCTTCGTCAAGGAAACCGGACTGACATTCGGGCAATGGCGGCAGCAACTGCGTTTGCTGATTGCGCTCGAGCGGCTCGGCGCCGGGGCGAGCGTAACGCGCGTGGCGCTCGACGTCGGGTACAACGACGTGTCGTCGTTTATCGCTGTGTTCAGGGATTCGCTCGGCCAAACGCCTGCGCGATATTTCCGCTAAAAGCGTTCGCGAAGCGGTGCGCCTCGATGGTCAGCTTTTGCCCGCGCGCCGCGCGCCGCGCGCCGCGCGCTGCGCTGGCGCCCGCGCGAATGAAGGCTTTTTGTAGGTGTTTTCGCGTTGCACGCGAGTTCTTTACGTTGCGCTAAAGATCGTCCGCGGCGCGCCGTTAACGGTGGTCATAAGCCTGAACAACATGCCCGACGCACGGGCCGGCGGCATGCCTGCCCGCGCGTTCGAGCGTTTCGTGCCGCCATGGAGCTACCGACGTTGCGCTGACGTCGCCTTCCGGACAGCCAACCACACACCTACAGAGCCGATATATGGCGCGATCGATGCCGCAAGCTTCGCTGAACCGCTCTTCGCTTTTCGGACGCTTGTTCCACTATTCCGTCGCCGTCGACCTCGGCACGGCCAACACCCTGATCTATACCGACGACGGCGGTATCGTCGTCAATCAGCCTTCGGTCGTGTGCTTCCAGAAGCAGATGTCGGCCGAAGGCCGCAGACGCGTCGCGGCAGTCGGCGCCGAAGCGAAGCAGATGCTCGGGCGCGCGCCGGGCAACCTCGAACCGGTGCGGCCGATGCGGCACGGTGTGATCGCGAATTTCCCGGCCGCCGAGCACATGATCCGGCAATTCGTCGACATGGCGAAGCCGCGGCCGTTCTTCGCGCGCCGCGCGGCCTTCACGATCTGCGTACCGGCCGGCGCGACCCAGGTCGAGCGGCGCGCGATCCGCGAAGCGGCGGTCGCGGCGGGCGCATGGAAGGTCAACCTGATCGAAGAATCGCTGGCATCGGCGGTCGGCGCGGGGTTGCCGGTGTCTGAGGCAACCGGTTCGATGGTTGTCGATATCGGCGGCGGCACGACCGAAATCGGCGTGATCGCGCTCGGCGGCGTCGCGTATAGCGGATCGATCCGCGTCGGCGGCGACCAGCTCGACCAGGCGATCGTCAACTATGTACGCACGATGTACGGCGTCGTGCTTGGCGAACAGACAGCGGAACACGTGAAAAAGACGATCGGTTCGGCGTTGCGCGACGTGCCGCAGGAAAAGATGTTCGCGACGGGCCGCAGCGTCGACGACGGCCTGCCGCGCACGATCGAGATCAGCACGCAGGATGTCGCCGATGCGATCGCGGTGCCGCTGCGCCAGGTGCTCGTCGCGGTGAAAGGGGCACTCGAAAATGCGCCGCCCGAGCTCGTTACGGACATCGCGCATGCCGGCATCGTGCTGACGGGCGGCGGCGCACTGCTTGGGCATCTGACCGGCTATCTCGCGGGCGAACTGGGTCTTACCGTGCGGGTCGCCGACGAGCCGCTGACGTGCGCGGTGCGCGGCGCGGGCGCGGCAGCGGAAGCGGGACTCGTCGACGCCTACGTGTACGAATAAGCGGGTCGCGGGGGCAAGCAAAGCGGCTCTGAAAGGTATGTGACAATGTCGGACATCGCCTGATGTCCGCTCATTCGTCACTGTTTGCCCATCTCCGCCTGTGAATGCACCCGCCGCCACGCACGCTTTCTCTCCCTCCTTCGTCGAATTGAGCAGCGGCTTGCGTGTGCCGTACGTCGAACGCGGCGAAGGCGAACTGCTGCTGTTCGTGCACGGGTCGCTATGCGACTACCGCTACTGGCAGCCCCAGCTCGACGGCCTGTCGAACCGCTATCGCTGCGTTGCGATCAGCCTCACGCACTACTGGCCCAATGGCGCGACGCCGGCGCGCTTTCCGTTCAGCTGGAGCCGCCATGCCGACGAACTCGCGGAATTCATCGATCGTTTCGATGCGGGCCCGGCGCATGTAATCGGCCATTCGCGCGGCGGCTGTGTATCGTTTCATTTTGCGCGCCGACACCGGCAGCATGTGCGCACGCTGACGCTGGCGGACCCGGGCGGTCCGCTGCAGATCGCCGGCCGGCCGGTCGCGAACCTGCCCGAAACGGTCAATGCGTTGCGCGCGCGTGCCGCGCAACTGATCGAAGAAGGGAAGGTGGAAGCGGGCCTGCAGCTGTTCGTCGATTCGGTGAGCCGCCCTGGCTTCTGGTCGAAGAGCACGACCGCGTTTCGCACGATGGCGACGGACAACGCGCACACGCTGGCGCGCCAGTTCCGCGATCCGCTACCTGCCTATGTGCCCGACGACGCGTCGCAGGTGCGCTGCCCGGTATTGCTGATCGACGGCGAGAAAAGTCCGCAGATGTTCAAACGAGCCGTCGCGGCGCTGCAATCATGGCTGCCGGACGCGCGCCGGAAAACCGTGAACGGCGCGTCGCATGGAATGAATCTCGCGCACCCGGCCGCCTTCAATCGCTACGTCGACGAATTCGTGCGCGGTGTAGCGACTCGCGCTGGGGCGTGACCGCCTGCATTGTCGCCCGCGCCGCGCGCCTCGCGTTGTCAGTGCTTGCGCTTGTGCGCGGGCTTGCGATGCGCGTCTTCGTCCAGCGCGCGCTCCGCGGCCTCGCCGACGAGGCCGCAGTAGTAAAGATGCACGCCGATGGCGAGCGAGTCGTTGCGGATTTCATGAAACGCCTTCCACGCTTTGGCCGGACTCCGGAATACCAGATAGTGAGCCTCCTGCGAGAGCAGCCGCGCGACTTCATGCAGCCCATGCGCATGCAGCTGGTCGACTAGCTTGTCGAGGCTGCTGTGAGTGCGAGCGTCGGTGCGCGGGTAGAGCATGTGCAGCACTGCGATTTTTTCGGTGGCCAGTGCCGCCGACATCGCCAGAACGATGTCCTGATGATTGAGCGCGGTGACGACGGCTTCTTCCTGTTCGCCGGTATCCGGGAAAAGCGTTTCCATATTCAGCGTCATGTTTGACATCCCTGTTCAGTTGGTGCCGGAGGTCTGCGCATAAAGACATCTCGCGCGGCTCGCAGACGACCGGTTGCATGACTGCAGTATCGCAGACCCGTTTGCGATCCGTATCGTTCCACTGAACAAAAGATTGTTGCATTTGCAGCGTTTTCTTTCACTTTGTCGGCTTCGCGAAGGCCTTCTCGCCGACGAGTGTTTCTTTCGACGGTAATCACTGTTGCGTATATCGTCGCAAAGTTGACGAACCCGGGCTTTAGAATGCAGGTCGACTTGCAAGCAATGGTTTGATACGAGGACCCCGAATGAACAGCTCAGGCGCACACGCAACGCTAACGTTTTCCGATAGCAATGAGAAGATCGAACTGCCGATCTACAAGGGCTCGATGGGTCCCGATGTGGTCGATATTCGCAGGCTCTATGGCCAGACCGGCAAGTTCACGTATGACCCGGGGTTTATGTCGACGGCGTCGTGCAATTCCTCGATCACCTACATCGACGGCGACAAGGGCGAACTGCTGTATCGCGGTTTCCCGATCGACAACCTCGCGCAGAACGCGGACTTCCTCGAGACGTGCTATCTGCTGTTGAAGGGCGATCTGCCGAATCCGCAGCAGAAGGAAGCGTTTGTGAAATCGGTGGTCAACCACACGATGGTGCATGAGCAGATGCACATCTTCTTCCGTGGTTTTCGGCGCGATGCGCACCCGATGGCGATTCTCGTGGCGGCAGTCGGCGCGCTGTCCGCGTTCTATCACGACTCGCTCGATATCACGAATGCCGATCATCGCGAAGTGTCGGCGATCCGCATGATCGCGAAGCTGCCGACGCTCGTCGCGATGGCGTACAAGTACAGCATCGGCCAGCCGTTCGTTTATCCGCAGAACGATCTGTCGTATAGCGCGAACTTCATGCGCATGATGTTCTCGACGCCGGCCGAGGAATTCAAGGTCAACGACGTGCTCGTGCGCGCGCTCGACCGCATCCTGATCCTGCATGCGGACCACGAGCAGAACGCGTCGACGTCGACGGTGCGCCTCGCCGGTTCGTCGGGCGCGAACCCGTTTGCATGCATCGCGGCCGGTATCGCCTGCCTGTGGGGCCCGGCGCACGGCGGCGCGAACGAAGCGGCGCTGAACATGCTCGAAGAAATCGGCACGGTGGACAACATTCCCGAATTCATCAAGCAGGTGAAGGACAAGAACTCGGGCGTGAAGCTGATGGGCTTCGGTCACCGCGTGTACAAGAACTACGACCCGCGCGCGAAGCTGATGCGCGAGACGTGCCACGAAGTGCTCGAGGAAACGGGTCTGCACGACGACCCGCTGTTCAAGCTCGCGATGGCGCTCGAGAAGATCGCGCTCGAAGACGAATACTTCGTGTCGCGCAAGCTGTACCCGAACGTCGACTTCTATTCGGGCATCGTGCAGCGCGCGCTTGGCATTCCGACGTCGATGTTTACCTGCATCTTCGCGATGGCACGCACGGTGGGCTGGATCGCGCAGTGGAACGAGATGATTGCGGACCCGGAGCAGAAGATCGGCCGTCCGCGTCAGCTCTTTGTCGGGCACACGCCGCGCGAGGCGAAGCCGCTCGCCGAGCGTTGATGCCAGGCGAATGTAACCGGATCCGGCTCGGATCTACCCGGAAGCGCTCGCGCGGCGAGCGCATCGACCCGATCGCCGGTACGCGCGCTCGCATGCGGCGTGCCAAAACCGCGCGATTGGCACCTGGTCCGTACTGCATCTGTGTCCGCATCATCCGCATTTTTTCCTGTTGGTTTGCCGATTTGCCCGGTGCGTCCGGGTGCGACTGCGAAACCGCGCGTGCATGCTCGCAACGCAAGCGTGCCCATTTCGCGTAGACCCTCTAAAATCGGAACGATGATCGACGAGCACAGACGAGCACAGGGAGGGAGCTGATGCAGAATCCGGAAGCACTAGGTGGACTGACACATACGGAACGCGCGGATTTCGAGGAGCAGGAAGACGACGGCGCATTCATCGCGCCGGAAAATCTGAACGTGGCCAGTGCCAGCCAGTCGGTCTTGAAGTCGGGCGGGACATTCATCGTCAACGATCCACTGGGCGACATTACCGGCGTCGACGACGGCTTGTTCGTCAACGATACGCGGGTGCTGTCGCAATTGCGCCTCACATTCGGCGGACGCGCGCCGTCGCTGCTGTCGGGTAGCGTGAGCAGCGACAACACGGCGTTTACCGCGCACCTCACGAATCGTCCGCTGCCGCCTTTGGGCGGCGACATCACGCCGGAAGGCGTGATTCACGTCGAGCGCGTGCGCGTGCTGTGCGGCACGGTACTGAACGAAGCGATCGAACTGACGAACTACGGCACGAATGAAGCGGTCGTGCCGCTCTCCATTTCGTTTGCGAGCGACTTCCGCGACATGTTCGAAGTGCGCGGTCTCAAGCGCCCGAAGCAAGGCACGATCGAACCGGCACGCGTCGAGAACGGCGAAGTGCTGCTCAACTATATCGGCCTCGACGACGTGTCGCGCCGCGTGCGCATCGCTTTTTCGCCCACGCCGGACAAGCTGCTCGCCGGCCGCGCCGATTATTCGGTGCGCCTGCCGGCGCAGGCCTGCCTGTCGATCTATCTGTCGGTGGCGGTCGAAGTCGAAGGCAAGGGGCGCGGCGACGCGCACGTGCCGCAGCCCACGCATTCGTTCAGCGAAGCGCATACGTCGCAGATCGATACCGTGCGTCCGCGCGTCGGCCGCGCCGCGGTGCGCGCGGCACTCGTCGACGCGCACCTGATGATGCGCGAGCGGCGCCGCGCGTCGGCGCGCGTGCGTTCGAGCAATCCGCTCTTCAACGCGTGGATCGACCGTTCGCAGGCGGATTTGAGCCTGCTGACCACCGATCTCGAAACAGGTCCGTATCCGTATGCGGGCATCCCGTGGTTCTCCACGCCATTCGGCCGCGACGCGGTGATTACCTCGCTGCAGTCGTTATGGCTGCAGCCGGGGCTCGCGCGCGGCGTGCTGCGCTTTCTCGCGAAGCATCAGGCGCTCGAAGATTCGGCATTTCGCGACGCCGCGGTCGGCAAGATCATGCACGAACTGCGGCGCGGCGAGATGGCGGCAACGGGCGAAGTGCCGTTTGCGCTGTACTACGGGGGCGTCGACACGACGCCGCTGTTCATCGTGCTGGCCGGCGCATACGTGACGCGCACCGGCGACACGGCGCTCGTCGACGAGTTGTGGCCAGCGCTCGAGCGTGCGGCGAAGTGGGTCGCGGGCGTCTGCGACAAGAACCGGTTTGGTTTGCTCGACTATCAGCGCGCTTCCGACGGCGGGCTCGCGAATCAGGGCTGGAAAGACAGCCACGACTCCGTGTTCCATGCGGACGGCCGCTTTCCGGACGGCCCGATCGCGCTCGTCGAAGTGCAGGCGTATGCGAGCGCCGCGTTCGACACCATGGCGCAGTTCGCGGCGCTGCGCGGCCTGACGAGCGATGCGATGGGCTACACGCAGCGCGCGACGTCGATTCGCGAGCGCGTCGAAGCGTTGTACTGGATGGAGGACCTGAATTTCTACGGCATCGCACTCGATGGCCACGGCGAGCTGTGCCGCGTGCTCGCGTCGAACGCGGGGCATCTGCTCGCATTCGGATTGCCGAAGCGCGAGCGCGGCGAAGCGGTCGCGCATACGCTCGAATCCTCGCTCTTTCATACGGGCTGGGGCGTGCGCACGCTTGCGGCGGGGCAGCCGCGCTTCAATCCGATGGCGTATCACAACGGCTCGGTCTGGCCGCATGACAATGCGCTTTGCGCGCGCGGGCTCGTGCGCTACGGCGGCAAGCCGGCCGCCGTCAATCTGCTGCAGGCGCTGTTCCAGGCGGCGGTCAAGTTCGATATGCGTCTGCCGGAGCTGTTCTGCGGCTTCCAGCGACGCCGCGGCGAGCCGCCGACCGCGTACCCGGTCGCATGCCTGCCGCAGGCGTGGGCGGCCGGATCGCCGTTCATGATGCTCGAGGCGTGCCTCGGCGTAACGATCGATGCGGCGCGGCGCGAAGTGCTGATCGAGCAGCCGATGTTGCCGGACGGCATCGACTGGCTCGAGATCAGCAACCTTCGCGTCGGTGACGCGACCGTGTCGATTACGTTCCGGCGCATGGACGGCAAGGTGGTCGCGTCGTCCGAGCAGAGCGACGTGCGAGTGGTCGCATTGCTATAAGCGAAATAATGCGGTTCGATTTACGCAAAAATGTTCTGAAAGAACGACTGCCGGATAGCCATATTTCTCGGATTGCAATAATAATTATTGAGGAATATGGTTTTCCTGTTCTTTGATCTTCTTTGATCGCTGCAAAAAACGAAATTGAAAGCATGATCAACGATTAATGAGCTATTGGTAAGCGGAATTCATGTCCGGAGCGTACGTGGCCAGATCGTGCGAATCACGCAGTCTGGCCGGATGAGCCCGAAGATCCCTTCTCGTATCGGAAATCCCGGACTGCGTTGCAGTTGCGCCACTGCCACACGTTAAAAGCTCTAATCGAGGCGTGCCGGAAGTCTGCCGAAGCTTTGCCTGACTTGCGTATTACTGTTTTATGAAAAATATACAGCTCCAATAGACGAACAGTATTGCGATATATGGCGAGATGCTTATTGCGGGTAGCTCCCTATACTTTCGTTCGCCGTTAATCCGGTTTCCACACGAAGGAGCTACTCAGTGAAGAAAATCGCCATCCCCGCGGCGGTCATTGCCGCATTCGCCGCGTCGACCGCGCATGCGCAAAGTTCCGTGACTCTCTACGGCATCATCGATGCCGGTCTGCAATATACGAATAACGTCGTCAAAGGCGGTAGCCATGGCTCGCTGTTCCAGGCCACCAGCGGCGAAATCAACGGCAGCCGCTTCGGTCTACGCGGCTCCGAAGATCTCGGCGGCGGTCTGCACGCGATCTTCGTGCTCGAAAATGGTTTCAGCGTAACGAACGGCACGCTTGCCCAGCATAGCCGTCTGTTCGGCCGGCAAGCGTTCGTCGGTCTGGCGAGCAACCAGTACGGCACCGTCACGCTGGGCCGCCAGTACGATTCGCTGGTCGACTTCGTCGCGCCGCTGTCGGGCACGGCGGGCACGTTCGGCGACACCGGCTTCGCGCACCCGTTCGATAACGACAACCTGAACCACTCGGTTCGGATGAACAACTCGATCAAGTACAACAGCGCGAACTACGGCGGTTTCAAGTTCGGCGGCTTGTACGCGTTCTCGAACAACGACGACTTCGCCGTGAATCGCGCCTATAGCGCGGGCGCGAGCTACTCGTTCGCGGGCTTCAATATCGCGGCCGGCTACCTGCAGATCAACGGCTCGAACAGCACCGCGAACACGGCGGGCGCGGTCGACCTCGCCGAATCGCAGTCGAACGGCACAGGCGGCTTCGTGCTCGGCGCCGACGTGCAGCGTACGGTCGGCGCAGGCATCAACTACGCGATCGGGCCGGCGCTCGTCGGATTCGTGTACACGCACAGCCAGTTCCAGGGCACGCAGTCGTTCGGTTCGGCAAACGGCCATGTGACGTTCGACAACTATGAAGTGAACGGCAAGTACGCGGTGACGCCGGCGATCAGCCTCGGAGTCGCATACACGTACACGAACGGTCACGTGTCGGACAGCTCGACGTTCGGCGCGGATCCGAAGTGGAACCAGGTGAACCTGCAGGCAGTGTATTCGCTGTCCAAGCGCACGGACGTGTACGCCGAAGGCATGTACCAGCACGTGTCGGGAAGCAACTTCGTGGCGTTCATCAACAACTCGGGTGGCGCGTCGTCGACGGGCAACCAGGTGGTGGCGACGATCGGTATGCGTCACCGCTTCTAGGACACACGGTTTTCCGTACAGAAGCAACGTAAGGCACAAACCCCGTCCGACATTTGTGTCGGACGGGGTTTTTTCTTGCGACGTCCGCAATCACCCGGTGATGTCCGCGCTGCTTTGATAGCCGGTCGGCCTTGGAACGCAGGATCAGAAAGGCCTTTACCTAGCGAGTCGATCATCCCGAAGGTGCGCGAACATCGCGAGCCGCTTCAACACGGCGCGCACGACGTGGACCACGCATATTCCGATTCGGACGCTGCTCTGGCTATGGCTTAGCGCTTGCCCACCTCTTCGGTGTAGCGATTGAGATTGCGCTCGATGTCGGGATCCTTCTGCAAACCGCGCTTCATCAGTTCGCCGATGCGGTATTGTGCTTCGGGTCGCTGCACGGACCAGATAAACAGATTCCAGCCGGCGGCAGACTCGGCATCGGGTGGCAGGCTTGCGTAGTTCACGGCCTGCTTGATGTCGGCAAGCGACTCGCCGTCGAAGCTTGCAATGCGACGCGCGAATCTGTCCACGAAGTCGTCGAGCTGAGCGTCCGGCAGCGAGCGATTCACGTAGCCGTATTTGTCGGCCGTCTCACCGTCGATATTGTCGGCGCCAAGCAGCACTTCCATCGCCCGGCCACGGCCGATCAGACGCGGCAGCCTCGCCATCGGGCCGCCGCCGGGTACGAATCCCGCGCCCGCTTCCCATTGCGAGATCTCGAGATTTTCGAGGGCGGCGAAGCGCATGTCGCTCGCGAGCGCCAGTTCGCCGCCGACGCCGGTCACTCGCCCGCGCAGTTTTGCGATCGATATGACGCGCGACCTGGCGATTCGCACCATCATGTCCGGTATCGGATGCAGGCTGGTCGGGCCGTTGGGCAGAGCAGTCGAATCGGACAAGGGCGGAATGAAATCGTAGTGAGTCAGGAAGTAGCCGGGCACGTCGCTTTGAAACACGACCACCTTGAGCTCCGGCGTCGTTTCGATCGCCTGGACCACAGCCTGCAACTGTGGAATGGAGTCAGGACCAAAGATGTTGAACGGCGGATTGTGCAGCGTAACCTGCCAATATGCCGGCGTTACGCGTCTGACACGTACCTGCTCTTGCGCGGTGCTCGAAGAGCTGGACTCAACCTTGTCGATCATGGTGCCTCCTCGAAAATGCGTTTGCACGGGGTGCGGTGCGAATCGGGAAGTCGACGCGGTATGGGAGGAGTTGCGCAACAGGGTCCATTTGCCGCGTTGAAGCGTTGCCAGTTCATCTGGCCAGTATGTCGGCCGGAGAAGATGTGGCGGCGAAGCGCGCACCTGCGGAAGTCCGATCGACCCGGTTGATGAACTGGTTCGGATACTAGCATCGGGCCGAAGCACGCGCCGCCACTACGCTCTCATGCTTGATCAGCAAGGCGCAGCGTATCGCGTGGAGCGGGTAGGGCTATCGGGGTCCCTTCCCGCGCCGGAAAGGATGGATCGGACGCGCTATGGCGTTGAAGCGATCGGCACGGCGTCAACGCGACGTTGCGAGCTTGAGCCTATGATGAAGCTGGTCCAGGCCCGCGCCTATGTCGAAGCGTAGCGATTGCAATGGAGGCCGTTTTCCGCAGAAGAATCCGGGCGGGATCATTGCGGACAGGCGTCGCGGCACGGCGCATGCAACGGCACGCTCGCATCGATGAGGCAACTACAGGAGAGTGTGATGAAGCGCAAAGCATCGGCAGTCTGGCAGGGCGGTCTGCAGGACGGAAAGGGCAGCATCTCGACTGATAGCGGCGTGCTGAAAGACACGCAGTATTCGTTCTCGACGCGATTCGAAAGCGGCGTCGGCACGAATCCCGAAGAGTTGATCGCGGCCGCGCATGCCGGCTGTTTCTCAATGGCGCTATCGGCGGAACTGGGCAAGGCCGGCATCAAACCGGAGCGGATTGCGACTACGGCGA
This sequence comes from Paraburkholderia sp. SARCC-3016, assembly GCF_031119615.1. Taxonomy (NCBI): domain Bacteria; kingdom Pseudomonadati; phylum Pseudomonadota; class Betaproteobacteria; order Burkholderiales; family Burkholderiaceae; genus Paraburkholderia; species Paraburkholderia sp. SARCC-3016. Next base: position 227,074 of record NZ_JAVHZD010000002.1, on the reverse strand, counting down.
CGGTCACCCTCGATAAAGACGGTGGCGGCTTTTCGCTTACCGCATCGCACCTCGATGTCGTAGTGAAAATCCCCGGAGGCGATGAGGCTAAATTCGAAAAGGCTGCCGCGGACGCGAAAGCCGGTTGCCCAATCTCGAAGGTACTGAACGCCACGATCACGATGGACGCAAAGCTCGAGACCTGAACGCGTCCGGAATGGGGGATGCCGCGGCACAGGAACGACCCGTGCCGCGGCAACAGTAGCCAGCTGTCGAGCAGCCGCACGACGAAGCGTTATCGAGCAGCGAATCGTGCGCCACGGCGGCTTCCCGCTCGTCGACCTGCAACTGTTCGGTAATCCTGCGTTCTCTATCGGGCTCGTCGTCGCGTTCCTGTTCTATCGCAACAGTGCATTCTCCTGACGTACGGCATCTACCTGCAAACGGGACTGCACTGGACGCCGCCTGAAGCAGGCCTTGCGGTCATGCGTTTGCGATCGGTTTCGCGTTCGCGCCGCTGACCTTGCCCGCGGTCGTCGCGCGTATCGGCACACACGTGCTGACATTGGGCTTTGCGCTGCTCGCCGTCGGCTTCATCGTAGCAGGATGGGCCGCGCGCCGACAAGTCGCGTGCACTGAACAATTGCGCGTGTATCGGGCAGAAACCCGGCGCGTCCGGAAAATATTCTTCACGCATCCAACCGACCCTCGGTAATTACCCGTAAATAATGCGATCTTTTGCCGAATTTCTGACGCCGCCCGATATATCGTTGTTCAGCAATGATCGGTCGGTTTATTGGTGATCGGGATTATGGGCGATTAAGTTTGCGCATTGCGAGTTAGCGAATATTATTACGCGCGTATGACATCCCCCAGTCAGGGAAGATTACAGTCGTGTTGGTCGCACCCTTCAGACCCCTGCCACAAGGGCACTAACTCTTACAGAACCGGGGCGCGGAACTGACGGACATTGGCATCCCATATGCTGAACACGCGTTCTAAAATATTTTATAAAGTCACTTAATTCGCGCGGGCCTCAGTGTCTTTTTAGAAAAAGCTTGCTTGCGGAAAATCCGATTGATAATCTTGCGGCACTCTTTCAATTGATTCGACGGTGGTGCGTTTACGGCAGTGTTTGATCAGACGGCTCGACGCTTACGCTTATAACGGGGACATCATGCTGACTGCTACTCTCAAACCATTCGATACGACGCGTGCCGGCCAATTCAACGTTGGCGATGTTGTCACGCTCAAGGCCGGCGGCCCGCGCATGACGGTCACTTACGCAGGGCCGGTGGCCGGTTCGGCTGCCGACCGGCTTGTCTGCCAGTGGTTCGACGAGCACGGCGAATTACGCCAGGACATCTTCGATTACGAGAACGTGCGCTGCGAGCCGCGCTCGATTCCGGCCGGCTCGGTGCAACTGCACAAGTTCATTCGGGTCGTGCTTCCGTGAGCGAGGCAAACGAGGCGCGCTTCCCCGAGCGCGCCTGTCGGTAAGCGGCCTAGCGCCGCGCCTCCATGGCCATTCGCACGGCCAGACCCGTCAGCACCGTGCCCATCATCCAGCGTTGCACCGCGAGCCATGTCGGCCGGCGCGCAAGAAACCCGGCAATCGAACCCGCGGTCATCGCGACCGCCGCGTTCACGCACATGCTAAGCGCGATCTGCACGAAGCCCAGCGCGAGCGACTGGCCGAGCACGCTGCCGTGTAGCGGATCGATGAACTGCGGCAGCAGCGACAGATAAAGCACGGCGATTTTCGGGTTCAGCAGATTGGTCACAAAGCCCATCGCAAACAGCTTGCCCCGGCTGTCAGCGGGCAGTGTGCGCACTTGAAACGGCGAACGTCCGCCGGGCTTTACCGCTTGCCATGCGAGCCACAACAGATAAAGCGCACCGCCGAAGCGCAGCGCGTCGTACGCGAACGGCACGGCAAGCAGCAGCGCGGTAATGCCGAAGGCCGCACACAACAAATAGACGACAAAACCGAGCGCGACGCCGCCGAGCGAAATCAGCCCCGCCGTGCGTCCCTGGCAGATCGAGCGCGAGACGAGGTAAACCATATTCGGGCCGGGCGTCAGTGCCATGCCCAGTGCGACGAGGCCGAAAGCGAGAAGAGAGGTGTGTTCGGGCATTGCATGTCTCCGTGACAAGATCGAGGCAATGCCCAGGCGCGCGGCGATTCGCGATTCCGGCCAGCGGCGGAGTGCGGTTCGCGTTCCCCGATGGTGATCCATCTCGTAGCGCCAGTTGCGCGAACCGCAGGATTATCCCATGACAACAGCTGTTGCGCCGGCCCATGCACGTGTCGACAGGAAGCCTATTCAGCGGTATGTCCGCCCGACAGCAGAGGCGGCGGCCGGCCCTCACCGTTCACACCTTACACTTCACTTCGACGAACGCTCGCGCGCCTCGGTGCGCGACGAGCGCAGGCGCACGCGATCGGCGAGCATCGTCGAAAACTTGCGCATGCTCACGATCTTGCGCGACTTCACGATTTCGCCGGCCACGTTTTTCGGCGGATTCGGCTGTAGCGCCCAATAAAGCGCAAGCAGCCAGCCGAACACGGTCCAGCCGACCACGGCGTTGAAGAGCGCGATAGTCAGCAGATCGTAGCGTTTGCGCCGGTCGGCGATGATCGATGGCAGGAAATAGATGCCGAGCGCGACGATAGCCGCGACGCCTTGTATGACGAGATTCTCCATGAGATTGCCAGGGGGCATGCATGACGAATGCACCATTGTCGCGCGAACGCTGCGCTCGCGCAGCGCGGAGCCGTACCGCGCCGCATGCGGCGCGCGGCGACGCGCCTTCGCGGCGACGCGCATGATCGGGACTATCATGTGTTTTTTCACCGACCGGACATGCCGCGATGATTTCCGACGCCACTACGCAATCGAAACTGGACCCCAACACGCTGCGCGATTTCGTCGAGCGCAAATGGAACGACGAGATCGTTCCCGCGCTGACCGACTACATCGCCGTCCCGGCCAAAAGCCCGGCGTTCGATCCTGACTGGCAGAAGCACGGCTATATCGAGCGCGTCGTCACCGAAGCGGCCAAGTGGGCCGAAACGCAGCCGGTGCGCGGCCTGAAGCTCGAAGTGGTGCGGCTGCCGGGCCGCACGCCGGTGATCTTCTTCGAATCGCCTGCGACGCGCTCGGGCAGCACCGAAACCATCGTGTTGTATGGGCATCTCGACAAGCAGCCGGAATTCGCGGGCTGGCGCAACGACCTCGGCCCCTGGGTGCCGAAGCTCGAAGACGGCAAGCTCTATGGCCGCGGTGGCGCCGACGATGGCTACGCGATCTACGCGAGTGTCACCGCGCTCGCGGCGCTCGATGCGCAAGGCGTCGAACGGCCGCGCTGCGTCGGGCTCGTCGAAACCTGCGAGGAGTCGGGCAGTTACGACCTGCTGCCGTATGTCGATGCACTGCGCGACCGGCTCGGCAAAGTCGGCCTCGTCGTGTGCCTTGATTCGGGCGCGGGCAATTACGACCAGCTCTGGCTCACCACGTCGCTGCGCGGCCTCGTTTCGGGCGACCTCGAGGTGCAGGTGCTCGACGAGGGTATTCATTCGGGCTCCTACGGCGGTATTGCGCCTTCGAGCTTCCGCATCATGCGGCAACTGTTCGAGCGGCTCGAAGACGCATCGACGGGCAATCTGCTGCCAAAAGGCTTTCATTGCCCGATACCGCCCGAGCGAATGCGCGAAGCCGAAGCGACCGCGACGATACTCGGCGACGACGTGTGGAAGAAAATGCCCTGGGCGTGCGGTCAGGACGGCCGGCAAGTGCTGCCGACCACTACCGACCCGAAAGACGCGCTGCTCAATTCGACGTGGCGCCCGTCGCTTGCGGTGACCGGTGCGGCCGGCCTGCCGTCGCTCGCCGACGCGGGCAACGTACTGCGCCCGCGCACCGCGTTCAAGCTGTCGCTGCGGCTGCCGCCGCTCGTCGACGCCAGCAAGGCTGTCAATGAACTGCAAGCGTTGCTCGAACTCGACCCGCCTTACAACGCGAAAGTCACGTTCAAGCCCGACAGCGGCGCGGCGACCGGCTGGAACGCTCCGGACGTCGCAAGCTGGCTCGGCGCCGCATTGAACGACGCATCGCGACAGCACTTCGGCGCCGACTGCGCCTATATCGGCCAGGGCGGCACGATCCCGTTGATGAACGTATTGAAAGCGGGCTTTCCGCAGTCGCAGTTCATGGTGTGCGGCGTGCTCGGACCGAAGTCGAATGCGCACGGTCCCAACGAGTTCCTGCACGTACCGTACGGCAAGAAGCTTACGGCCTGCGTGGCCGAAGTGATCGCGGCCGCGCCGTGAACGCTCGGGTCTCCTGATCGCATGCGGTCGTGCACAGAGCATGTGCATCGTCGCCACGTACACCGAAATGTCGCATCCCCGGCCGTGCGCTGCCGCGGCCGTCATCCTGCCCGCAGCCCCACGCGCCGGTCCCCCGGCGCTATTCACTTCTCTCCGGTAATTCGAATAAAAATGCGCCGGGAATATATCCGCTTCGCATTGCATAAATGGGATGAAATTTCCACAGAAAAATTGAAGCAAAGGTTCTAATGGCGTTATGCCCATCCATGCCGCGGCGGGCCTGATCGGGTGTGTCGCTGTACGTGCTCCCCCGCAATCGTTTGCGTCACGGAATGTCGGTACGAGTTACCGCAAAGTCGCGCTGGCGGGTCTGGCGCGCGCACTCCATTAATTGTGCTGAAGTGTTAGCCAGCCGCTCTCGCGGGATTGTGGTCTGTTTTAGGCTCGTATAGCTCTTCCGACGTTTTATAACCTAAAAGGACCACTGGAAATGAACCTGAATAGCCATCACGCATGCCGTCCGTTCGTTGAAGCGGGCAATCTTTCACAAATCTCGGCTTTTTACGAAGAAGAACGCAACATCATGTGGATGATGCTGCGTGCTCAACCACGGCCATGCTTCAACCTGGAACTCGTGCACGACATCCTGAGCCTCGCGCGCGCCGCGCAGGAATCAGGGCTGCCGATCAATTTCTGGGTGACGGGCTCGGTCATCCCAACCATGTTCAACGTCGGTGGAGACCTGAGTTTCTTCGCCGAGGCGATTCGCGCTGGCCGGCGCCAGGAACTGATGGCATACGCGCGCGCCTGTGTCGACTGCGTGCATGCGGCGGCGCGCGGTTTCGACACAGGCGCCATCTCGATCGCGATGATCGAGGGTACGGCGCTCGGCGGCGGATTCGAGGCAGCGCTCGCGCATCATTTCGTGCTTGCGCAGAACGACGCGAGAATGGGCTTCCCCGAGATCGCGTTCAATCTGTTTCCGGGCATGGGCGGCTATTCGCTCGTTGCGCGGCGCGCCGGCATGCGTCTCGCCGAAGAGCTGATCGGCGGCGGCGAATCGCACACAGCCGAGTGGCACGCGTCGAAAGGGCTGGTCGATCACCTGTTCGAACCGGGCGATGCGTACATCGCGACGCGTACCTTCATCGACACGCTGCGGCCGAAATTGAACGGCATCCGCGCAATGGTGCGGGCACGGCAGCGCGTGCTGCAGCTTTCGCGCTCGGAGTTGATGGAAATCACCGAAGACTGGGTCGAGGCCGCGTTCACGATCGAGGAGAAGGATCTCGCGTTCATGGAACGGCTCGTGATGCTGCAGAACCGCCGCACGGGTAACTTGCGTCATCACAACGCGAACGTTGCCTGACGCCCTCGGCCTCGATCATTTGAAGATGAAGCGACGCTGAACGAGATCGTGAGCAATCGGCGCGGTCAGCCGGAACAGTCATCGGGAACACGCCGGTGCAGCCGTCCAGGAAGCTTCACGAAACTAGCCCGGCCCGATAGTGCACGTAGGCGGAGTTGGCAGAGGGTCTTGCAGGTCGCACGGATTGAGCCGCTCAGGCGATCAGCCGGACCTTCTGCCGGTCGACCAGCCATTGTTCGAATTCGGCAGCCGGCATCGGCTGGCTGTACAGATAGCCCTGCACGTATTCGACGCCGAGGCCTTTCATAAAGAGTTCTTCGGCTTCGGTCTCGATACCTTCGGCGACCACCTGCAGTTGCAGCGCCTGAGCGACCGCTACCATCGAGCGCACGAGCGCCTGTGCTTTCCTGTCCGTGTTGATCGAGCGCACGAAGCTGCGGTCGAGCTTGATCACATCGAGTGGAATGCGCCCGAGTTGCGAAAGAGACGAATAGCCGGTGCCGAAGTCGTCGAGGTGCACTTGTGCGCCGAGTTCCCGGAATTGCGTGATGAGGTCGATTGCCGCGGCTTCGTCTTCGATCAGACAGCTCTCGGTGAGTTCGAGATCGACGAGGCACGGATCGAGGTTCGCACATTGCAGCGCCTCGCTGAAATGACGGACCACTGCAGTATCGACGAGCTGCCGCGCCGACACGTTGATTGCCACGCGCAACGTGAGACCGCGCGCTTTCCATTGCGCGGCCTGCGCGGCCGCGGTCTGCATGACCCAGCGGCCGAGCGGACCGATCAGGCCGGATTCCTCCGCATAGCGAATGAACTCGCCCGGCATGATCTGCCCGCGCTCGGGCGAGTTCCAGCGTACGAGCGCCTCGACGCCGCACACGGCACCTGTTGCGAGCGACAGCTTCGGCTGATAGTGCAGCGTCAGCTGTCCTTCGTCGAGACCGCGCCGCAGATTCGTATCGAGCCACATATACTCGGCGACCTTGCGGTTCATTTCCGGCGAGAACACGCGATAGGTGCGCTTGCCGCCGTCCTTTGCAACGTACATCGCCGTATCGGCGGCGCGGACCAGCGATTCGAGGCTGTCGCCATGCTCGGGGAAGAGTGCGATGCCGATCGAGCAACCGGTGTAGACCTCGACGAGCCCGAGACTGAACGGCGTGCGCAACCGTTCGAGAATGCGCTGAGCAGTTGCCTCGAGCGACGCGGCGGTCGCCGGCGACGACAGCACGATGAATTCATCGCCGCCCAGACGCGCAAGCGTGTCGCCTTCATCGAGGCAATCGCGCACGGTGGCCGACACGTCCTGAATGAGCCGGTCGCCGAACACGTGCCCGTAGTGATCGTTGACCTTCTTGAAGTTGTCGAGATCGAGAAACAGGATGCCGACCGACGTGTCGATCGCCGCGCTCGCGATCGCCATGCGGATCTTGTCCTGGATAGCGTTGCGGTTCGGCAGGCCGGTCAGCGAATCGGTGTTCGCGAGTTCCGATAGACGCTCCTGCGCGCGGCGTTCTTCGGTGATGTCGGTTCCCGAGCAGATCAGGAACTGCTCGTCCATGCCGCTGCCGCTTTGCACGAACTTGTTGCGAAACAGGAAGAGCCGCTCGCCGTGCACGGTGCGCACGAGCCGCTCGACCTCATACGAGACGCCGCGATTGAAGAAGCCCGAGATATTCTGGCTCGACGCCGCGCCGGCTTCCGACGACATGAACAGCGCCCATACACTGCGTCCGATGACGTCTTCTTCCTTCATGCCCGTCAGCTCTTCGGCAAGGCGATTGAAGCGCTGGATACGGCCGTTGCGGTCGACGATCACGACCACCGAGTTCACTTCGGAAACGACCTGTTCGGCAAACGAGAGCCCGTGTACGAGATCGCGCGCAACCGATTCCGTATCGTCGTATTCCGAAGCGGTCCCGGCCCACGTGCTGCTATTGAGCTTTTTCCCAACCAGATGCAGACGCAACGGTTCGCCATAGAGACGCACCTCGAGCGTCAGGTGCGACGTGACGCCCGTCAGCCTGCGAATCTGCGCGGCCTGTTGCGCGCTGAGCGCGACGGCAGCGGTGGCAGGGCCGTCACCAGTAACGGGCGACAGTTCGAGCGCATTGCTGTCGCTCGACAGGCGCCAGCATGGACTATGGGTACCGAACCGTGCGTACAGCGCCTGGTGCACCTGATCGTATTGGTCGTCGTTCATGAATGAGGGTATCCGGGCAAAATTTGCCACCTATACTCGCGCCGGTACAACTAACCAGCAAAAAACGAACTCAAGCGGGCGGATGGCGGACGGTCGGCGTGCGGAAAGCGGTCCCCATTGTAGCGAAGGAAGCACGGATTTCGGGCTCCGAACAGGTTAACGGTGTAGCGCAGAACTTTCTTAATAGCAATAGCCAACGATGTTGCGCCGATACAGCCGTCGACCGATTTGCGATTGCGCCGCGAATCCTGAATATGCGCACTGGCTACCTGAAACAGGCCGCCGATAGGGCGGCGCGCCTGCGTATCTGCGAGTTCAGCGGCGCCGCGCGAGGCACGCGCGCATCTGTTCGCGCGCGGCCGCATCTGTTTCTTCGAGGTAATTGAACGCGCTGGCGGCCAGCGTGGCGACCGGCACCCCGTCTCGAAACAGCACGCGGTTGCCGGCGACGGCCGGCACCTTGTCGCCGGGCAGCAGCGTACCGACCAGATTGAGCGGATCGGTAGCAGCAATGCAAACGAAGTCACGGTTGCCGGCGTCGTGCCGATCGGATGCGTCCTGCCTGCGCCGGCGCGCTTCGCGCAGCACTGGAATCACTTCCGGTAACGCGAACTGCTCGCCCGAAAGCCCGTTCACGAAGCGTCCGCCGCGCACCTGGCCGCGTGCTTCGAGCCGTTGATAGACACGCAGCAGGTCGCGCCACGGCGGCAGCCATTGCGCTTCGCGTTCGAGCAACCGCCAGAACACGACGCCATAGCGGCGCAGCAGCGTCAGCGCGATGTGCTCGACGACGTCGGACGAGAAAGGGGCGCGGCGCGCGGAAGAGGCGGCGCCGACACCCGAAATCGCCGGCGACCGCGCCGTCGTTGCGCTCGCAACGGTTGCCGCCGCATCGGAAACCGGCGCCTTGCGTCGCTGCACGAGCGCCCAGCGCCCCGCATCGTCCATCCCGCCGGTCAGCGGCACGGCCGCGCGGCGCCGGCCGTGATGAAACGCACTGCGTTTGGCGGACGCGGGCTTGAGCAAGGCGCGCAAGCCGGCAAAACTATCGGAATGCACGAGGCCCGCCGCGACCAGTTCGCCGAGTGCATTTTCGAGTTCCACTGGAAGCAGATGCGCATCGGCCACGAGTTCGTCGAAGAACATCGCCCCGTGACTGGCCAACGCTTCGTACACGAGCTGCGCGCGCGACGAGAGTTCGGGCTGCGTGTGAGAATCGAACAACGCATGCCACGCATTGAGGTGGCGTCGCGGCAACAGTACGACAGGCGTGCTGCGCACAGGCGCGCTCGTCGTGCGCGAACGCTCGGTCAAACGTGTCCATACGATCTTGCCCGCGCGGCACAGTTCATCGAGCAGCATCGGCGAGTAGTCGTTCAGGCGAGCGGGCAGGACGTCTTCTTCCCACGCGGCGGCGGCGGCTTCGAAGCCTTCCATCTGATCGAGCACGGCCGCGAGCGCATCGCGGCCCGTACCGCGCGCCTCCGGCGTCACGCGCTGCCACGTGAACAGGAAGCGCATGAAGTCATGGCGCTCGACCGGTTCGATCTCGCGCCTGAGCTTGCGCACGGTGTAGCGATGAATGCGCGCGAGCAGATGGCGCTCGCACCATTCTTCATCGGACGCGTCCGGCGCGAGGCCCGGCGTAAAGCGGCCGCGCATCACATAGCCTTCCGCTTCGAGACGCGCGAGCGCCTGCGCGACGGCCGATGCAGGCAGTGCAAGCGCACGCGCGAGTGCGGGCAACGGCAGTGGACCGAACCCCGAGAGCCGCGCACGTACGACTTCGACGAGCGCGTCGTCTTCGTTCCACGCATCGGCGTAGGCCTTCGGCACGCGCAGCTTCGGTTCGAACGGCGCGTCGGGGTAGAGTGCGCGCACGCAGGTCAGGCGTTCGACGGGCACCCACAGCGCGTCGTGCGGCGCGATGGCGAGCCGCGTCGCGTGGCCCGACTGCGCAAGCGTCGCGAGCCACGCCGGCCATCCCTCGTTCTGCTGCGCCTCGGCGTCGGTAATGCATGCGAGCGTGTTCAGCGCCTCGTGCATTTCGTCCGCACTGCGCACTTGCGGCCACGCTTCTTCGCGCACGCTGGCAATTGCGTCGGCGTCGAGTGCGCCGAGGTCGTCGGCGGACGCGGGGTCGGTCCAGCGGCGATTGAGCACCGCCTGCGTGCGGCGTTCTTCGATCGGGGCATCGTCGAGATAGGCGTATGGCTTCGCGGTCAGAATCTCGGCGGCGAGCGCGGAGGGCGCGGGCAGGTCGCGCGCGATCAGCGCCACCTGCTTGCGCTCGATGCGGCGCAGCAGTTGCAGCCAGCCTTCGGTATCCATGGCCTCGTGCAGGCAGTCGTCGATGGTTTGCTCGACGAGCGGATGGCGCGGCAGCTCGCGCTCGCCCGCGATATTTTCGGCGCACGCGACCTGATCTGGAAAGATGGCCGCGAGCAGATCTTCGCTACGCATGCGCTGCAGTTGCGGCGCGGTCTTGCGGCCGCCCGTATAGCGCGGCAGCGCGAGCGACGTCGTCGCGTTCCAGCGCCAGCGCACGTTGAACAGCGGCGCGTCGAGCAGTGCCTGAATCAGCAGACGTTCGGCACTCTTCGAGTTCAGATAGCGCCACACTTCGTCAAGCGCGAAGCTGTGACTGCTGGTCAGCGAAAGAATGATCGCGTCTTCGGTCGCGGCGGCCTGCAGTTCGAAATTGAACGTGCGGCAAAAGCGCTTTCTGAGGGCAAGGCCCCATGCGCGGTTCAGGCGGCTGCCGAACGGTGAGTGAATGACGAGCTGCGTGCCACCCGATTCGTCGAAAAATCGCTCCATGACGAGCGTGTCCTGCGTCGGCAAGGCGCCCAGCGCCTGGCGCGCGCGCGCAAGATACTCGACAATCTGCCGTGCCGCGGGCTCTAAAATGCCGATCTCGTCGACGAGCCGCCCGATTGTGCGTTCGATTGTGCGTTCGATTTTGCGTTCGGTTGTGCGTTCGATAGTGCGTCCGGCGCCGCGCTCCATGCCGTGGGTCACGCGTAAGCGTTCTGCGACGGCTGGTTCCGCAGGCGCTTCATGAACAGCGACATGCGCTTCATCGATCGCACCATGCGCTGCGGGCGCCGCATCGCGCGCAGCGCGGCGGCGCGCTGCAGGTTTCGATTCCGTTGCGTGTGCAACGATCTCCGCAGCCGCGCATGCATCGCCGTCACTGCCCGCATCGTCGTCCGCCAACATGCGCTCGATCTCGCGCCGCAAGCGCGCCACGCCGAACGACAGCTCGTCGCTGCGCCCCGGCGCTTCGCCGAGCCAGAACGGAATACTCGGCGGCTGGCCGTGCGCATCTTCGACGCGCACACGGCCGCTCTCGACTCGCAAGATGCGGTACGACGTATTGCCGAGCTGAAAGATGTCGCCGGCCAGGCTTTCGACCGCGAAGTCTTCGTTGACCGTGCCGACCTGCACGCCTTGCGGCTCGAGTATCACCGAGTAGTCGGCGTTTTCCGGAATCGTGCCGCCGGACGTGACCGCATACAGCTTGCCGCCGCGCCGGCCGCGCAGCGTGCCGTTCACCGCATCGCGATGGATATGCGCGGCGCGCGTGCCATGGCGCGTCGTGAAGCCCTCGGCCAGCATCTCGAGCACCGCATCGAATTGCTCGCGCTCGAGCGCCGCATACGGCGCTGCGCGGCGAAACCGCTCGAAGAGCGCATCTTCGCTCCATTCGCGACTGCTCACTTCGGCGACGATCTGCTGAGCAAGCACGTCGAGCGGCGCGCGTGGAATTCGCAATGCGTCGAGTTCGCCGCGCCGCACGCAATCGAGCAGCGCCGCGCATTCGATCAGATCGTCGCGCGATACGGGAAAAAGACGTCCCTTCGGCATGCCGCCCACCTGATGGCCCGAGCGCCCGACGCGCTGCAAGAACGGCGCGATCCCGCGCGGCGAACCGATCTGGCAAACGAGTTCGACGTCGCCGATATCGATGCCGAGTTCAAGCGAAGCGGTCGCGATCAGCAGGCGCAATTCGCCGCGTTTGAGGCGCTGCTCGGCATCGAAGCGATGTTCTTTCGCGAGGCTGCCGTGGTGTGCGGCGACCGCGTCCTTGCCCAGGCGATCGGTCAGATGCCGCGCGGCGCGTTCGGCCATGCGCCGCGTGTTGACGAACACGAGCGTCGTGCGATGCAACGCGACCAGTTCGGCGAGCCGGTTATAGACGAGCTCCCACGCATCGTTCGACATGACGGCTTCGAGCGGCACCGGCGGAATTTCGAGCGCAAGGTCGCGTGCGCGCACATGGCCCACGTCGACAATTTCGCAGTCCGCGGGCGCATCGCTGTCGACGCTCGCGCCGCCGACCAGAAAATGCGCGACGGCGCCGATCGGCTTTTGCGTCGCGGACAGCCCGATGCGCGGCAAACGGCGACCGCACAATGCATCGAGTCGCTCGAGCGTGAGCGCGAGATGGCTGCCGCGCTTGCCGCCCGCCATCGCATGGATTTCATCGACGATCACTGTGCGCACGGTCGATAGCATCGCGCGGCCCGACTCCGAGCCGAGCAGCACATAGAGCGATTCGGGCGTTGTGACGAGAATGTGCGCGGCGCGTTTGCGCAGCGCGGCGCGCTCCTGTTGCGTCGTGTCGCCGGTGCGCACGGCGGTGCGGATCTCGAGCGGCGGCAGGCCGCGCTCGGCGAGTTCCTGCGCAATGCCGGCCAGCGGTGCCTGCAGGTTGATACGGATATCGTTCGACAGCGCCTTCAACGGCGATACATAGACGACGAGCGTCTGGTCCGGCAACGTGCCGCCGTTGGCGAGCCCTTCGCGCACGAGCTCGTCGAGCGCGGACAGAAAAGCCGTCAGCGTTTTACCGGAACCGGTCGGGGCGGCGACGAGCGTCGGCCGGCCGCGCCGGATCAGCGGCCACGCGGCAGCCTGTGCGTCGGTCGGAGCGGGGAAGGTTTTCGAGAACCAGCCGGCAACGACCGGGTGGAAGCCGGCGAGCGCGCCGGCAGAGGAAGAGCCGGAAGTCATGCGACCGTAGGTGGGGGCGCGGCGAGCCATATCCAGAGGGCGGCAGGCCGCCCGATTGCGTCTTCAGGACGAAAGTCTCGCAGGTTTTCGGCACGCGTGCCATCGGCGGTATCGGCGTAAGGGGACGGACTGAAGCGCAGAAGCTGCCGGATGCGCCCGCTCACCACGTCCAGCGCACGCCCGCATTGCCGCCGATCGTGCGTTGATGCGCGCCGCCGAGGTTCGTGAGCCAGCCGACAGTGGCGTAGACGCTAGCCGATTTCGCGAGCTGCGCGGCAACGCCCGTGCCGATCTGCGCAGCAGTCTGACCGACTTTCGTACCGATTTCCGTGCTGCCGGCAAAGCTTGCCTGATCGTCGCTGCCGAATGCGCGCAGCACGCTGACGCGCAGCCAGGGTTCGATGCGCGTGCCTGCTGCTGTGAAGCGACCCTTGAGCCGCATGCCGAGGCGTCCGATGAGCGCATTGCCGCTATGGAACGAGACGCTCGACACGCCGTCGTTGAAATCTGCGAGCGACAGGTGTTGCCAGATCAATTGCGCCTGCGGTTCGACGCTGAGCGCGCCGCCATACAGTGCGAACGGCAAGCCGCCCTCGACCGATGCGGCAACGTCGTGCCCATGCGTCGTCGCAGCGGCGCCGTCGCGCGATTGCGTCTCTACGGCAAGCGAGCCGCCCGTCAAAACCATATCGGTGTACCAGCCGCTTGCGCTTATATGCGTCCAGTAGCCGCCGACGCTGTACGCGTCGATCGCGAGATGCCCGGCATCGAGATTCGGCGCGCCGAGTGCGAAGCCATTGACGCTGCCCGTTGCGCGCGCAAATCCGATAAAGAGGCCGTAGCGATCGCGCGCGCCGCTCGCGTTTGCATCCGCATACAGATCGTGGCCGGCCTGCACGCCGAATGTCGCGCCATCGAATTCCGGGCTTGCGGCGCCGTCTTCGGCGAGCACGCCGTGGTTGCCCCATGCGCGCGCCCATCCGGCTGGCAGCGCGCCGTAGCCGGCGAGCAAAGACTGATCGCCTTGGCGATCGTGAAACGTCTCGATCGGCAAAGTGCCCAACTGTCTTGCGACACCCGAAATGGCCGCATACAGCGGCACTTCGCGACGGTACAGCGGAATCGGGGCCGATCCCGCGGGCGGCGCCGCGGGCAGGGGCGGCGTGCCCGCGGCCGCAACCGGTACTGCGACCACATCCGAAGGGGAGGGGAGGCGGGGCGGTAGAGGGGGGCGGCGACGGCGGCGCACCGGGTCCGGATGGCGGAACAGGCTGCGGCAACGCCGGCTGCGGTGCGACCGTGTTGCGCAAGAACCAGTCGTTCGCAGTACCGGCCGTCACGCCCCCCTTCGCGAGGTAATACGTATAGGCGCCGGCCTTGATCGGCGCGGACAGGCGAAACGCCGAGGGATCGGTCGTCGCGCCGTTTGCCGCCTCGACCACTCGAATGCCGTTCACCGCGGTCCGTGCGCCCGTGCCGCCCGCGTTTGCGACCTGCAGCACCGTCGAACCGCGTGCACTGCCGCCGTCGATAACGAGCCTGTCCGACGGCGCATCGTCGAAGCCGACGACCGTGTTCAGCGCGATCGCGCCGTCCCGTCCTGCATAGTTGCCCGCGACGCGCAGTACGTTGCCAGGCGTCGTGCCCGCCGGGCCGCCGATCCGGACGAGCGCGGCATTCGTCAATGCGCCGTTCACATTGAATATGCCGTTGGACGCGGCGGCGAACGCGGGCAACGCATTCGCCACGGCAAGCGTGCCGTTGTTGGTCACGGCACCGCTTATGGAACCATAGCCGCCCACTGTGGAGCCGGCATCGATGTTCATCCCACCGCCGCCGGCGAGTGCGGCCTTCGTGTGCATCGGGTCGCCCACCGCGAGCGTACCGGCCGTTACGTTCGTAGCACCGCTATAAGTGCTGACTCCGTTCATCAGCAGCATGCCGGCGCCGGTTTTGGTCAGCGTGCCGTTGCCGGTCACGGGCTGGGTGAGCGTCGAATCGAATGCCTGCGTATCGATCGTGCCGCCCGCTGCGCTCAGTGTCATCGTGCGCGTCGCCGCGAGGTCGAAACTCTGGTTCAGCTGCAACGTGCCGCCGTCGAACGCGAGGCGGCCCGTCGATGCGCCAAGTGCATTGTCGGCGGCAATAGCCACGACGCCGCCCGCGATCAGCGTGCCGCCCGAATAGGTATTGCCGCTCGTCGCGGACGGCGCGAGCGTCAACGTGCCAGCGCCATTCTTTTGCACGGCGCCGGCGCCCTCGATCGACCCGCTATAGGTGCCGTCCGCCTCCTGCGCGAAATTCACAAGACCGTTGTCGATCACATGAAGCGGCAGATTCCCCGCATCGGCGATGATCGTTGCGCCCGCATCGATTGTCGCCGTGACCCTGGCGGGCGCATTGAGCGTGCCGGTCAGCGCGAGCGTGCCGCTTTGCACGTGCGCCGTCGAAAACGTACCGGTGCCGGTCCAGTTCCACCGTGTCCCTTGCATGAGCAGCGTCTGGAAGTTCGTGAATGCATTAGCCGCGGTGCCGTTTCCTTGCAGCGTCACGGTGTTCGTGCCTGTACCGCCATCGGCGCTGCCGACAATCGTCGAGCCGGTCTGCAGAATCAGCGCGTCGTTGCCGCCCCCCATCGAAATAGCGGTGCCCATGCCGCTTTGCACGAGCCCGGCGTTGATCACGGTCGAATTGCCGTTGAGCGTGCGAATGCCGGCCGCGCGTTGCGACACGATCTGACCGCCCGTGCGATTTTCGATCAGCGCATTGAACGACGAACTGGCCGTATTCGAAAACACCGCGTCGGAGCCCTGACCTGTCGCATTGATCGAACCGGTGTTGATCAATTGATCGTTGTTGCCTTGCATATACGCGGCTGGGCTCATCGCACCGCTTGTCGACAACGTCCCGCTATTGCTGATCGTGCCGCTGCCGCCGAGTATCGATGCCGCGCGCGCGTTGGTGCCGGATGTGCTAACCAGACCGGCGTTGACGAGCGTGTTGTTCAACTGGCCGACGTTCGTTTGTCCCCACGCCGCGGTCATTCCGTAGCCGTTCGGGCCCGCGGTCGTGATCGCGCCGAGGTTGGTCAGCGTATTGCCGCTGCCGTTCGCGGCCATCGCATCGTTGAAGGCACCCGCCGTGTCGATCGTGGCGCCGGCGCCGTTCGTCAACCGATTGCCATTGCCCGCGGCTAGCAGGACCGCACCGCGTTGCGTGCCGGTGCCGCCGCCGCCCGTCAGCGATAGCGTGCCGTTGCTGGTGGCCGTGCTACTCTGCTCGACGCTCAACGCGATCGGGCTGCTTGCATGCACGAAGCTGCCCGATGCGCCGGGCGCGACAATCACCGAGACGTTCGTGCTGCCGCTGCGCGCGATCACGGGCGCAAAGCTGGACCCGCTGCACGTGACCGACGCATTGGACAGCGGAGCGTTGCTGTTGCAAGCGGCGACCGCATGAATCGCGAGTGTTTTCGAAAGTAACAGGAGGCTGCCGGTGCGTACACCGGGCACGTGCTTCTTCTTCACGACCGTCGCCGTTCCACGGAACAGCCGCCATGAGCGGCGGACAAGGTTGCATCGTGTTATATGCGCTGATGCGCGTGCAGGCAAAGATCACATACCTGCAGGCAGACTGGTTAAGCATCCTTATCGTCAACCTTGTTGTTCAGCATGGTTCGGCGACGTTCGATCTTTCACTCTCGCAGCCTTTCACGGTTCGCGGCCGAACGCTTCGCGCAGCTTGCGCTTTGCCTGCTGCAATATATCGCGGCGGCTCTTGGGCAGATTCCGCCCGGCACGGTTGATATAAAAGTTGAGCATCGACATAGCGGACTGAAACGGCGTGCCTTTGCGCCGTTTGCTGTGCGTCGAGGAGCGCTTCAGCGATTCGGCGATGTCCTGCGCATTGCCGGTCTTGAAGATGTCGCGCTCGAGGTCCATCGCGTCGCTGTGCTCCATCACCTCGTGCGACCAGCGGCGCGTTTTGTCGTTCGCGGCGGGTGTGGCCTGCTGCGCCGCATGCTTATGGCGTTGACGCGCGGGCCGGCCGCCTTTGCTGCGTGCGGACGGATGTTTCGCGGCGGACTTGCGCGAGGGGGAACGCGAATGGGTCGTAGCCATGGCGGCGCACTCGCTCAAAGCTTCACGCCGCCGGCCTCGGGCGCATTCGACGAACCGGGAGGAATATCGCCGGCGTCGAATCCGGTCGCACGATAGCGACTGCCTGCGTCGCTTCCCCAATACGGCTCGCGTCCATAGTACTGGTGAATCGAGGTCGCCCAGGTTTCATCCGCCATGGACGGCCAATGATTCTTATCGAAGCCCGGCGCATTTTTCACGCGTTCGGCGGTTAAAGACAGCACGAAGCATTTGCGGTCCGTGTCGAGCGTGAGCGCGCCCCATGGAATGGCCATCAGCTTGTCGCCGATGCCAAGAAAGCCGCCGGTCGACAGCACCGCATACGCGACGCGTCCCGAGCGAACGTCGAGCATGATGTCCTTGAGCTTGCCGATGTCATGGCCATCCGAACTTATGACACGATCGCCATCGAGCGTCGCGGCGGCCATCACTTCAGGTCCCGGCCCATTTGCCATGTCGCGGCCGCTGCCGACGATGTTTGCACCTGTGCTCATCGCGGTTCTCCGAACGTTCTGACATGGAGCGTAGGAGCAACCGACGTTCCTCAGTGGAACGAGTCGATGCACAGCACGGCGTATCAGGGCCGCGCGGCGATTTCGTCGAGATGCAGCAGCAGATCGGCAGGGTCTTCATACACGCGCAGCGCGCCCGCGCCTTCGAGCTCTTCGCGCCCGTAGCCGCCCGATAGCAGGCCGACACCGAGGGCGCGGCAACGGCGCGCCGCGAGCATGTCCCAGATGCTGTCGCCAACCACGACCGTCTGTTCGATCGGCACCGCGAGCCGGTGTGCCGCCGCGATAAAGAGGTCCGGGTCCGGCTTTGCATATTTGACATCGTCGCGCGTGACGACGACGGATTTCGCCGGATCGACGCCGAGTGCCTGCAGGTTGACGGCGGCGGTTTCCATGCGTCCGCTCGTCGCGATCGCCCATTTCGTGCCGCTCGCGTCGAGCGCGGCGAGCAATTCGCGCGCCCCGGGCAGCGGACATACCTGTGCATGGAGCCGGCGGTATGCGTCAGCGTGTTTCGAACGCAAGCGCTCGACACGCTCGCCGCTGATCGCGCCGCCTGTTTCGCGCAGCAGCTGATGTGTGAAGAGGCCCCCGCTCATGCCGATCTTGCGGTGAATCCTCCACACCGAGAGCTCGATGCCTTCGCTATCGAGCGCTTCCTTCCAGGCGAGCACGTGCTGATAAACGCTGTCGACCAGCGTTCCATCGAGGTCGAACAGAAACGACGTGGTAATGCGCATGATGAGATCCCTCAAGTGAATGGACCGTCGTTGGGGCATGTATTGCGATAACGCAACGCGGCCCGGGCCATTTGTTGCTGCGCGAAAGAGTTACGTTGCGCTTGTAAATTGCAGGTACATGCAGAGTGTAACGGGCCATGCGGCGCGTGCGTGGCCGATTGCATACATGACGATGTCGCGCGGATGTTGCGCATACGGACGCCAGGGCGCGGCGGCACAGGGCTTGCTGAAATGGCAGTGCAGGTGACGCATCGCGTCGCGGCCTCGGCCGCACAACAATCCAAGGGAGAAACAGGATGAAACTCACGAAAACACTGCTGGTATCGGCTCTTCTCGCGCTCTCCGGTGCGGCGTTTGCACAAGGCGCGGGCGGGGGTGGCGGCAACTCGGGCGGCGGCTCGTCGGGCGGCGGCGGGGCCGGGATGGCGACGGGCAACGACACGGGCGCCAACAAGGCTGGCCAGAACGCGACGAGCTCGAGCGGCATGAGCCCTTCGCAAATGCAACATCACTCGACGAAGGGCAAGAAGAAGCAGATGAACGATACGACCAACATGCCTGGTGCAAATGCGAGCAGCGACACGAAGGGACAGTAGCTCAGCGGCGAAACGAGAGGCCGCATGAGGGACGAACCTGAGATGACGGCCGGCGCCGGCGCCGGCCCCTCATGAACGGGAGGACAACTCGATGAACGGTGTATTACGCAGCATAGGTATTGCAGCGTCGGTCGTGATGCTTGCGTGCGGCACGGTCGCATGCAAGAAGGCCGATAACAGCAGTGCGGACACAGGTGCCGCCGCGGGCGGCGGCAGCGCGATGAGCGGCCCGGCCGCGGCCAGCGGACCTCTGGGCGCAAGCGGGGCAGCCTCGGCGGATGCAGCTTCGGGAGCTAGCCAGTAAAACGGGGCGAACCTCGGGAACCGGATGGCAGCAGGTGCATCACAACTGCAAGTGCGTGACGATCCGCAGCAACGCCGTGTGCGCGATGGACGCGTACCGGTTTCGCGGCGATCCACCGACGCCAGGCGCCGACTGCATGCGAGGCGGCAGGGGCAAGCGGCACGCTCAAGCATTGTGGAGAGGATCATGCAGTCGAAAACGCATTACCAGGCCAATATTTGCGGCGGCGATTTCCAGCACGTCCAGCAGTGTTTCGAGACGTGGAAGACGCAAACGCTCGTATATCGGCGCAATCAGTTCATGTTTGAAGGAAAGCGCGAAGTGCGGCCTCTCGAAGGTCGCGTATTCGACAACGGCGAGGTCGCGCATCATGTACTCGCGCAGACCTGCCAGCCACGCGATCCGTACGCGATCGCAGCGGAGATACGCGACGGCGGGCGCGATTTGTGGCTCGTCATGGCCGCGTATGAAGAGTGACCGTTTCAAGGAGAGAAATGTATGGCCAATACACCCAATTCGCTCAAGGGTTGCAAGGTTGCGATGCTTGCCGTCGACGGATTCGAGCAGGCAGAACTGCTCGAGCCGCGCCGCGCGCTCGCCGAAGCCGGTGCAACGGTTCACGTAATTTCTGCCAAACCCGGAAAGATTCAGGGATTCAAGCACGTCGACAAGGGCGATGCCGTCGATGTCGATCTGACGTTCGAGAAGGCGATGCCCGACGATTACGATGCGGTCGTGCTGCCGGGCGGCGTTGTCAACGGCGATGCGATTCGCGTGCTGCCGGCGGCGCAGGCGTTTGTGAAAGCCGTCGACCACGCGCGCAAGCCGATTGCCGTGATCTGCCACGGCACGTGGCTACCGGTATCCGCGGGCATCATCGAAGGTCGGACGGTGACGAGCTGGCCAAGCCTGCAGGATGATATTCGCAACGCGGGCGGCACATGGGTCGACAAGGAAGTCGTCGAAGACGGCAACTTCATCACGAGCCGCAAGCCCGACGACATACCGGCATTCAACAAAACGTTGATTGCACAACTATCGCGCGCGGCGGCGTGAGCGCGGCTCGTTCATGAAGATCACATTTTCCGAGGACGCGCCGGATTTCGACGGCTCGAACCTGAAGCTCGCGTTTGTCGCATATGTCGACGGCGAAGCCGTTGCATGCGCGATTACGGCCGAGGCGCTCGAAGACCATTTCGGCGCGAACTCAGCGCAGGAGGACGAGTTGTTGCGCGCCTTCGAACGTGGCCGAGCGCGAATCCGCTCGGTGTGCGCGCAGGCGCTCGAGCGCAACGACGGCGCAAGCGTCGAGCTGCATAGCGGTGTGTTTCGCATGGAAGATGAGTAACGGATCGGGACTCGAAGGTTTCGAAAAAGCGAGGCAAAAAGACGGCGGCCCGTTACAAGCGGCCGCCGCGCGCTTAAACCAGAGACTGGCCCAACCCGAAAGTTTCTCTTACACCCAAAGGTTCTGAGGCGGTGCGTAGCGGTGAGTGAAACGGCGGGACATCGCACGCGGGTCGGCGTGCTCCGGTGCGACGTGGCCCGCTTCGCCGTGCATGTCCTGTTCGGCGCCGCATCCCGCCCGGATCACGCCGGCGCGCGCGGCGCCGCAGCCCGCCGATCGCTGATCAAGTTCCACATGCTCTACATGCTGTTTAACCAGCGGCTCGGCAAGCCGTTCGCGCACCTGCACGGCAGCCGCCGATGCAACGATTGCCGCTAGTACGAGCCACTGTAGGTATCCGACCTTCGACATCGCTTCTCCTTGTCGTTGCTGCCGACTTTTATGGTTTGCCGCGAAGTGTCAGCAAACGACGTGCCTATCGATGCCGGGCACGCCGACTGCGAGGTTCTCAAAGCACGCACCGGCGCGTCGCAGCCCGTGAAAAATGCGCGGCGCGCATTTGCACGCGCCTAAACCCGAAACGAGGAGGTAAAGCATGGCTACCAATGTGATCTCGGTGATCAACGAGTTGATTGAAACTTCGAAGGATGGCGAGCAAGGTTTTCTGAAGGCAGCCGAAGATGCACACGATACGGAACTGAAGGCGTTGCTGCGTTCGCGCGCCGATACCTGTACGCGCGCCGCTCGCGAACTGCAGGACGTCGTAATGCAACTGGGAGGTAAACCCGAAAGTGGCGGCTCGATGTCGGGCGCCTTGCACCGTGGTTGGGTCGATCTGAAGTCTGCGGTCGGCAGCCGCAGCGATCACGCGATCCTGGCCGACTGCGAGAAAGGCGAGGACGTTGCGAAGAAGCGCTATCAGGAAGCGCTCGAAAAGGACCTGCCTGCCGACGTGAGGGCCGTGGTCGAACGTCAATACCAGGGCGTGTTGCAGAATCATGACCGCATTCGCGACTTGCGCGATCAGCATGCAGCGACAAAACGCTGATTCGCGCGGTCAGGACGAGTCAGTGCTACGGTGTCTTACCGCATCTGGTCGATAAAAAAGAGCGCCGGCGCTATTACAGCACCGGCGCTCTTCCTTCTTCAATTGCGAGCCGCTACGTCAGCCGACCCCCAGGTCACTTCCAATCGCGAAACACGACGAAGCTAATGGTGTGCTTCCTCGTTATTCAGACGCGATCTTCAGGTGGTTCTTCACGCCCTTCACGCCGTCGACGTTCTGCGCGACGTCTTGCGCCGCTGACTTGTCATCTGCCGAGGGCACGGAACCCGTCAGCCAGACGATGCCCTTGCGGGTCTTCACGTGGATGTGCGTCGACTTCACGTTCTTCGCACTGAGCAGTTCGGCCTTGACTTTCGTCGTGACCGTGCCGTCGTCGAAATGTTGGCCCAGGGTCTCGGACGACGCCGGCGGTGCCGATGCACCGGTCTGCGCGGTTGCGTTCAGGGCGAACGCGACGCATGCGATGCTGCCTGCGGTCTTGAGGAGCTGGATCGTTTTCATGGGTTCTCCTTTTGCTTGAATTTCGCTTGAATCATCGGAACGCGGTAGTCCCGCGCATGGCGCAGATATCCGCCTCGTTCCTTCTGCAAGCCACGTGCCTGACATAGGCGCCCGACGTGCGCGATGACCGGTGTGCCCCCGCGCGAGCCGCGCAGGCACGGGTACTCCGGCCGCTCGCGCGGGCATGCCGGCGCGCGCCGGCAACGTTGGCGCCCGTGCCGCGCGAGGCATGCCGGCCTTTGCCGGACGCTTGTAAAAAGCACGCAGCGAGAACCCTCAGCAAGCGCCGTGCAAAAACGCAAACCCGAGAAAAAACAGGCGATTGGCGAAGCTGGTACGACAGTTGCTGTTATCGGGCAGAACCGCTTTTCATTGATCAACAGGACCATGTCTACAATGCCGCCTTCAATTGAACTACGAGCAAGGCAGTCGTTCGCGCTTACTCCGCGCCTGCAACAGTCCGTGCGGCTATTGCAGCTGTCGTCGCTCGAATTCCAGCAGGAACTGCGCACCGCGCTCGATACAAATCCTTTCCTCGAGTACGACCCGTCCGCTCCCGAAGAGGGTGGACTGACTGGCGCAGCCGCGGCCGACGGTCAAGTGGCGGCCGAGACGTTGCCGGCAGCGGAGCGCGACGCGGCGCTCGACGGCTCGACGACCGATACGCGCAGCGAAAGCTCGCTGGGCGATGACGTCGGCGGCGACTATTCCGGCGATTCGTATGGCCGCGGTTCGTCGCGCTACAACGGCGACGGCGAAGGCAGCGATCCGGCGGAATGGGCGCGTGTGCAGCCGACCCTCCACGAACAGTTGCATGATGCGCTGCGCCTCTACCGACTCGATGAACGTGACCGCGAGGCAGCACGGGTCGTGATCGAGGCGCTCGACGACGACGGTTATCTGCGCCAGGCGCTCTCCGAGCTGACCGACGTCGTCGAGTTCGATCCGCCGCTCACCGAAGACGAACTCACCGTGGCGCTGCGTCTCGTGCAGACACTTGACCGTCCGGGTCTCGCCGCTCGTTCGTTATCCGAATGTCTCGCGCTGCAGATCGATGCCTTGCCGGCCGATACGCCGGGGCGCGTCATTGCGCGCAAGATCGTCGAGCAGCATCTCGACCGGCTCGCGCGCCGCGAGCATGCGGAGCTCCAGAAGCAGCTCGGCTGCGACGCAGAGGCGCTACGCGTTGCCTGTGCGCTGGTACGCAAGCTCGATCCGAAACCCGGTAATTCGTATGGCCGCAGCGACGAGAACTATGTCGTGCCGGACGTGCTCGTGCGCCAGGTGCGCAACAAGTGGGTCGTGACGATCAATCCGGCCGTCTTGCCGCGGGCGCGCATTCATCGGATGTACGCCGAACTGTTTGCGCAGTCGGCAGGCGCAAGCCGCTCGCCGCTTGCGCAGCAATTGCAGGAAGCGCGCTGGCTGATCCGCAACGCGCAGCAGCGCTTCGACACGATCCAGCGCGTGGCCGAATGCATCGTCGCGCATCAGAAGGCGTTCTTCCAGTATGGCGAGATCGCGCTGAAGCCGCTCGTGCTGCGCGATGTTGCCGACGAGCTGGGTCTGCACGAATCGACGATCTCGCGTGCGACAGGCAACAAGTACATGGCTACGCCGCGCGGCATTTTCGAATTCAAACACTTCTTCCCACGCGAACTCGGCACCGAAAGCGGCGGAACCTGCTCCGCGGCGGCCGTGCGTGCGTTGCTCAAGGAAATGATCGCCGCTGAGAACGTGCGCGATCCTTTGTCGGACGTCACGCTGGCGAAGATGCTCGCGGATCAGGGCGTGCTCGTCGCGCGGCGCACCGTCGCGAAGTATCGGCGGCTGATGAAAGTGCCGCCTGCGGAGATGCGCAGGCAGATCTGAGTCGGTCCGCCCTCGTTCATACATTCCATTGATATCGCACAGCGCCTTGTTTGGCGCTGTGTTTTTTTGTGCGCCTTCCCGAAGGCAGCGGAAACGGCGGCCGCCAGGCCGAAACGCATTCGCCTGCAGGAGACCAGACAGGACCTCGTGCATTGCCAACGGCGTTGCGAATATTCGAATGCTCAAAGCCCTTAAAGGCGTCGGTAAGCCAGCATGAAAGTGAAAGCACGCGACAGGCATTTGAACTGCAGCCCTAATGATGACCTGCAGGATGACCTGCGGATGACCTGCGGATGACGTGCGGGTGACCCGCGGATGGCGTGTAGCCGCGGCGCGACGTTCATCCACGCGCGCTTGCCGTGAGCGCGCACAGCCGATGCGCCGGCGCGGCGCGTCCCCGTGGAATACGCCTGCCCGGCCAGGTGTTTTGCGAGGTGACCAAGGGACGAAAGGTCAGACAGCGTGCGAAGCCCTACCGGCTCTCTAACCTTTGCAGCGAGTTTTCCATGTCCAAACCTTCAAGGATCCTGCTTTACTACGACGGCACCCGCGAAGCGAAAACCGCGCTGCATCACGCAGCCGAGCTTGCGCTTGCGCTCGAGGCGCACACCGACGTGCTCGCAGTCGTCGATACGACGTCGGCGATCGCGGCGACCGGCTGGTACCTGTCGGACCTCGCCTGCGCGTGCGTCCAGGACGCGGCGATGATCACCTTGCGCGAGGCGCTCGACCATATGGAGGGCAGCGGCGTACCCGTGCGTGGCCATATGGCCTGCGGCGACATTGTCGACAGCATTTCGACGCACGCCGGGTTGCTGAACTCTGACATTCTGGTCGTCGGGCATCGCCCGCGCAGCGGTTTTGCCCGATGGTGGAACCGGGGCCTCGCGCACGACGATCTGATGGCGCGCTGCAATGGCCGCCTCGTCGTGACAATTCCTTGTAACTGAGCCTTGTAACTGAGCGGTTCGGCGGTGCGGGTGCTTCGCGCGGTCCGCCGGCGCAGGGGTTTCCACCAGGCCCGACCGCCTGTGCCCGCTGCGCACGCCGTGCGGCAGTCACGCCCCATTCTGACAATGGAATAACGCCGCGCGTTCGGGTGTTATGACGGTTGCAAGTTGCCGCCAGCCGTCGCATGTCCGGCGCGCACTGGGCTGTTTCAGCGTGAAACGGCGGCGGTTTAAGGTATTTGTAAAGCGTGCGCCTGGTGATGCGGCAACCGCTGGAGAACTCGCCACGCCTGCGATATCCAATAGGAAGACAAATGAAAGTTTTCTACGACAAAGACGCCGACCTCTCCCTTATCAAAGGCAAGCAGGTCACGATCATCGGTTACGGCTCGCAAGGCCATGCGCACGCGCTGAACCTGAAGGACAGCGGCGTGAAGGTGACCGTCGGTCTTCGCAAGGGCGGCGCTTCGTGGAGCAAGGCTGAGAACGCGGGCCTGACCGTGAAGGAAGTGGCCGAGGCGGTGAAGGGCGCCGACGTCGTCATGATGCTGCTGCCCGACGAGCAGATCGCCGAGGTGTACAGGAGCGAAGTGCACGCCAATGCGAAGCAGGGCGCGGCGCTCGCGTTCGCACACGGCTTCAACGTGCACTACGGCCAGGTGATTCCGCGTGCGGACCTCGACGTGATCATGATCGCGCCGAAGGCGCCGGGTCACACGGTGCGCAGCACGTACACGCAAGGCGGCGGCGTGCCGATGCTGGTCGCGGTTGCGCAGGACAAGTCGGGCGCGGCGCGCGAAGTCGCGCTCTCATACGCGGCAGCCATCGGCGGCGGCCGCGCCGGCGTCATCGAAACGAACTTCCGCGAAGAAACCGAAACCGACCTGTTCGGCGAGCAGGCCGTGCTGTGCGGCGGCACGGTCGATCTGATCAAGGCCGGCTTCGAAACGCTGGTCGAGGCAGGCTACGCGCCGGAAATGGCGTACTTCGAGTGTCTGCACGAACTGAAGCTGATCGTCGACCTGATCTACGAAGGCGGCATCGCGAACATGAACTACTCGATCTCGAACAACGCCGAGTACGGCGAGTACGTGACGGGCCCGCGCATCATCACCGACGAAACGAAGAAGGTGATGAAGGACGTGCTGAAAGACATCCAGACGGGCGAATACGCGAAGAGCTTCATCATCGAAAACCGCGCTGGCGCGCCGACGCTGCAATCGCGCCGCCGTCTGACGGCCGAGCACCAGATCGAGCAGGTCGGTGCGAAGCTGCGCGCGATGATGCCGTGGATCGCGAAGAACAAGCTCGTCGACCAGTCGAAAAACTAGGCATGGAACGAAACGGCAATATGGGTGGCGGCGACGCGGCCAGCGAAGGTGACGGATGATCGGCCCAACGGATAAGCAGCAGATTCGGGATGGTAAAACGATGACGAGATCTCGAGTGCTGACGATCGACGACGACCCGAAGACGGGCGTGGAAATCGTCGCGGAACTGAAAAACTATGGATTTTCCGTGGACTGGGTCGGCGACGGGCGCGAAGCGCTCGCACGCGCGATCGGCGGTGGTTATGACGCGATCACGCTGGAGCGCATGCTGCCGGGTATCGACGGCATGAGCATTCTTGCCGCTATGCGCACCGTCGGCGTGCAAACACCGGTGCTTATGTTGAACGTTCCCGACGATGTCGACGAAAGGATACGCAGTCTGCGTGCGCGCGGCGATGACTATCTGACGCGCCCATACGACTCGGGCGAATTGATGGCGCGTCTCGAAGGCTTGATTCGCCGTAGCCAGGAGCCCGGCGTCGGCGTTGCCGCACGTGCTGCGGAGACGGTGCTGCGCACGGGCCCGCTCGCACTCGATCTTGCCGCGCGCAGAGTGACGCGCGACGGCGTCGAGATTGCGTTACTGCCGACCGAATGTCGCGTGCTCGAATTCATGATGCGGCGCGTAGGCCAGACCGTGACCCGCATGATGCTGTTCGAGGCCGTGTGGAGCTATCACTTCGACCCGGGGACGAACCTCATAGAAGTTCACATGAGCAAGCTGCGCAAGAAGATTGACATGCCTGGTAAAGAATCGCTTCTCAAGACCGTGCGCGGCGCAGGCTATGTGCTCTCGATATAGACGGTTTAATTACGTATGATTGCGGCGCACGAATTCGTGCGTGGCAGATTTGCTGAATATTTTCTTTTCGTGTCGCACCTGAAAATCGAGGAGCGTCCGTTAGGGATTTTTAGTCACCTTGAACGAACCAACATATTATTGGTTCAGAAAAGACTGAAGTTTCCGGAAGCGTTTTTCCGGAGTTTTTTGCGAAAACCTGACATATGTCGTGCCTTGCATAATTGCACTGCAAAGCGGTTCGTCGGGGAGCAAGGCCGGTTCTTCTTAAACGAATGCTGTTCGGTTGCCGTAACGATGCACTTTGGTTAAGGTCATGTTTGACAAAGAATGCGTTGTTATCGTTGCCTTTCCCCTCGGGTGCGTCGAAGCAGAGCGGTAGCCGGGCGAGGGGGCGGGGCGGCATTACGTAGCAGGCAAAAAATGTATCGCAAGGGTATCGAAATGTCGTCCGTGCGAGCACACTAAACCAGGATCCTGATGGTGCAAAAACGAATGACATTAGGCAAACCGCGTTTATCGCACGACACCGCAAAGGTGGCGCTCGCGATGGTCTGCCGTCATTTCGGGACGGTGCTCTCGCGCAAGCGGCTTACGCTACTTGCGTCTAAAAGAAAGGCATTGGTTTTGGACTTGACTACCCGGAAATTGGCTTGCAATTCGATTGGTGATCAACAATGACTACCTTCGTTTCTTTTTCTAATTGCGTTAGCCGGGTTGAGAAAGGATGCGCCAGCAAACGTTTGCGATCGACGCTAAACTTCGTCTGCCGCCGATCTCCGCGAATTAACGCGGAGTCGGCAGAACAGAAACGTCACGCGAGGAATTACGCCGATGAGCGTCGCAGATTTTCCCAGCATCCTTCCAGAATTGCTGCCGAGGTTGTGGGCGTTCGCGCTACGCATCTCTCGAGATCAGCACGATGCGGAAGATCTGGTGCAACGTGCATGCCTTCGCGCACTCGAGCGGGCACATCAACTAAAGCCGGATACTTCTCCGTTGAGCTGGATGTATTCCATCGTGCACACGACGTGGATCAACGAATTGCGCGCGCGCAGCGTGCGCAGTCGTACAAGTGCGGAATGGGACGACAGCTACCTGGAGACTGTCGCCGATCCTTCCGCGCCGGATCCTGAAGCCGACGCGCTTAACCGGCAGATCGTCCGCGCGGTCGAGCGATTGCCGGATGCGCAACGCACCGTTATGCTGTTGGTAGTTGTCGAAGGGCTTAGTTATCAGGAGGCGGCCCAGGTACTCGGAGTACCGGTAGGCACCATCATGAGCCGTCTGTCGCGCGCGCGGCAGGCCGTTGGGAGTCAGTTCGGCACGCGACAAGACCAAAAAGTGAAAGACAGCATCAAAGGGTAAGGAGACGGGGAATGAAGATTGACGACATCCTGTTGTTGTCGTACGTCGACGGCGTGCTGCCGGCCGATCAGAAGCAACAGGTTGAAGAGGGGATCGGGTCGTCGGCTGAACTCGCGGAACGTGTGGCATTGCTACGCGCGTCTCGGCTACCTTATCAGCACGCATTCGCGCACCAGAACTTGCCTGAGGTGCCCGAGCGTCTGATAGAGCTGGTGAGTCGCATCTCGCGCGGCGATGTCCATGCGCAATACGATGACCAGATCGACGCGTCTACCGCGAAAGCTGATGAAATACGCGTGCACGCGAATCCCGCTGGCTCGCCTCCAGCTGACGTACCGCCCGCGTGGCAATTGTCGCGCCGCGCACCGTTTCGCGTCGCGCCTGCCTGGCTTGCGGTCGCGTTCGTTGCGGGCGCATTTTGCTGGGGTGCGGTGTTCAGGCTCGCAGCGGATTCGCGCGCGGGGGCGGGCATGTTCGATGGCACGCCGCTCGCCTCGTTGACGGGCAGCGCCGCATCGCCGTGGGTCGTGGCGGCTGCGGGCTACCAGCAACTCTATGCGCACGAAACGCTTGCGGAAGTGCAACCAGACATGGTGCAGTCCGCACGCATCGTCGACGAGATCCGCCAGGAAGATGGCCTCGACGTGCATGTGCCGGATCTGAGCGCATCGGGTCTCACGTTCAAGCGTGTGCAGCGCCTGCGCTTTCACGGCAGACCGCTCGTGCAGATCGTGTATCTGCCGGCATCCGGCTCGCCGGTTGCACTGTGCGTGACGAAAGAGGCGAAGCCCGATCACCCGATCGCCGAGCAGAGGATCGACGATATGAGCGTGGTGACATGGAGGCGTGGCCAGCTCGGCTACGCACTGATCGGTAAAAGCGATGGCATTGCGTTGCCCGACCTCGGCAAGATGCTGGCCGAGAGTCACAACAGCCAGCTATTCGGTAAGGCATCGTTTGATTCGCTGTTTGCCAGCATGACCTGATACTACGCGCCATGCCGCATGCGCTGCGACCATGTCGCGCCCAAGAATGAATGGCGTGACCCGGTGGGGTGTTGCGCTGGGTGGCCGCGCGTTCACATTACGACAGCCGATAACGTGCCTGACAGTTACATCGGCTTTGCGAAGGTGCCCTGTAGCCTGCTCTACAAAGTCTAACGGATTAGCGTACGCGCATATTCTCTATTTTCGCAGAGGATTTCGTGCGAGATGAAGAGCGCGCCACACGCGGCCGGTGGCGGGTCCAGGTCACGAGGCAGCGCATACAGAGTTTCCCGCTTGGCGTTTGTGCGGCAAGACCGCTTATATCGGTCGGGGCCGCTTGTATCAGTTCATCACGCGACATTGCCCGCGACGATACTGAACTGCGGGCTTCTGCCTGATCCACGACCGCCTTGCATCCATTCGCGTACGGAAGCCGTCATTTCCTCGACGACTCCCAACGTGTCTTCATGATCGACGCTGAACTCGAGCATCAGGCCATTCGGATCCTTGATGTATAGCGACGTGCAAAAGCCATGCTGGAGCATCAGCGGCTCATATCCGGCTTTTGTCAGACGCCGCTCGATTTCGTCCTGTGTGGACGCCGCGACGAGCAGCGAGATATGCACGAAGAGCGACTGCTCCTTTTCCTTCCACGCCGCCTGTTTTTCGGGATCGTCGAACGTGAAGAACGCGAGCGTGCTGCCGTCGCCGAGTTCGTAAAACGCGTAACCGAGGTCGACGCATGTTTTGCCGATCCGCTCGGATTCGACCTCATAGGCGACCAGCGGCAGGCCCAGAATCGTTTCGTAGAAGTGGCGCGTTTGCTGATGGTTGTCCGTCGTGAAGGCATGGTGATGCAAACGCGTGGGAAGCTTCTTCAACGGCCGCACGGCCTTTTCGAACACCGACTGATTCAT
This sequence comes from Paraburkholderia sp. SARCC-3016, assembly GCF_031119615.1. Taxonomy (NCBI): domain Bacteria; kingdom Pseudomonadati; phylum Pseudomonadota; class Betaproteobacteria; order Burkholderiales; family Burkholderiaceae; genus Paraburkholderia; species Paraburkholderia sp. SARCC-3016. The sequence continues at coordinate 196,739 of NZ_JAVHZD010000002.1, read as the reverse complement.
CATTGCTTCAACTCCTTTGCTGCTGGATGTAAACACGAGGTGGCGCCCCTTGCGCCTTGCAGCTTTGCCGGCACGCAACCGGGCCGTACCACCCGCGACGCTCCGATCCTGCTCTACGTCAACATGCACGCTGCTCAGCTAAAACAACTGGGACGGGCGATTATTCCTGGCGATTGGCGCGCTGCCGTCGTGAACGTCGACTCACGTGGAAAGGTGCTTCGCAACCCGCGCACGCGACGTATCCGTAAGGGAATATCGCAGCGCGGTCGCGAAGTAGTCCGTGTGTTTCCAATACGGAATAGCAGCGCTTCATATGCTTGTCATGCTGCGCTGCATTGCCGAACGCATTACAGCAGGAATGCGCAATCCGACGAAAGCGCCGCGAAAACAGGCGGAATCGGAGCGGACCTGATCGCACGCTGAACGATGCGGTACCGCTTACGATGGTGCGCGTGCCGTTGGAAAGACATCAGAGGAGGAGATCGACAAAGTCGCGCGTTGCAGGCGGCGTCGTCCAACGCTCCAGGCACGGACGTCAGACCGTACTGTCAGATCGGCCGTGGTTCGGCTGTTATTACGGACACTGAATGAAATGCCCGTGCGCGCCATGTGCGCGGCGGTCACGTTCGCATGGCTTCGTATCGTGCCGAAGATGAAGACATTTCTCGCGCGGCATCCGGAACTGGATGTCGACGTCGTGCTCGACGACCGCCACATCGATCTGCTGGAACAGGGCGTCACCGCCGCGGAAGGCGTGCGCGCCGCAGTGCTTGCCGATATGGGAGTCGCGGTGGCCTCGGAATGGATGTTCGGGCCGGAACTGGCGAGCGGCGAGGTACGGGCGGTGTTGACCGAACAGGCGCTGCCGGCAGTCGATTTATGGGCCGTGTTCCCGACGCGGCGTATGGCGAGCGCAAAAGCACGCGCTTTTACGGCATTTTTCGAAGAGGCGCCTGGTGCGGGCGGAACGGATAGCGCGGAGACGTCCGCGCCGGCATAAGTAACGGTATCGGTTATGAGCGCGGGCACCGCATCACGCGCTATATCGCCAAGCGTACCCGTCGCCTTTGCGCATCACGCGCCCCATCGACGACTCCGGAAAATGCGCGGTAAACAGCAGTGCATCGCGTTTGACCGCGTAGTCGAGCAGCCACCGCCGCGAAGTGCGTGCGCGTGCTTCGTCGAGCGCAAACGTCGAGCACCATTCGGGTCGATACACCTGCAACGGATTGTGCATGACATCGCCGCAAAAAAGCGCTTCATAGCCGTTCGAGCGAATCGAGATGGCCATATGCGCGATGCTGTGCCCAGGCGTCGGGTGAAACACGACGCCGTCGAGAAACTCGCCGCCGGTCTCGGGAATCATGACCGCCTGATTCGCCTCGATCACGGGCAATACGCTGTCTTCGAACACCATCCTGCGGCTCGCGCCTGCGCGCGTCGCAAAGAAATCCTTTTCCGCTTGCGGAAACACGTACTTTGCGCGGCCGAACGTCGGCATCCAGCGGCCGTCGACGAGATGCGTGTTCCAGCCGACATGGTCCGCGTGCAGATGCGTGAGCAGCACGTAGTCGACATCGTCGGGTTGCACGCCCGCATGCGCGAGGCGCTCGATAAACGAGGTCTGCAACTGGTCGAAGCGAGCATTGAACGGACGGTACTTGCCGTTGCCGATGCCGGTGTCGATCAGCAGCGTGTGTCCGCCTGTGCGGACCACCCACGTATGCACGTTCAATATCACTTCCTCTTGCCGCACGTCGAGCGTGGCCGGCGACAGTAGCCGCCCCAGTTCGGCGCAGCAGATCGTGCGCCAGTTCGGATAGAGGAATGACAGCGGAAGCGCAAACGTGGTTTCAGTGACGCGGGTAATCGATACGTCGCCGATCTGATGGGTAACGGTACTGAATGCCAATTTTGCCTCGGGACATCGAGCCTCGGCGTGCGGCCCGCGCAATCGTGTGCGCAAGGCGCCGCATGCCGTTGCCGGGAAAAAGACTCATTGTTGGCATTCGGATCGCGTGCGTCTTGCCAATTCGCACAGCGTTTGTTCGATACGCAGTGGTAGCGGATGGCGGATCACGCGATATAGGAAATTTTCACATCCTAACTGCGGCGCGTGCGCCACAGATCGCGCACATAGCGCACGGCGCGCGCCCAGGGCGGATCGGCGAACAGCACGAAAGCGCCGGCCGCGAGACACCCACATGCCAGGAAGGTGCCGCGATAACCGATGCCTGCGACGAGCAGGCCGGACAACACGCCTGAAAGAATCGAGCCGACGCGCGAGGCGTTGAAGAAAAGCGCGGTGGCCGCACCGGGCTTGTCAGGCATCAGGTCCTGGATATACGTCATGCCGAGGCATGAGGTGACCGCGACGACAAACGCATTGAGTCCCTGCATCGGAATGAGCACGTCGATCGAGCCGGCTGCGGCCATCGCGATGAAATAGATCACATGCACGATGCAGCAGGCGGCGAGCCAGCGCATCTTGTTCAGCGTCGCGCCGCGTGCGCCGAGCGCGAGCATCATCGGAATCTCGAGGAACGCACCGAGTCCGAGCATGATCGACACGTCGATGCGCGCGCCGTGCATCCCGTGCACGATGTAAAGCGGCAGCACGATCATCGTGGCGTTGGCGGCGAGTCCGATCAGCGTCAGTGCGATAACCGAACGCCAGATCTGGCGCGTGGACGCACCCGGATGCGTGTAATCGGGCTGGACAGGCTCTTCCGGTTCAGGCGTCGTGATTTCGAGCGACGACGCCGGGTCGCCGGGAACATGTTCGGGCGCGCTATGCGGCTCGCCGCCCGGTACCTCGTGCATGCGCCAGATAATCGCGGCGCATCCCGCAAAGCTTGCGGCCGCGAACAGAAAGAGCCCGTGAAAGTTTGCTGCCGCCAGCACGAGCGCGCCGAGCGACGGCCCGAATACCCATGCGACCGACAGCAGCGTGCGCAGCGTCGCGGTGGCAAACGCGCGCTCGGCCTCGTCGCGCACCGGCAGTGCGGCGCGCCCGAACGAAAACACCAGGGAAAGCGCCGAGCCGCCGGCACCGAGAAACACGATGCCGATGCCGAGCAGCGCATGATAGTTGCGTACGAAACAGATCAGCAGATAGCCGAGCGCCGAGAGCAGCAGCGCCGCGAGCAGCAGCGGACGATGGTGCCCATGGCGGTCCGACCACTTGCCGGCCCATGCGCTGATTGCGACGCCGCTGGCGGCGATCAGCGTCATGAAGACGCCGAGCATGAGCGGCGTCATCTGCGCCTGCTCGACGCCGAACAGCGACAGATACGGTGCGGTGAACGACATCGCGACGCCGAGCATCAGCGTCGCGGCAGCGAGAGGCAGGAAATGCGCAATGCGGGCGAGTTCGACGAGTCGGGCGTTCATTGATACCGCAGTTACTGCATGGGACCCGAGTAGGCGCCAAAGCGCCAACGCGGGTCGACATGAGGGGGCCGGTGCGCTGCGGGCGGCGCATCATGCGAGCGGGCAAGGCGGCGCGCAAGACCGCGTCGCACCAAACCCTCATGCACGCTGCATCGCGCGCCGATCCGCTCGCAGCGCCGCCGTCGAATCGGCACAGTTCCGATTCACACGACCCACGCAGCGACATCCGCCGGTCCGACCTCGCGATTGCCCAGCACGAAACGCGCATTGTCCGGCGCGTTTGCTCGCCATGCAACCTCGCCGTAGTTGAAAACGAACTGCAGGCGGCCCAATCGCTGCAAACGTACGCCTTCCGGCAGCGTCGTTACGCCGATTCCAGCGTCGCGTGCACAGAGCGCGAGCAGCGCGCGCAGCGACGCGTCGTCGAAACAGGCGGTGGCCATGCGCGTGCGCCCGGCCTGCACGACCGCGGGCAAACCATCGTCGAATACCGCGGTGACCGTTGTGCCGTCGCCGGGTTCGACGTGATCGCGCCAGCGCAACGCATGCCCTGCGACGCCGTCGATCGTTACCGCCGGGCGCAGCGTCGGCCGCATCGATTCGCTCTGCAGCACGCGTACGTTCAACGCGGCCTGCAACGGGCCCGGAGGCAGCGTCGCGGGAATCGTGAAGTCGCGCGTTCTCGAACCGGTGCGCGGGCCGAATAGCCATTGCGCATGGCCGCGTTCGATCTGCGCGAGGAGGCTGTCCGGCACGATCGGCAACGACGGCGTCACGACGAGCGCGTAGCCCGATACATCGGCGTGTGGCGAGAGGATATCGACGTCGATGCCCATCGAGCGAAAGGCGCTGTACCATTCGAACACGCTGCGCTGATAGTCGAAATCGGCGCCGTGCCGCTGGATCTGCACGATCCAGTCGGCTTCGTAATCGAACAGCAGCGCGACCGGCGCGCGTTGCTGTCGCGCGTTGCTTGCATTCGCAACGAATTCGGAATCGAATGCCGCGACCTCGCGCGCGACACGCGCAATTTCATGACCGCCGGCAGTCAGCGTGTCGTCGGGCGCATTGATGCCCGAATGCATCTGCTCCTGCGCGAACGGTGCCTGACGCCAGCGGAAATACGATACGAGCTCGGCGCCGTGCGCGAATGCTTCCCATGTCCAGAGTCGCGTCATTCCGGCTTCCGGGATCGGGTTATAAGGCGCCCAGTTGACCGGCCCGACCTGCTGTTCCATTACCCACATGCGACCTTTGCCGACGCCGCGATACAGATCGTGATTGAACGACGGAATGTCCGGATGGCCGCTTCTCGCCCAGCGATGCTTGACGTCGTCGTCGAACCACAGCACTTCGGTGCGCGGAATCGGATAGCTGTCCCACGCTGCCACGTCGAGACCGCTCTTCGCGAATTCGAAGTGATCGAAGGCGGTAAAAAAACCCATGAAGTTATGCAGCAGGTCGCGCCCGGGCGCATGTTCGCGGATCAGGCTGCCTTGCAGCGCGTGAAAGCTCGCGGTTTCGGCGGACATGAAGCGCCGGAAGTCGAGCCAGTGGCTCGGGTTCGCGTCGGTCGGCGTGCGGTTCGGCAGGCCGATTTCGGCGAAGTCGCGGTACTCCATGCTCCAGAATACGTTGCCCCACGCATCGTTCAACGCACGGATCTCGCCATAGCGGTGCGCGAGCCATTGCGTGAAGCGCACGCGCGCGGCCTCGGTATAGGTCGGCACCGTGTCGTGGCAGCCGAGTTCGTTATCCGTTTGCCATGCGACGACGGCGCGATGCTTGCCGTAACGCCGCACCATCTGCTCGACGATGCGCGCGCAATGTGCGCGATACACGCCGCTCGAAATGTCGTAGTGACGGCGGGAACCGAAGTTGTACGTCATGCCGTTCTGCGCGACGGGCAGGATCTCCGGATGCCGATGAACGAGCCACATCGGTGGCGCGGCGGTCGGTGTGCCGAGCACGATTTCGAGACCGTGCTGCGCGAGCACGTCGATCACCGTGTCGAGCCATTCCCATTCGTAACGGCCCGGTTCCGGCTCCATCCGGCTCCACGCGAATTCTGCGATGCGCACGCGGCGAATGCCGAGTTCGGCCATGCGGCGCGCGTCGCTGTGCCATTTCTCGCGCGGCCATTGCTCGGGGTAGTAGCAGACTCCTAAACGCATGAGTGTCTCGCTTTCGTATCGATGAAGCGTTGATGTCGAGAGGCACGCCCGCGCTGAACCGCGCACGCGCGTAAGCGTGCGAAGCGGTACGCATCGGCGCGCCGGCGGGAATTTTTCCGGTTGGCCTAACCTTTCGTCGCGCCGAACGTGAGGCCCGCGACGAAGTGTTTCTGCATGGCGAAGAACATCAGGACCGACGGCAGCGCGGCGAGTATCGAGCCGGCGGAAACGAGATTCCACGCGGTGGTCCACTGGCCGCGCAAGGCCGCAACGCCTACGGTGATCGGCGCGGCATCGTCGCCTTGCGTGAGGCACAACGCCCAGAAGTAGTCGTTCCAGATGAACGTGAAGACGAGAATGCCGAGTGCGGCAAGCGCCGGACGCACGAGCGGCAGCACGATGCGCGCATAGATGGCCCATTCGCTCGCGCCTTCGACGCGCGCCGCTTCGATCAGTTCATACGGCAGTTCGCGAATGAAGTTGCGCAGAAACAGCGTGCAAAAGCCGGTCTGGAATGCGATATGAAACAGCATCAGCCCCCAGACGGTGTTGTAGAGCCCGAGGTCGAGCGTGAGTTGCCGCACCGGAATCATGAGGATCTGGATCGGCACGAAGTTGCCTGCGACGAAAATCGCAAGCAGCAGCATGTTGCCGCGGAAACGATAGTTGGCGAGCGCGTGGCCGGCCATCGACGCGAGAAAAATCGACACTGCCACCGCCGGCAGCGTGATCAGCACGCTATTGAGGAAGTAATGCAGCATCGGCGTCTGCGTGAGCGCTATTTTGTAGTTCTCGACGAGCGCGAAATGCTGCGGCCAGCCCCAATAGTTGCCGGCTGAAAGCTCGTCGCTCGAGCGGATCGATGTGGTCAGCACCGCGATCAGCGGCAGCAGCCACAGGAGCAGCGCGAACGGCAGCGACACCTTGTACAGCAGACGGTTGGCGGGGCGCCAGCGCGAAACGGGCATCGGATACATGGCGGGTCCTCACGATTCGCTGCGCACGAGACGGCGCAGCTGCCAGACAATAAAGGCAAGCATGATCAGGAACAGCACGACGGCGATCGCGGCGGAATAGCCGTCGCGGTAGTACTTGATCGCCTGGTCGTACATGTAATAGGCGAGCACGGTCGAGCTGTCGAATGGACCGCCGCCGCTCATCACCGAAATCAGATCGAAGCTGCGCAGCGCGCCGATCACGGTCAGCACGAACGCCATGAACGTGGCGGGGCGCAATTGCGGCAGGATGATGTGCCACAGCAGCTTGATGCCTTGCGCACCTTCCATGCGCGCGGCCTCGATGATTTCGCTATTGATGCCGGTCAGGCCCGTCAGATAGAGAATCATGCAGAACGGAATTTGCGGCCACAGTGCAGCGAAAATAATGCCGTACGTCACATAGCGCGGATCGCCGAGCACCGGTATGCCGTGGCCGATAATCAGCTTCAGCAGGCCGAACGTGGGGTCGTAAAACCAGCTGAACACGAGGCCGACCACCACACCCGGCAGCACGAACGGCGCGAAAAACAGCGACTTCACGAGCCTTATGCCGCGCACGTTCTGGTTCAGATAGAGAGCGAACGCAAGACCGATCGGCGGTGCGAGCAGAAACAGCACGAGCCACAGCACGTTGTTTTTCAGCGCGACGTAAAACGTGTCGGTCTGGATCAGCTCCGCGTAGTTCGCGAAGCCGATGAACGTGCGCGGCGTCATACCGTCCCAGTTGTAGAAGCTGAGCATGATGCTGTTCAGCACCGGGTAGACAACATAGATCGCAAAGATCAACGCGCCAGGCAGCAGAAACATCAGCGCCGCGCGGTTGCGTCTTTTGTTCAGCGGCGACTGGCTTTTGCGGCGAACGCGGCTTGCGCTTGCGGCGTGATCGGACAAGGTAGTGGACATACGTTTCCTCGCGCGGGGCTACGGCGTGGGCTGCGCTGCGGGCCCGTTGAACCGGCGTCGGCTGCGGCGACAGCATCCGCCCGGCTCTGAAAGAGTCAGGGACATGAATGGCCGGGAAGGGCAGCCCGGCCCGCATCGGACTCGCCGCGAGCCCCTGTTTGCGTTACTTATGGTAGATGCGCTTGCGGGTCTGTTCCAGGCGGGCGAGGATCGCGTCGATCTGGCTCGGGTCGTTGAAAAATTGCTGCATACCCTTCATACCCTCGTCGGCCATCTCCTTCGTCATGTCGCGATCGTAGAACTGCGCAACGCCACCTGGCGTGTTCGACAGGATCTGGAAGCCGATCTTCGAGATCGCGTCCTGCGGCTCCGGCGCCTTGTTGTTCGACGGCAGCTGTCCCCAGCCCTTCGCGAGCTCGCCGTTGATTTCAGGCGTGGACATGAAAGCGAGCAGCCGGTGCGCGTCCTTCTTGTTTGCCGCCTTCGCCGGAATCATCAGGATGTTTACCGGCCCGTCTTCGGCCATCGGCACAGCCGCGTCGATCACCGGGAAGCGGAAGTAGCTCATCCGCTCGCGCGTCGCATCGGGCAGGGCCGCCGAGAAGAACGTGCCCATCAGCATCATCGCGGCTTTGCCGTTCACGAGCAGCGGGCTTACCGAATCGACGTCGTACGACAGCGCGTTGTCGACGAAATACTTGTCGTCGATCAAGGTCTTCCATGTCGTATAGACCTTCTTGACGCGCGGGTCGGTGTACGGGATGTCGCCTGCCATCAACTGTTCGTGGAACGCGTAGCCGTTGATGCGCAGGTCCAGATAGTCGAACCATGCGGCAAGTGTCCACGAATCTTTCGCCGGCACGGCGATCGGTGCGATACCGGCTGCTTTCAGCTTCTTGCAGTCTTCGAGGAATTCATTCCACGTCTTGGGCTCCGATGCAATGCCGGCCTTCTGGAACAGATCCTTGCGATAGAAGAAGCCATAAGAGTCGTAGCCGAGCGGCGCCGCATACTGCTTGCCCGCGTAGGTTGAAGGCGGCTTGACCGACGCATACGTCTGGTCCCAGCCGTTCTTCTGCCAATCGGCGCTCAGGTCGTCGAGCAGGCCGCGCCTGGCGAAGTACGCCATCCGTTCGCCGTTGTGCCAGCTCAACACGTCGGGCGGATCGGTCGCGAGCCAGCCGGAAATCTGCACCTTGTACGCTTCTTCGCCGACGTAGGTCACCTTCAGATCGACGTCGGGGTTTGCTTTCTGAAACTGGTCGAAAGCGCTTTGCCAGACCGCGCGCTGATTGCCGCGCGCCGATACGTTGACCTTCAGCGTCGCGGCGTCGACGTACGCGCCCGCGCCGAGTGCGAAGCATGCAATACCCGCGAGCAGCACGCGGCTTGCCTTGAATTTCATCGTTGTCTCCAGTCCCATCCAGATAGTTGTATGTCTCGTTTTATGACGGCGGCGACGCGATGAGCCAACTGCTTTCTCCGCACCGCCTGCATACGGCTTTGTACAGAGCGGGTAGCGAATTTAAGCGCTTAAATTTTTGCTTGCAATACGCTCATTTGCTTTACCATGTGCTGCGTCTGCCTCCGTTCCGCTAAAAGTAGCCGAGCCGTTCCGCCTGCGCAACCTTTGGATTGGCGTCTTAATATATGGGCAAAAATGCGTACCCCGACGCACCTGAAACGCCACGCGCGAGCGGCAATCGCGCGTTTACCCGCATGCACGGGCGCCGCCGATGGTGACGCTCGCTGAAGTCGCGCGGCACGCGCAGGTGACGGCGGCCACCGTGTCGAACGCGCTGCGCAATCCGCAAAAGGTGCGGCCCGCCACAGTCGACCGCGTCATGGCGGCGGTGCGCGAACTCGGCTACCGGCCGAACCTCACTGCACGCGCGCTCGCGGAAGGCCGCACCTCGACGCTCGCGTTGATGCTGTCGAATATTTCGAACCCGTTCTACCCGGAGTTCGTGCTCGAAGCGGAGGCCGCGGCGCGTCGCCACGGTTACTTCCTGCTTGTTTGCAATACTGACGATAGCCCTGCCATCGCACGCGCGTACCTCGACAAGATCGCCGGCACGCTGGCCGCCGGTGTGATCGTGATGAACACCGATGTCAGCGCGGACGAACTCGCGGGCATCGCCGCGCGCGGATCCACGCTCGCGCTATGCATGTGGGAAGGCGCGAAGACATCGCGTGCGCTGCCATGCGTCACCGTCGACTACGAATATGCGGGCGCGCTTGCCGCAGATCATCTCGCGGGCCTTGGGCACCGCCGCATCGGCACGCTGCTCGGCGACGGATCGGGCGGCCCGCAATCGCTGCGACTAAAAGGTTTTGTCGATACGCTAGCCGCGCGCGGAGTCGACACGACCGCCTTGCATGCCGCTTCATGCCGCGATTCTATCGAAGGCGGCTACGAAGCGGCGCGCGCGTTGCTCGCCGTGCATCCGCAACTCACTGCGCTATTCGCGACGAACGATCTGATGGCAATAGGCGCCATCCAGGCGGCAGCCGACAGCGGCCGGCAGGTGCCGCACGATCTGTCCGTGATCGGCCTGACCAATATTCATCTCGCCCATCAATTCCGGCCCGCGCTGACGACGGTACGTTTTCCGACCGCGTCTATCGCATCGATTGCGGTCGCATTGACGATCGACCGCATCGAGGGTCGCAAGGCGAAACGCGACGCGTATAAGGTGCCGCTGCCCGAACTCGTGGTCCGCGATTCGACCGCGCCGGTTGCACGCCGCACGCGCCGCAAGTAACCGGTTTACTGTGCGACTCGGTGAGATTTGTTGAATGGAACAGCCGGGAAACCCGGGACGTTATTGAAATAGCCGATCGCGATGCAGCCGCATGCGTCGCTATCTGCACGACAGCTATTCAATTGACGGACGAAATTTCCCATGAAGGCAAGTATCAGCACATTGGTTGCGATCGTGACATTCGCTTCGAGCACGGCAGTTTTCGCGCAGACCTATATCGACGCGCCAACGCCGCAGCGACCACAGCAAGCGCAAACACAAACACAAACACAGGCACGACAGAACCCCACAGGCACGCAGGCGCCGCAATGGGTGGCACCGGACACTGCATACGTGGGCAAGACGCGCGCACAGGTCTATGCCGAACTCGTTCAGGCCCAGCGCGACGGGCAAATCGCGTATCTGAACAAAACTGTATACGCGCACCACTGAACTGCCGCTGAGTCGGCCCGTTCTTTTGGTTCACTGACTTCCCGGTATGGCGCAGCGGTCGATCATGAATAGATAAGACCGCTGCGGGCATCGCACCCATAGAATCAGACCATCGGCTTGGCACTTCAACTTCAAAAAGGATGGTCACGTGCGAGTTTCGGCGAATCGCGATAACGGCGTGGCGCCCGGCAGTCCGGATGACGACGGTCGCGCTCATACCGGATCGGGGCAAAGCAGCAGGGCGGGCAGCGATGCGCACGGTTCGAGCCATCAAACGGTTCGCCGGCATACACCGAACCACGGCTCAACAGGTAACGGCCACCGTGCCACTGGCGGTTTCCACGCCCATTGGCTAGGCGTCGGCGCGATTTCGTTGCCGGGTCAGGTGAAAGCGGCCGTCGACAATCCGAACGCGTTCAACTCGCTCGGGGCCGCGACCAGTGCAACGATGACTGCGGCGGAATACCTCGCTCTGATCGGCAGAAACAGCAGCAAGACGCTCAGCGGACTTTATCGCGGCTCGATGTGGGCTGGCGCAATGATTAACGCCGGCATGGATCTGTATGGCCTGGGCCTCAACGCGACCGGGTTGGCCAACCATCCGGATTCCGAAATGGCCAAATGGTATCTTGCGAACAGCGCCGTTCACACGTTCGCGGACGGCGCGGCAATGGCATTGATGCCGCTTGCGCCTGCGATTGCCTTCGCGCCATTGGTGCTGCCCGACTTCGCGGAAATCGGGCGTGCCGCCGGGTTGCTGAACCAGAAAAACGATCTCGAGCAGAAGGGCCAGCAGACGGAGGCGAATGCCACGGGGCAATCGCACGCGCTTGCGGCATTGAGCGCGACGCCGATCGTGAACTGGTTCGCGCCGTTCTACCAGAATGCGCTGACGCCCGATGTCGAGAAGTTCGAGCATGCACACGGCAATTTCGATGGTGATCCCGCACCATCCGAACTGCCACCGGGCACCGGAAACAATCCGAGCGTGACCGACTACTACGCCAATGCGATGAAAGAGCGTGCGGATCGCGTGGCGCAAGACATGACGCCGTTCCTGCGCGATGCCGCGCAAAAGAACGGCAAGGAATACGTGAGCCTGCTTTCTCACTGGCCGCAAACGTTTTGCTGGCCGTCGAGCGGCAAGCCGATGCGCAGCTTCGATCGCTCGCTCGTGCTGACCTATTCACGCGAGAGCGATACGGTCGTCCCGACCTTTTTCGGCAGGGACGTCGACGGGAGTTTCCGCGCGCCGCCGTATAACCACGACATTGCGCTGCGGCAAGGTGACCGGCATCTGTTCTATTTCTCGAGCGTGCTCGATCCGGCGAATACGGAAGAGATGCCGCGGCTACACGAATAACGGGCGTCGATCAGAATAACGTGCGTATGCCGGTCGCAAGAATATAGTTCGTCGATTGAAAGCCATCGAAGGCGGCGCCATTGAACTTCGAGAACATGTAACCGGCGTAGACGTCCGTGCGTCGCGTGAAGTGATAGTCGGCTAGCAGCGAGTACTGCCACTGGTTGCCGCCCAATACCCCTTGCGACTGCTCCGTCTGTGTATCGTAAATGCCGGCCGCGACGTCGAAGCTTGGCGTGAACTGATAGTCGCCGCCGAAGAAGTAGACGTTGGTCGTGGTCGTCGTCGTGGTGTTGCCGAGCGCGCCTGTGAAGCCGAAATAGTCGACCGTCGTGCCGGGCGTGACGGGGTCGCTCGGCGGCTTGATCACGAAGCGCTCGTAGCCGCCTTTGATCGTCGCCTTACCGATCAGGTACCGGGCCGCGATCATATAGTCGTAGTCGTCGTTCAGCGACAGCGCGCCGACATTGGTGCCGACAAGCGGGCTATCGATCGCATTCGCGCCGACGAGTGCTCCCGAGTGCACGATATCGCGCGCCTCGTAGTAAGTCGCCTGAATGCCGAACGCGTTGTTCTGGTAACCGGCCACGGCACCGAAGGTCGAGCCGTCGCCGAAGCGGCCGGCGACGCCGCCGAAGCTATAAGAAAGGCCGAAATTGAAATCGCCTACGTGGTTCGTGTACTTGATGTTGTTGTCGGTTCGGGATCCTTCCGTAATTCCGCCTGACGAATACGATCCGGAGAAGCCGATCGGCGAGAACAACTGCGACTGGAACAGCGGGTCGTACGCGGTGATCACGTCGAAGCCGAATGTCGTCGAACGGCCGAATTCGACGGAACCAAATTTGCCGTCGCGCAGTCCGACGTAAGCCGCGCGGTTGAACAACTGCCCGTCCAGCGCCGATGCGGCCCCCACCGTGTTTCTGGAGCCCGCAATCGAAGCGGCCGCGTTGTTCAACTGACCTGACTGTTCATTGAAGCCCGATTCGAGGTCGAAAAACGCATTCAGTCCACCACCGAGATTTTCATTGCCGCGTATCCCCCATCGAGAGTCGGAGATGCCGCCGTTGAAAAGCCCGTAAACCGGATGCTGGAACTGTGTACTGACCTTGCTGACGGGATTGACCGTGGTCGGAAACGACGCGCTCGCGTTCGCGCTATGTTCGACCACACCCACTGCAACGTCCATCACCCCGTAAAGCGTGACGCTGTTGCTGTCGTCCGCGTGTGCGGCATCGATCAGCGATCCGAGCATGAGTGCCGCGACCCAGCGCTTTTTACCCGTTATCTTCACCATCTAACGTCTCCATGCATGGTTTCCTTCATCCCGTCCTGGCGCAATCCTTCATGGCCCGTGTAACCGGCGAAGCGGATGCGCTTCAGGCCGACGGAATGTATCAGTGCAACGGAAAGGCGCGGCGTGCAATGAACTCTTCCGAAAAACTGAATCGACGCGAGAACCGGTGTGCGCTTGATGCATCGCGCGAACATGAAACTTTTTTCATTGAATTGCTACGGTTCGGTTGGATAGCCGCGCGTAAGCTCTCAGTAACGAAACGGGGCGGATGCTCGATAAGCGGCATTGCTTGCAGCCGGGCGAAGCAGTCCCGGAAGCGACGCGAGAACGACGACGAAGCGACCGGCGAGGCGAGTGAAAGACCATGTTGAAAGTGCTGACGATCGAAGACGACGAAATCGCCGCGGGCGAGATCGTCAACGAACTGAGCCGCAGGGGGTTTGCCGTGCACTGGATCGACAACGGCAAGGAGGGGATGGTCTGCGCGTTGAGCGACGACTACGACGTGATCACGCTCGACCGCATGTTGCCGGGCATGGACGGCCTGTCGATTCTCACGACCATGCGCAGCATCGGCGTGACGACGCCGGTGCTGATGCTAAGCGCGCTCGGCGACGTCGACGAGCGCGTGCGCGGCCTGCGCGCCGGCGGCGACGACTATCTGACGAAGCCCTTCGATCCCGAAGAGATGGTCGCGCGGCTCGAAGTGCTGCTGCGCAGACGCAACGCACCGATGCCGCAATCGGAAGCGGTCCTGAGCGTGGGGCCGATCGAGCTCGATCTAGTTTCGCGCAAGGTTCGCCGCGACGGCGAGGAGATCGCGCTGCTGCCGACCGAATACCGCGTGCTCGAATACATGATGCGTCATGCGGGGCGCACGATCACCCGCACGATGCTGTTCGAAGCGGTGTGGGGCTACCACTTCGATCCGGGCACGAATCTGATCGACGTGCATATGGGGCGCTTGCGCAAGAAGCTCGATCCGCCCGGCGCGCGCGCCATGATCCATACGATGCGGGGGTCCGGCTATATGTTCGGCGAGGAGCAACGTTGAGCACCCTTTCGTCGACTGCCTCGTCGACCTCCTCGTCGGGGTCGTCCGGTCCCTCAGGCACGCGGGCGCCCGAAATCGGTCGGCGCTGGCACGCCACGACGTTCCGTCTGCTGTCTGTCTATGGGCTGATTTTCGCGGTATCGGTCATGCTTCTGCTCGGCTTCATGAGCTGGGTCGTGACGGGCGAAATGGAGCGTCAGAACGATCTCGTGATGGACTGGCAGCTCACGTATTTCGATGCGATACCGCGCGCCCAGCTGGCTCAAACGATCGGACACCGGCTCGAGCACGAGCGCATGCATGCTGCGTACTACGGTCTGTTTCGCGCGGACGGCGAGCATCTGGCCGGCGACGTCATGCAACTGCCGCCCGGCATACGCACCGATCGCAAAGGTGTCACGCTCGATCACACGCTGCCCGTCGCTAGTGCTCAAACGGCGCCCGTCGTGCGCGCGATGGCCGACCGGCGCCACGACGGCGATATTCTCGTGGTCGCGCGCGACCTCACGCATATCATCCGCATTCGCGACACGATACTGAACGCGCTGCTGTTCAGCAGCGGCCTTTGTCTCGCGGCGGGCGTCGTCGGCGGCTTCGCGCTCGGCATGCGGCAGATGCGGCGCGTGCGCGAGATCCGGCGCGTGACGCAACTGATCGCGCAAGGCGATCTGAACCAGCGCTTGCCTGTCGGCGGCCGCGACGAACTCGATATGCTGTCGCATCTCGTCAACCACATGCTCGACGAAGTCGAGCGTTTGATGACGGAAGTGAAGGGTGCCTGCGATGGCATCGCACACGACCTGCGCACGCCGCTCGCGCATGTCAGATCCCTGCTGGCCCATATCGACGAAAGCGCGCGCGACATGAGCGAAGACGGGCGCGCGCTGGCATGGATGCCGATGCTCGAGCGCGCCCGCGAAGAAACCGATCAGTTGCTCGACCGCTTTCGCGCGATGCTGCGCATTTCGGAAATCGGCTCGCTCAAACGGCGTGGCGGCTTCGCGGAGATCCACCTCGAAGCGCTCGTGCGCGACGTTTGCGAGCTCTACGAGCCGCTTGCGGAAAGCCGTTCGATTTCGCTTGCCGTCGAAGCGACCGCGGTTCAGGTCGTGCATGGCGACCGCGCGCTGCTGTTCGAAGCGTTGAGCAATCTGCTCGATAACGCGCTGAAATTCACGCCGGCCGGCGGGGCGGTGCGCGTGACGCTCGCGCAAACGCGCGACGGCCCGCAAGTGGACGTGATCGATAACGGGCCCGGCATTCCGGTCGAAGAACGCCATGCGGTGATGCAACGCTTTTATCGCGGCGAGCATACGCGGCATATTGCGGGCTCGGGCCTGGGACTGGGCATCGTGTCGGCCGTGCTGAGGGTTCACGATTTTTCCGCACGCATCGGCAGTGCCGAGCCCGGCACGCACGTGAGCATCGAATGCTGGCCGCACACGCTTGCTTGAACGCGAACGGACATGCGTGCGCCTACCTCGGGCGCGCCTGTGCGCGCTCACCCCGACAAACCTTCGTGACTTCGTGACTATCCGTCACCGCTCGCATGCGCATACTTCTGATCTCCACGAATCATCCGGAAGCCACGTGGCTGCATAAGGCTTTTCGCGAAAGCGCGCATAGCGTGCAGCGCGTCGACAATAGTCGAGATGGCGCGTTCGTTGCCGCGCACGACCCTTTCGACGCCGTCGTTGCGCTCGCGATGGAGCCCGGGGCGCAAGCCGATCTGCTGGACGCGCTGCCGGCGCTGTCGGCCGTCGACGATACGCCGGTCATCGTTGCGCTCGTGCGCGGGCTCGACGCGGCGCAGCGCGTACGCATGCTGCGCGCAGGGGCGGATGCGTGTCTGACGCCGCCCTATTCGTTTGTCGAGATCCAGGAGCGGATTGCGGCCTTGCAGCGGATGGCGACGGCGTTGCCGGCAAAGTCGGCGCAAGCGACACAAGGCACGCAGGCAACGCAAGCGCCACAAGCGCCACAAGCGTGGCAGCCCGCTCGTCCGACGCAAGCAACGGCGCTACAGACCGCCGTGCATCTCGACGCGGCCACGCGCGAACTCGTGGCCGGCGTGGGCCGGGTCGCGCTGACGAGGCGCGAGTACCAGCTGCTCGAGTGCCTGCTGCGCCGCTTCGATGCGCCGGTGCCGCGCGATCAGCTGATCCGTTACGCGTGGTCGGAGAAGGAAGAGGTCGATCCGGCATGCGTGAACCTCGTCGTGTCGCGCTTGCGCCGCAAGCTGGCCGGCCGCTGCCCGCAGGTGCGGATCGACACGGTGAGCCGCTTCGGCTATCAATTGTCGGCGCAAGCTTGAGCGGATCGCTCGTCTCCAGCATGCTCAACCGTGCGAGTACAGCGTTTTGTTCAGGTACTGCAGCTGCCCGTCCTGTTCGGCATGAACGAGATCCTGATAGACCTGCGCGCGCGTGAGGCCCGTTACGGGCTGACCATACGGCGGCGTCCATTGGCCGGCTTGCGAGACCGCGGACGGCGCGGTGGCAGGCGCGGGAGCGGCTTGGGTAGCGGCGTTCGTGCCCGCCGGTGCGGAGGTTTGTGCGAAAACCGGGCTGCACAGCGTGGCGCCGGTGAGTGCAAAGCTAACCAGTACGAGTTTCATCATGATATTCGTCATCCTAAGGGTATAAAGAAATCGACCGCCGTCGATCGGCTGCGGATGAATCGCTAACGGTCTGGATTCAGTGTAAGCAGCGCCCGATAGCCGTTCGGCCGTAAGACGATGAAAACTCGTTCATCCTGCGGCGACCCGAGGACGGTCTTGACGTCACCGAGCCCGCGACACGAGCGCGATTCGATATGCTGGATATCGTTGGCATTCATGCCAGGCGAGCGCTTCCAGACGTACGGGGAAATAATCGGAAGATGCGCGCGGCCGCGCTGAGCGGACCGCACAGCGGTATCCGCGGCGCCGGCACGTAGCGGCACCCGCACGCAGCAGCGCCGGCACGATCGACGTGCAGGGCCGGTCAGCGCCGGGCGGACGATTTTCAGTTCAGTCAGTTCAGCATCGGGCACGCGTGACGTTCGACGGTGCCGGGCTGCGTGGGTTCGGGCGAGTTAGCCGAGTCAGCCGAGCAGGTAGCCGGAACCGCGCACCGTGCGGATCAGCGGCGGCTCGCCGCCTGCTTCGAGCTTGCGGCGCAAGCGGCCGATATGCACATCGATGAGGTTCGTGCCCGGGTCGTAGCGGCCGCCCCAGACGCCTTCGAAAATCATCGTGCGCGTCATCACCTGGCCCGCGTGGCGCATCATGAATTCGAGCAGACGGAACTCGGTCGGTTGCAAGGTCACGTTGCGTTCGCGTGCCGTGACGCGTCTGCGCATCCGGTCCAGTTCGATCGGCCCGACCCGCAGCACGATCGGCTCCGGCGCGTGGCGCGGGCGGCGCCGCAATAGCACTTCGACACGTGCCGACATTTCATCGGCCGAAAACGGCTTGATCAGATAGTCGTCGCTGCCGGCGCGCAGGCCTTCGATGCGTTGCTCGACGCCGCCCAGCGCGCTCATCACGAGCACCGGTGTCTCGATGCCGGCGCCGCGCATCGTCGAGACGATCTTGAGGCCGTCGAGGTCGGGCAGCACGCGGTCCACGGTGATCACGTCGTAAGCGTCGGACATCGCCTTGACGAGGCCTTCGCGGCCCGTACGCGCGACGTCGACGGCAAGTCCGCTTGCACTCAGCGCACGCACGATGTCGCCGACGACCCATTCGTCGTCTTCGATGGTGAGGATTCTGGCCATGGGCTCGATTGCTCGTCTGTTCGGGCGGCGTTACGCGACCGCGCGCAACGATGTTTTGCGCTCTTCCGAGCGGAACCGTGCGACGGTGAAGTCGACGAACGCGCGCACTTTGGCCGTCAGATGATTGCGGCCCGAATAGACGATCGAGAAATGGCGCGCGGAATCGTTGAGCGGAAAACGTTCGAGTACCGGCACCAGCGCACCGCTTGCAAGCTCGCGCGCGACGCTCGGTGCGGGCAGCAGCGCAACGCCCATATGGCTCAATGCGGCCATGCGCAGCATGGCGGTGTTGGTCGCCCGCAAACTGTAGCGCACGGGCACGCGATACGCGCCATGCGCATCGGCGAATTCCCACGCGCGTGCGGCGCCGTTCGCGGGGCCCAGCAAGGAATGCGTGCTGAGCATCGACGGATTGAGCGGCGTACCTTGCCGCGCAAGATAGGAGGGGGACGCGACGAGCACGCTGCGGTACTGCATCAGCGTGCGGCCGACCAGCGAAGTACCGACGAGGCGATCGTCGTCGGTGAAGCCGACGTCGAAGCCGCCTTCGATCAGATCGAGATTCGCCTCGAAGGTTGCGACTTCGAAGTCGACACCCGGTTCGGCCACGCGATAGTCCGCAAGCAGTGCGGCAAGCTCGGTGTTCGCGAACGTCGTCGACGCGGCAATGCGCACCGTGCCGTGCGGCGAATGCGCCGTGCGCGTCAGATTCGCATCCATTTCGTCGAGATTCGCAACGATCGCGCGACAGCCGTCGAGATAGCGTGCGCCTGCCTCGGTTAGCGAAAGACTGCGTGTCGAGCGATTGATCAGACGTGTGTTCAGATGCGCTTCGAGCATATTGACGCTGCGCGTGACCGCCGCCGCCGACATGCCGAGCTGGCGCGAGGCAATCGAGAAGCTGCTCAGTTCGACGACGCGCATAAAGACACGCATGGACTGGAGTTGATTCATTTCGGCAAGCCCTCTACGTTGGACGTTGCGAATGATCGTCCACTCGAACTAACAGCGGATCGCCGTCAACGTGAACGATTCTTTATATTTCGGATTGCTTGTCGTCTCGTCGCGAATGCGGTTTCGCAAATCGATCGGGTGCGTGAAACATAGGGAAATTGCGCGTGCAGCTATCTTGATGCGCGCGACGAAAAGAACGAGGAGGCGGGAGAAAAGCCGCGGCGCACGCAGCGCCGGTATGCGAGCGACGGCGTCATGCCGTGCCCGCATGTGTCAGGCGAAAGTGGAATGCTGAAGAGAAAGAGAAATCAGTTCGGCATGCTGTACGTTTCGTGAGACGCGTCCGCATGCTCGGTCAGCGCGTCGATCAGTTTGACGAGGCTTTCCTTCGGCACGGCGAAACCGGTCCAGTTAAAGCCCGTGTGCCGGAAGAACAGCACGGCGCCTTCGAATACGGGGTTTTTCTCGGTGTACCAGCATGGATCGATTTCGACCACATAGCGATGCTGGCGGGAGATCTGTGGCGGGATCGCGGGCTGCATCTTCGCGCGAAGGACCGCGAGATGTTCGATCAGTGCATCGAGATCGGGCGCGTCGAGTATCGACACGCTGCGATCGATCGTCACGCGCAGCGCCTGTCCGCTGTAGTCGTTGACGAGTTCCACTTGCATGGGGTGGTGCATATAGGCTCCTGCCGCTGCTGAACGGCAGAAGTATGCGCGTGAAGGCGTGCCCGGCGAGTAGAAGTCGGACAGTGAAATGATGAAACTTGTTTCATGGAACCGGCCGGCGCGATGCCGGCGGTGTGACGCGATCGCGCGATCCTGACAGAACGTTCATCTGTAGTTTTGCGGTTCGATACGTCGCGCGGACCATCCTTGGACTGTCACAACATCGCGCAAGGAGCGGACGACATGAAACCTTTCTGGATCAAAACGGCGGCGACGCTTTGCGTGCTGCTCGCAAGCGGTGCTGCGTCGGCAAGCAAGCTGACGCCGAACGAATGCAACGACTATCCTTTCAAGCCGCTCGCGCGTCCCGTCACGCATGCGCAGCTCATGCAGGAACTCAGCGAGCTGGAATCGGTCGGCTACGATCCCTCAGCGGGCGGCGACGACTACTACCCGTCGGATATCGAGGCCGCGCAAGCGCGGCTCGCAGTCAAGTATCGCGCCGACTGTCTCGGCGAAAACGTGAAGGTGCCGAAGTCGACAAGCGTGTGGGAAAACACGTTTGGTTCCTACTGATGCGGATGTTACGGCTGCGCGCGAACGAACTTCGCGCGCGCCGGCTTCAGCACGAAGAGCGCAAGCACGGCGGTCACGATATCGAGCGTGATTGCGCAGGCAAACACCGGCACCCAGCTGCCCGTATGCTGATGCAGCAGCGCGGCAAGCGGTCCGCCGAAGATCGAGCCGACGCCGAATGAGATGTAGAGCCAGCCATAATTCGCCGTGGCGAAGCGCGTGCCGAAGGTGTCGGTCAGCGTCGACGGGAACAGTGAGAAGATCTCGCCCCAGCCGAAGAACACGACGCCCGACAGCAGCACGAACAGCACGGCGTCGTCGCGGGTGAGCAGCCACAGCGTCATGGCGATGCCTTCGAGCGCGAACGCGAAGCCCATCGTATTTTCGCGGCCGAGTTTGTCGGAGACCCAGCCGAACAGCGGTCGGGTCAGGCCGTTCGTGAAACGGTCGATAGTCAGCGCGAGCGGCAGGGCGGCGAGACCGAACACGAGCACTTTGCTGACGCCGAAATCGGCCGCGAAGCTTGCCATCTGCGAGGTCACCATGAGGCCCGAGGTCGACATCATCGTCATCATCGCGAACATGAGCCAGAAGATCGGCGTCTTCAACATTTCGGACGGACGGTATTCACGCGTGGACGAGTGAGCCGCACCCGCCGTGTTCGCGTCCGCTTGCGGCGGCACACGCAATCCTTGCGATGCGACGAAGCCGACGACGGCGAAGATCATGCCGTACAGCCACAACGTCGAGTCGATGCCGTGCGCAGCCAGCGAGGCGGAAATCGGAAACGTCGTGACGATCGCGCCCATGCCGTAGCCCGCCGCGACCGCGCCGGCGGCCATGCCGCGGCGATCCGGAAACCAGCGCACCATGAGCCCGACGACGCCGACATACACGATACCGGTGCCGAGACCGCCGAGGCCGCCATAGGTGAGGTACAGCGCCGTCGTGCTCGACGCGTGCGACGCGAGCATCCAGCTGACGCCTGCGAGCAGCGTGCCGATCGAGATCAGCCGGCGCGGCCCGAAGCGATCGATCAGTGCGCCCTGGAACGGCGAAAAGAAAGCCTGCAGAAAGACGAGAATCGAAAACGTGACCTGCACTTCGGGCAGCGAGATGCCGAGCTTCGCCATCAGCGGTTTCGTCATCAGCGTCCACACGTATTGCGGGCTCGAGATCGACATCATGCAGACGAGGCCGAGCGCGAGCTGCAGCCAGCGCATGGAGGTCGCGGAACGCGCGCCGGACGATGCGGCGCGATCGAGCGACTGTACAGGGGTGTTCATCGGTGATTCTCCGTTGCGAGATTGCGTGTGGGCCAGGCGGTGCGTTATTTCGTGTTCTGTTTTTCGAGTCCTGCACCAGGACCGCCGACAAGAGCGAGAACCATGCCAAAGGCATTGCCGTGAGCCGCGACAGTGCGTCCGGACACGGGGGATGCGGGGCGACGGATGAATGGCAGGCGCGGAAATCCGGGCGGCGGCTCAGTGCTCGATGCGCCGACACGAGGCGTGCGGAGGGGAATGATGATTGCGCGCGGTGCGTGAGCCCTGCGCTGGTGCGCGACACGAACTGCAGCGCGCACCGTTAACGCGCGCGCTGTAACGCCGCCGCAAGGTGCGCGTATCTACTTTGACAAGTTCGACAGCAGTGACGACGCAACGACGGCATCGGCATCGGCATCGGCATCGCGCGATGCGTCGAGCAGAAGCTGATCTTCGACGATGCGCGCGGGCGCCCCATACGTCCACGCGACATTCTGCGCGGCATGTCCGATCGGCATGCCGGCAAAGATCGGCACGCCATAAGGCGCAAGCAGATCGACGAAGATGTCGTGCAGCGTATAGTCGGCTCCTTCGGGCAGCGGGCAACGCACGAACTCGCCGAACACGAAAGCGCGCGCACCGTCGAAGGTCCCGCTTTCCTTGAGCAGCGTGATGCTGCGGTCGAGCCGGTAAGCGAGTTCGGTGATGTCTTCGAGCAGCACGATCGCGTCGTGGCAATCGGCTTGCCAGCGCGTGCCCGCGACGCTCGCGAGCGTCGTGATATTGCCGCCGTGCAGATGGCCGCGCACGGGCGTATGCGGTCCGTGCAGATGTGTGAGCGAAATGGCCGGCGCACCGCCCGCAATGTCGTTTGTCAGCGCGGTCAGTACGCTTTGCCGCGAGGCGTCGTCGACATGGGAGGCGAGGCTGCCGAGCGACGGTCCGTGTATGAGCCGCGCGTTCGGCATGCCGCTCATCGCGCAGAACAGGGAAGTCGCATCGGAAAAGCCGATCACCGTTTTTTCACGCGGCAGTGCCGGCGGAATCGCGGGCAGGCAATGCACGCAGCCATAGCCGCCGCGCGCAACCCAGACGATATCGATCGACGGGTCCGTCAAGGCCCATGCGAGGTCCGCACGGCGCTCTTCATGTGTACCGGCGAAGGTGCGAAAGCGCTTCGTTACATGCGTGCCGACGCGCACTTCGAGCCCCCAGCTCTCGAGCAACGCGATGCCGCGTGCAACGTTGTTCATATCCGGTACGCCGGCCGGCGCGATGACGCCGACGGTTCGTCCTTTCAGATGCATAAGCGTGTCCCCTGGCCGTTCGTCATGCCGATCGAAGATCGGCGATTCGAGTGCCGTTCATTATTGTGCAGATCGGGGAAGCCGGACAGGGGCTCGCGCATCGCGCGCAAGCGGCGACGCGCAACAGCGGATTTGAAGCTACGCAGTCGTGCGGCTCCTCAATCACGCGCGATCAGATCGCCGATCTGCGCGCGGCCGGTCACGAAGCAGCTCGACCTGAACGCGTCGCCCTGATTCGTCGCCCCGGCATCCGAAAAGCCTTTATTCAGTGCATCGAGCCGCACGAGGTCCGCTCCCGCGGCGCAGCTGATCGATGCCTGCTCGTGTGCCTGCACGTGCGTCGCGGTTCGGTCGGCGATCAGAAAGCCGACCAGCACGACGACTGCGATATTGAAAGCTCTTCTCATCGGGTTGTCTCCTCCCTTGCTAGAGCCTAACGCGAAGCGCCCGCATCCCATGCCAGGGATTTCCCGTCTTCGTGTGATTTTTTCGCTGCCGGCGCGCTGAACGCGTGGTAATTCGGCGACAGGGCGTCGTGGCAAAAGGTCCCGTTATTGCCTGCAAAAAACGCAGCGCGCCGCACGGCAAATCCGGCTCAGCTTTATGTGTTGTGCGGAGCACAACAGCAATCGATCTGGCAACCCCCGCAACAGCAATGACTCGTTGCGCTCACCACTATTTTTTGGTGCGCTGCAAAACATCGTCGAAACGGTTATGCTCGTTAACCCTGACGGGACGTTTTCAGCCTCGCCCGTCTGATGTCCTCCTTTCTGTTTTATTTCCGCAATCAGTTTGTAATCGATTCCCTTTCGGTTGCGACAGCCGGGCTGTCGCTGTGCTCAGAGTCCCAGTCAATCTCATGCAATTCCCTCCGTTACTCAGCCTGCTGATCTGGATTCCGATCGTGGCTGGCCTAGTCGTGCTGCGCGCGGGTTCGGATCGCGCGCTCAACCGCACCCGCTGGCTCGCGCTTGTCGGCGCGATCGTCGCTCTCCTGCCGGCCGTGCCGCTGGTGCAAGGCTTCCGCAACAACGTCGTCGCGATGCAATTCGTCGAGAACAAGCCGTGGCTGCCGTCGTTCGGCGTGGCATGGCATCTCGGCGTCGATGGCATTTCGCTGTGGTTTACCGTGCTGACGGCGATCACGACGGTCATCGTCGTGATCGCATCGTGGCAGTCGATCACGAAGCGCGTCGCACAGTATTTCGGTGCATTCCTGCTGTTGTCGGGCTTCATGCAAGGCGTGTTCACGGCGCAGGACGGCATGCTGTTCTTCGTCTTCTTCGAAGCGACGCTGATTCCGCTGTATCTGCTGATCGGCACCTGGGGTCAGTCGAATCGCGCGCACGCCGCGCTGCGCTTTTTCCTTTTCTCGCTGACGGGCTCGCTCGCGATGCTTGCGGCGATGCTGTATCTGTACTCGCAGTCGCATAGCTTCGACCTGGCGCAGTGGCGTTCGCTGCAAATCGACTTCGTGCCGCAGGTGCTGATCTTCCTGTGCTTCTTCGCCGCATTTTCGGTGAAGGTGCCGATGTGGCCCGTGCATACGTGGCTGCCCGACGTGCACCTCGAAGGGCCGACCGCGGCGGCCGTGCTGCTCGGCATGCTGAAGATCGGCGGCTATGGTCTGTTGCGCTTCGCGTTGCCGATCGTGCCGCAGGCAAGTCACTTCTTCGCGCCGGCTGTCATTACGCTCTCGCTCGTCGCGGTGATCTACGCGAGCCTCGTCGCGCTCGTGCAAACGGACATCCGCAAGCTGCTCGCGTATTCGGCAATTGCGCATATGGGCCTCGTCACGCTGGGCCTGTTCGTGTTCACGCGCATTTCGATGGAAGGCGCGGTCGTGCAGATGCTGTCGTACGGCATCGTATCCGGCGCGATGCTGCTGTGCTCGGGCATGCTCTACGACCGCACGCAAAGCGGCTCGATCGAGGCGTATGGCGGCGTGGTCAACACCATGCCGCGCTTTGCCGTCTTCGTGATGCTGTTTTCGATGGCCAACGTCGGCTTGCCGGGCACGTCCGGTTTCGTCGGCGAGTTCATGGTGCTGATGGGCACGATCCAGTTCAACTTCTGGATCGGCGCGATCGCCGCACTGACGCTAATCCTCAGCGCGGCGTACACGCTGTGGATGGTCAAGCGCGTGATCTTCGGCGCGCTCGCCAATGCGCGGGTCGCGAAGCTCGCCGATGTCGGCAAGCGCGAGTTCGCGCTGCTGGGCGCACTCGCGGTGCTCGTGCTCGCGATCGGTATCGATCCGAAGCCGTTCACCGATGCGATCGATGCGACGGCCGGCGAAGTGCTCGCGCAAGCCGAAGGGACAACGGCCAATGGCGCCACGCGCGTGGCCGATACCCGCGTCGCACCGGATCTGCATGCCGCCGCGCCGGCCTCGGGCGCGCAGCATATGGTAGTCGTCGATCGCGATCGCCCGCGCGGCTGATTGCGCGTCCTGAAAGCCGCAGGCGCCGCGCTTGCCGCGCGCGCCTCGCGCTTTTTTCAGCCCTTGCCGAAAAGTTTCATCGCGAGGCAAGGGTTTCCCTGTACAAATCTGCAGCCCGTTCCTGTCGTTATATGGAACGGGCATAGTTCGTCGTCGCGTGGATGCCGACGTATTGCCTTTCTGCCGCGACCTTGCGACTGAACATCAAAGGCATGCGGCCGGAACGATGTGCCTTATTAAAAATGTGGCTCACCACATCATAAAGACGGAGGCGCAGGAGATGCATAAGCTCGGTTTCGCGCAAAAGCTGTGGTTGCCGCTCGTCGTCAGCCTCCTGGCGCTGCTGCTGGTGTCCGTGTCGGCTGCATGGCTTTCGCGGCAGACGCATATCGACGAACGCAAGAATGATCTGATCAATGTCGCGCATGTCGGTCTGTCGATCGTCGAGGAATACGCGGCGCTCGCGAAAAGCGGTGCGATCCCGGAAGCCGAGGCGCGCAAGGAGGCGCTCGCACGGCTGCGCGACATCCGATACGGCGAGGACGGCTATCTGCTCGTGATCGACTCGACGCCGCGCATGGTCATGCATCCGATGAAGCCCGCGACGAACGGCAAACTGCTGGCGGGCATCGCGGACGCGGACGGCCGCCATCACTATGTGAGCTTCGCGCAGGTCGCAGTCGCCGAACGGCGGCTTCGTCGATTATGTGTTTCCGCATCCGCATTCGACCGAAGCGGTCGACAAGATCGGCTATGTCGTGCGTTACGCGCCGTGGGACTGGATCATCTCGACGGGCGCCTACGTCGACGATATCGACGCGGCCTTCATGGAGACGCTCTACGTGCTCGGCGCCGTGTTTGTCGCGCTTGCGCTTATCCTCGCGTCGCTCGTCTGGATGATCAACCGCAGCATTCTGCGCACGATCGGCGGCGATCCGCGATACGCGGCGCAAGTGGCCGGCGCGATCGCCGAGGGCGATCTGACGGTGACGATCGAATTGCGCGCGAACCGGACCGGCTACGACAGCAGTCTGCTGAACGTGATGCAGCGCATGCGCGATGCGCTGACTGGCACCGTGCGCCAGATCGGCGCGGCCGCCGACAGCGTCGCGACCGGCGCGCGCGAAATCGCGACCGGCAGCGCGGACCTGTCGGTGCGCACCGAAAACCAGGCGGCGTCGCTCGAGGAAACGGCCGCCAGCATGGAAGAGGTGACGTCGATGGTCCGGCAAACGGCCGAACACGCGAAGACGGCGAGCCAGCTCGCGGTGAAGGCCGCGCAGATCGCCGGCGACGGCGGCAGCATGGTCGCCGACGCGGTCGCGACGATGCGCGATATTTCGGCCGCGTCGCAGCGCATGGTCGAGATCATTGCGGTCATCGAAGGCATCGCGTTCCAGACCAATATCCTCGCGCTGAATGCCGCGGTCGAAGCGGCACGCGCCGGCGAAGAAGGGCGCGGCTTCGCCGTGGTCGCGGCGGAAGTGCGCTCGCTTGCGCATCGCAGCGCCGCGGCCGCGAAGGAAGTGCGCGAACTGATCGGCAACGCGGTCAGCAAGGTCGGTAGCGGCGCGCAGCTCGTCGAGCAGGCTGGCGGCACGATCGACGGTGCGCGCGACGCGATCGCGCAGGTCACGACGCTGATTCAGGAAATCGCCGCGGCGGCGTCCGAGCAGAGTTCCGGCATCGAGCAGGTGAACCTCGCGGTCACGCATATGGATACGCTGACGCAGGAGAACGCCGCGCTCGTCGAAGAAGCGGCGGCCGCCGCGCAGTCGCTGACCGAGCAGGCGGTGATTCTGCAGAACGCGCTGCGCGCATTTCATCTGCGGGACGACGAGGCGCGGTATACGCCACATCAATACGCGAGTGGCCGCGCGGCCGGCACGGCGGCGCAAGGCGCGATCGCGGCCGCAGCGGAGTACGCCGCCGCGCTCTGAGCGTCGGCTCGAACCCTGGCCGAGGCCCGATGCATCGGGCCCTTCTTCGGTTCGCGGGAATAAACGGCGCAAAGGCGATGTTAGTGATGCAAGCGGTGTAGACGTAGCAAATGGCCTGGCAGGACCAACGCTGTGCCGCAAACTGGTGCGCGGCGCGCTCGGTCTGTCATTTTCTTGCGCTTTCAGCGACTTACGGACTGTGACTTGCCGATTCCTCGCGGCAGTGCCACAGTCTGCACAGCGCTCGCGCAGTGCGCCGCTCTTGTGCCGCTTGCGTTCTTCACTCTCGCCGACGCCATCATGATTCCCGCTATCGCCGCCTATGAGCCGGGCAGGCAGTTGCTGCCGTTTCGCGAATCGCTGCTTGCCATGCTCGGGATCGCGTTCGTCGCGATGCTCGTCGCACTCGATCAGACGATCGTCGGCACCGCGTTGCCGCGCATTGTCGCGGACCTCAAGGGGTTCGATCTATACGCATGGGTCGCGACGTCCTACATGCTCGCATCGGTCATCACGATTCCGATTTTCGGCCGCCTCGGCGACCTGTTCGGCCGCAAACCGTTTCTGATCGCCGCAATCTCGCTGTTTACCGGCGCCTCGGTGCTGTGCGGCATTGCCTCGAACATGCTGTTTCTCGTCATCGCGCGCGGCCTGCAGGGCATCGGCGGCGGCATTCTGATCGGCACGGTGTTCGCGACGGTCGCCGATCTGTTTCCGGATCCCAAGCTGCGGCTGCGCTGGCTCGTGTTCGTCACGTCGGCGTTCGGGCTCGCGAATGTGGTCGGGCCGTCGCTTGGCGGCATGCTTACGCAGTCCGCGAGCTGGCGCTTCGTGTTCTTCGTCAATGTTCCGGTCGGCGTCGCGTCGCTGCTGTTCGTGCTGCGCTTCGTACCGCCGCTGCGGCACCTGCGCAAGGCGGGTCCGGTTCAGCTCGACTGGCTCGGCGCATTCGTCGTCGCGGCGACGTTCGGCGCGCTGCAATTGCTGATCGAACTGCTGCCGAAGGAAGGCGTGAGCACGATGACGATCGTGCTGATGCTCGTGACCGTCGCATGCGGCAGCACGCTATGGTTCTGGGAAAGGCGCATGGGTTACCCGGTGGTGCCCATCGATATGCTGCTCGACCGGCGGCTTGCCGCGCTGTTCGCGATGTCCACGCTCGGGGGCTTTGCGCTGTTTTCGATGGTGTTTTATGTGCCGCTGCTATTTCAGGGCGGCTTTGGCATGTCGCCGCACGAATCGGGCATGCTGATCACGCCGCTGCTGCTCGGCACGTCGGTCGGCAGCGTGCTGAACAACCGGCTCGTCACGCGCATTCCGCGCGCGAACACGCTCATGTATATCGGCTTTGCGCTGTTTGCGGCGTCGTGTCTCGCGCTCGTCGCGATTACCGGCCATCAGCCGCATTACGTGTGGATGCTGTGCATGGCGCTGAGCGGCCTCGGTCTTGGCCTCGTCGCGACGAATCTGACGATCTGCTCGCAACAGCTCGTGGCGCGCGAGCACATCGGCGCGGTGACTGCGCTGCTGCAGTCGCTGCGGATTTTCGGCGGCATGCTCGGCACCGCGATGACCGGCGCGCTGTTGAGTCATCTTTATGTGCGCGGCGTGCATCGTTCGCTCGATTCGTATCAGGCGACGCAGTGGCTGCAGTCGTTCGCGAGCCCCGATTTGCGCGTCGACCATTCCCAGCAGGCCGCGCTGATCGAACATCTGATCATGGCGGGGCACGTCGGCGGGCCGATGATGCAGGCGGCCCGCCTCGCGCTGATCGACTCGATTCATCTGGGTCTTGCGCTTGCGGCGGCAGCCGCGCTCATCGGGCTGTGCCTCGCGTGGTTCGTGCCGGCGGTGCGTGTCGTGTATCCGGAGGACGGTGCGCCGGAAGGCGCGGCGGTAGCGGCAGGGGCAGCAGCAGGGATGGCGGATGCGCAGGCAGCCGCGGACGGAGCGGCGGCGCAGCCCGAATAGGTAATCAACAGGCGATCGAACAGGCGATCGAACAGGCAATCAATAGGCACAGGCTCCCCGAGCGGGGCCCTCTTGTGCGTCGCATGCGAGCCCATTGCAGTCGCGAATCGCCGGGCCGCGGCAGGTCATCTACTTCGTCGTCGCTTTTCTTCTACCCGCGCTTGCGCTTTCATTTTGAGCCGCATTCAAATGCCGGCTCGTCGCGCGAATCAACGATGTCTTCACGCTCACCACGTGCTGCCGCATCAGCGTTTCCGCCTCGCGTGGTTCACGCGCGAGAATCGCATCGTAAATGCGGTGGTGAAACCGATGCCGCTCGCGAATGTCGTCGATCTCGAACGCAAGTATGTTGTGCGTCGAAGCCTGCGGAATCTGCTGACACACGCGCAGCACATCGGACACCAGCCGGGAACTGGCGGCCTGGTGAATGACCGAGTGGAAGACCTCGTTGACCTCCGCGTAGTTCGCGCGCTGCTCATTCGGCTCCGCGTCGCCCGCGAGAATCTCATCGCCGCGCGCGAGCGCATTTTCCAGCTGCACGCAGGCGTCGGCCGATAGTCCGCGCTCGGCCGCGAGCCGCGCGGCCAGACCTTCCGCGAGGGCGCGCATTTCATAAGCATCGACGATTTCCGATAACGGAAAGGCGCGCACCGTGAAGCCTCGATTGGGCGTGTAGGTCAGCAGGCCTTCGCCTGCAAGCATCTGCAGCGCCGACCTCAGCGGCGTGCGCGACACCGCCAGTTCCCGGCTTAGCGAAACCTCGTTGATGCGCGATCCCGGCACGAGCACGCCATCAAGCAGATCCTGGCGTATGCGTTCGGCGAGTTCGCCCGACAGCGTGGCGGCAGCGGTTTTTTCGATCATAGGGTCCTCGGACTTGAGACGAGGGTGATTATAAATGAGTGGTGAGCACACTTATGGGTGATCGAGCCACAAAAGTATGCAAATCGCACGCTCTCATTCACTACTTGTGTGCGGTCTGGCCGGCCCTCTAGCGCCCCGCGACGTGAGCGCATCTCCGATATGAACGAATGCAGATTGCTGCAGTGCCCACCAAAGTGAATACAATTTGGCGTTGACAATGAGTTATTGTACACAGATTATCTGGCCAACGAACTTTCACCCCAGGGAGACAAGCTTGACTGCTTCGTATGCCGTTTCATTGGCCACCACCGTCCTGGCGATAGCCGGCGAAACCAGCGCGTTTCCGGTGCGTCGCGTGTATTGCGTCGGCCGCAATTACGTGGACCACATTCGCGAGATGAAGGAAGGCGACGAGCGCGATCCGCCGTTCTTTTTCCAGAAGCCGTCCGACGCTGTCGTTGCGAATGGCGCAGAGCTTGCTTACCCGCCGTGCACGGAAGATTTTCAGCATGAGATCGAACTCGTCGTCGCGATCGGCACCGACGGCGCGAACATTCCGGTGAACGAAGCGCTTGGCCACGTGTTCGGCTACGCGGTCGGCATTGACATGACGCGCCGCGATCGTCAGCGCGAAATGCGGGAACGCATGCTGCCGTGGGAACTCGGCAAGTCGTTTGACGCATCGGCACCGTGCGGCCCGCTGCATCGCGTCGCACGCGTCGGGCACATCGGGCGCGGCGCTATCGCGCTGTCCGTCAACGGCGAAGTGCGGCAAAAGGGCGACCTCGCGCAGATGATCTGGAACGTGCCGGAGATCATTGCGAATCTGTCGACACAGTACGAACTGAAGGCGGGAGACCTGATCTTCACCGGCACGCCTGCTGGCGTCGGCCCGGTCGTGCCGGGCGATCGCATCGAAGGCTCGGTCGAAGGGCTCGGCGCCATCCATTTCACAATCGGCTCGAGGAAATCATGAACCTGTTACCGAACGAACGTCTCGCGTATTCGCCGATCGTCGAGCGGTCGAAGCTCGCGTTGCCGGACGGCGCGCGGCTCGCCGTGTGGGTGATCGTCAACATCGAGGAATGGAATCCGCGCGAAACGATGCCGCGCACGGTGCTGACGCCGCCTGCCGGCGGCTCGCCGACACCGGACGTGCCGAACTGGGCATGGCACGAATACGGCAATCGCGTCGCATTCTGGCGCATGCTCGATGTGTTCGATACGCTCGGCATTCGCGCCGCTCTCGCGATCAACGGTTCGGCGATCCATAGCTACGAGCCGATTTCGCGCGCGGCGCTGGAGCGCGGCTGGGAGTTCATGGGTCATGGCTTCAGCCAGAAAAACATGCAGAAGGTCGAAGACGAGCGCGCCGATATTCGCAAGACCTCCGAAGCGATCCGCGCATTCACCGGACAGGCGCCGCGCGGCTGGCTCGGGCCGGGGCTTACCGAAACATGGGAGACGCCGGACATCCTCGTCGAGGAGGGCTACGACTACGTATGCGACTGGGTGCTCGACGACCAGCCGCTGTATCTGAAGACGCGCACGAAGCCGATCGTCAGCGTGCCGTACACGCAGGAGTGCAACGACGTCGCCATGATGCTGATCCAGCACCATGCCGCGGCCGAGTATCGCGACCGCGCGATCGACCAGTTCGAACAGCTTTACGCGGATGCGCACAAAGAGCCGCGCGTGATGGCGCTCGTCGTGCATCCCTACATCATGGGCGTGCCGCACCGGATGCGCTATTTCCGTGAAGCGCTTGCGCACATCAATGCACGGCCGGGCGTTGTCTTCACGACCGGCAGTGCGATCTGCGACGCGTTCGTCGCTTCGGCGCCGCAACCGGGCTGAGCGCGAGAATGTCGCGCGCGGGCCGGACCGGTCCGCGCCGCCCCCATGACAAAGGCGGCCACGCGGCTGCCGTTCTCTTCGAGACGTTGATGAATAGTCCTCTTTTGCGGCCTGCGCAGCAGGCAGGGTTGCGTCCGTCCGGTTCGACGCTGGCCGCTGTTGCGATGTTCGTCGTGCTGCTCGCGTCGTACTCGATCAACGCGATGGATCGCCAGATTTTTCCGCTGCTTGCGGCCGACGTGCGCCACGAGTATGGCTTCGGGCTCGCGCAGATCGGCTTGCTGTCGACGATCTTCACGCTCGGCATGGCCATCGCCGGCGCGCCGACCGGCTTCCTGCTCGCCCGGCTGTCGCGCAGAAGCGCGACGATCGTGGGCATTGCGATCTTCTCGATCGGGACCGTGCTGACCGCGAGTGCGCACGGCTTCGCCGAAATGCTGCTGTACCGGGCCGCGACCGGCATCGGCGAAGCCATGCAGTTGACGGTGATCATTGCGATCGGGACCAGCTACTTCACCCGTTTTCGTTCTACTGCCGTGGGCGCGGTGAATTTCTCGTTCGGCGTCGGCGCAATCATCGGGCCGGTGGCCGGCGCTGGCCTGCTCGCGATGAGACATGAGTGGCGGTTCCCGATGATCGTGTTCGGGCTGCTGGGCTTCGCGGCAATCGTGCTGATCCTGATTGCGGTGCGGCCGTGGTTCAGCGAGACACGCACAGCCGAGCGCCACGACGATGCAGGAATTGCCACCGCGCATACGCTCTGGAATCGCAACACCATACTGCTTACCGTGCTGAGTCTGATCGGCGGGCTGATCATCTATGGCTATCTCGGGATGTATCCGACTTTCCTGCGCGAACATCTTGGCTTTACGCCGGCCATGACCGGCCGCGTGATGAGCGCCTACGGGTTCGGTGTGTTCGCATCGATCGCGGGCGGCTGGATAGGCGACCGCCTTTCGGCGCGCAAGGTACTCGTCGTGAGCTTTCTGATCGCGGCTTTGCTTGGTTACGGACTCTTCTATGCGGCCACCACGCTCTTCGCACAAGCGTTGCTGTCGTTCGTCTGGGGGCTCGTGGTGAGCGGCGTGATCTACGTGAATCTGGCCGGTTATCACATTCGCTCGGTCAGCGGCCATCTGAATAACAAGGCTTCGGGTGTATTCGTGTCGAGCCTGTACGGATCGGCGTCGATCGCCGGCTACACCATCGGCTGGCTTGCGACGTCCAGCGGGTGGTCGACCGCCGGACTCGAACAGATTTCGCTGCTGGCTTTTATCGGCGCGTTGCTTGCGCTTGCGCTGCAACCGTCGCGCATGGCGTTGCCCGCCAGCCGCGCGAGGGAAACCGCGCCGTTGACCGCCAAATAGGCTGAACGTTGTCTTCCTGCATCTTGCTGGTTTACATATTTAGGATCATTGAACAATGAAAGCAATTGGAAAATCATGGATGGCGGCATTCACCGCCGCGGCACTGATCGCATGCGGCATCAGCGCTGCGCCGTCCGCGCAGGCGCAGCAGGCCCCCAAACTGGGCGACGTGACGGTCAATGTCTTTCCCGGCGGCTTCAACTGGCCGAGCTACGTCGCCGAAGACAAAGGCTTCTTCGAGCAGCATGGCATTCACGTGGTCCTGCAAGGCACGACCGGTTCGGTAAACCAGATGACCGACCTGTCGCAGGGCCGCTTCGACATTGCGATGACCGCGATCGACAACATCGTCGCGTACGTGGAAGGCGAAGGCGAAGCGCCGATCGGCCCGCAGCCGGACTTCGTCGCCGTCATGGGCAGCGACAGCAGTTTCCTTTCCCTCGTGGCGGCGCCGGACATCAAGTCCTATGCGGACCTTCGCGGCAAGACGCTGTCGGTCGACGCGCGCACCACCGGCTACGCATTCGTGCTGTACGACATGCTGGCCCGCAAAGGCCTGCAACCGCAGGACTACACGATCGAGACCGCGGGCGGCATGGTGCAACGTTGGGCGGCGCTACAGCAGCACAAGCAGGTCGCGACGCTGCTGTCCACGCCGTTCAACATCCTCGCGCGCAACGACGGATTCAACCAGATCGCGACGGCCACCGATGTCATCGGCCCGTACCAGGGCAATGTCGCGGCGACACGCCGTTCGTGGGCGCGCAAGAACAAGGCGAAGGTGGTTGCATTCATCCGCGCATACGTCGAGGCGATCGACTGGCTGTATGACCCGAAGAACCGCGACGAAGCGATCGCGATCCTGCGTAAGAACGTGCCGCAGATGACGCCCGCCCTCGCTGCGACCACCTATGGCGAGCTGCTCGATCCGCGGGCCGGATTCTTCCGGAAAGGCCGGATGAACGTTGCCGGCATTCGCACGGTGCTTGCGCTGCGCAGTCGCTACGCGACGCCCCATAAAAAGTTGACGGACCCGTCGAAGTACTACGACCCGACCTACTACCGTGCCGCGATGCGCTGAGCGCGCCGCGCATTAACAGAACAACAAGCTACGGAGGTATCAGATGAACAGGAAACTGCCGCGCGCGTTCCCTGCGGTGGCGCTCGCCGCGTTGTGCTGGAGCGGTCACGTTGCGGCTCAGTCCAGCGTGACGTTGTACGGCGACGTCGACGCATTCGTCGGCGCGAAAAAGGCCCTGGGCGGCAAGACCGCCTTCATGTTGGGCAACGGCGGAGCGACCGCGTCGTTCTGGGGCATGAAGGGCGCGGAGGATCTCGGCGGCGGCTACCAGGCGGTGTTCGAACTGGAAAGCTATTTTTCGGTGCAGAACGGCACGTTCGGGCGCTTCGCCGGCGACGGGTTCTTTTCGCGCAATGCGTGGGTTGGCGTCAGCGCGCCGTGGGGCAAACTGGTATTCGGTCAGATCGGGCCGCTCTACTGGAACTCGACGATCTTCTACAACCCGTTCTTCAATTCGTTCGTGTTCTCGCCGGCCGTGATCCACACCTACGTCGCGGTCAACGGGCAGGGCGTCGGCGGCGGCGGCGGCGAGTGGAGCAACGCCGTGACGTACTCGTCGACGTTCCACGACGGCTGGCAACTGAACGCGCAGTATGCGTTCGGCAATGCCGCCGGCGAGCCCGGGCAAAACAAGTGGGCGGGGCAAGTGCAGTATCGCGGCGCTTCGCTGACTGCGAACGTCGTCTACCAGCAGATCAAGTTCAACAGCGTGCCGGGCGATTTCGCATCGAGCGTGCCCGGTCTTTCGACGCAGTCGGCGGTGCAGGCGGGCGCGACCTACGTTGTCGGCATCGTCAAGCTATATGGGCAATATCAGTACATCTCGAATGCGATAGCGGGCGGCGGTTATCACGTCAATTTCGGCGAGCTCGGGGCAGCGATCCAGGCAGGCACCGGTACGGTGCTGATATCGGACGGCATGTCGAAGAGCGGTGGCGAGCGCGACGAATTCCGCAACACGTGGTCGGTCGGCTACGACTATCCGCTGTCGAGACGCACGCTTGTCTATGCCGCGGTGCTTGGCGATCACGCTACGCATTTCTCGTCCGGTTATACGGTCGGCGGCGGAATTCGCACGCTGTTCTAGCGAGCGATGCGCGCGGTTGCCGCGGCTCGCTCATGCCTACGGTTGACTCGTCGAACTCGCGGCGACGGGCGGGGGCGGTGCCGCCGCCGCTGTACCGAACAACGAAGGCGTGAAACCGGCGGCGATGGCAGGCGATGACGGCGAAATCGTGAAGTCGTTGAAAGTCTTACGGTCGGCGTCAGCGATTGCACTCGTAAACACGACACTGCTCGCGTCGAAAACCTGTCCGGGAACGAAGAACGGCTGCGCACCGGCGTCGATGTCGGTTGGGCTTCCGTTGATCACGATGTTACGGTCGAATACGTTTCCGACCGGCGCGCCGAGGTGGTTCTGCAGGATATTGGGCAGCGTCGGATATTGTGTCGAGTACGGCGGCTGGTCATAGGGCACCGCGCGCAATTCGGTCTGGAATATGCCGTTCGGATTGACGGCATCGGGGTTTTGCCATGACAGTCCGCGCGAATCGACATGGAGCGCCGGCGACGAGTTTGCAAAGAGGTTGTCTTCGACGACGTTGTCGCGACCGCCGCCGATGAACACGGCCTGGTTCACGCGCGAGAATACGTTGCGGCGGATGATCGTGCCGCTTGCCTCGTCATCGAGATAAACGCCGACTGTCGCGTCGGGCAAAGTCGTTGTGCCGATGTCGTGGATAAAGTTGTCTTCGATTACCGTGCCACGCGTGGTCCAGTCGCGGCCCGTATATATTGCGCCGGAATCGGCGGTTTCGGTGACGACATCGTAGATCTCGTTGTCCGAGATCACGTGATTGTTGCCGGTGAACAGGATCGCAGCGTGCGGACCCGAATAGATCGTGTTGCCGCTCACGCGATTGCCGACGCCGGCCACGTTGACCGCGGGGCGATACGCATGCGAACGCCGCGCGAAATCGTGCAGGTCGCTGTTGTCGACGAATGCATTGCCTGGCGCGAGCGTCGTGCGATTGCCGGTAA
This sequence comes from Paraburkholderia sp. SARCC-3016, assembly GCF_031119615.1. Classification (NCBI taxonomy): domain Bacteria; kingdom Pseudomonadati; phylum Pseudomonadota; class Betaproteobacteria; order Burkholderiales; family Burkholderiaceae; genus Paraburkholderia; species Paraburkholderia sp. SARCC-3016. Next base: position 160,265 of record NZ_JAVHZD010000002.1, on the reverse strand, counting down.
CGATGACAATGCCGCCCTCGCCCGTGTGCGCAAGCTTGATCGAGTCGAAGCCGCTGCTGCCCGCGTTCGAAAACGCGCCGCGACCTCCCATGTTGCTCAGCGTCGTGTTTTGCACCACGATGTGGCCGCCGCCGTTCAGATCGATACCGTCGCCTCGCGCGATATCGAACACGAGGTTGCTGATCGTAAGATTTACCGCGTTGTTCACGGTGAGCAGCGTATCGACGACGGACGCCTGCACATCGCCGCTCATCATCGGAAACGGCGGCCAGAGGAACACGCGCGAGGTAGCCCTATCCACGTAGTACTCGCCCGGCTGATCGAGTTCAGAGAGCGCGTTTTCGATCACCACGCGTTGACCCTGGAGCAGCCCGAACTCAGGCGCGGGCGCCTGCAACGTGAGCACGCCCGACGAAGGATTCACGGACGTTACCGGCAGCGTCGTGTCGGCCCAGTCCCGCGCCCAGTAGCCCATCGCTTCGAGGTTCGGTTCGTGCTGCCATGCGCTGGGATTACCGCCCGAGACAGTGAACGTAAGGCCCGTCGGCCCGTCGGGCAACGACTGGATCTTTGCGAAGCCTGTGTTGGGCCAGCGCGCCACGGTCATCGGCGCATCGCGAAAGAAAATCTCGAGCGGAGCCGGTGTGATCGGGATGTTGTAGCCGTGCCGTTGTTCCGTGCCGAGATCCGTGATGCCGTTGTTGCTGAGGCTTGCAACGACTACGTTGCCTCGTGCGGCAGACGGTAGCCGTGCGAGCGACGCGGCATCGGTGACGGGTGTGAAGCCGGACAGCAACTTTCCGCCCGTGATGATGGCGCGGCCACTGGTCGGGCCTGTGATCGTGATCGGCGTGCTGCTCCACGTCGGATCGGGAGACACGACGAGCGGCGCGCTGAGACGATAAGTGCCCGCTGCAAGCACGAAATTCAGGCTGTCGATGTTGCTTCCCGCGAACCCCTTGTTCCTGTTGAGCAAGGAGAGTGCGTCGCGCAGGCCCAGGTTGGGCGAAGTGAGTGTGACTGGATTCGGTGCGGGCGTCTGGCCGCTTTCGCGCGCATTCGTTGCCGCGGCGGTCACCACGACGTCCATTGCCGCGCACGGCGTGCACAGAACGAGCGCGAGAAACGCCAACATGGGTACGCGCGACGTGCAGTATCGAGCATTCGCAAAGCGCGAAGCGTTCGTGACGACATTGCTTGCGCGCGAGTGACACCGGGTCAGTCCGCGACGAAGGGAGTGAGTGAACGTCATATCGGTTCCTGCAGGTTGAGGATCCGTTGAACCCTACGCGAGGCCACGCGCGGTCGATACTCAACAGTTGGATAGGTGTGTCGGATTTACGGCTACCGTAGAACGCGCTAACAGTTCGTGCGTGCGACAGTAGCAGTGTGACGGTCCGAATGTGACGACATCGCGAAGCGACTTGGCCAGACCCGACAAGAATCCGGTTGCAAGAGATGGGCCGCCCATCGCGATCGGGCCAAGCCGCAGTCGCCGTATTTCGATTTCACGAAAGCGCCACCGTCTGGCGCATTTGCGTTTCCGTACAGCGCGCGGGTCCGGTAAATCGTGCGCATTGCCATGAAGGCTGTATAAATATACAGTTCGTCTGATTCGCCCATTTGCCCGAGGCTCTCTCGCCTTTTGACCGCCAGCGCCGTGCCGAACGACACCCCGGATCCGCTCTATTACCTGCGCAATTTCGAACGCGCGCTTGCATGGCTCGCCGAACGCTACGCCGATTTGCTCGACGACGCCGAGCACGCCTTTCTCGATGATTTCGCGCGTCTGCCTGAAGCGTCGCGCGCGTTGCTTACGCGCATGGTGATGCGCAAAGGCACGCTCTTTCGCACAGGCCGGCTTGTCTATCGCGAGATCGGCTGTCCGCTAGCGGCGGCGAGGCCGCTCGTCGCGGCGGGCTGGGTCGACGCAAATGCGCTGCTGACGCTCGACGAACTGTTCGATCTATCTACGCGCGTCGAACTGCTTGCGTGTTTTCGCGCGGAACTGGCCGGTGCAAAATCCGCGCGCAAGCAGGAATGGCTCGCGCTGCTGCGCGATATCCATGCCGGTGCGCGCCCGTACGGCGAATGGCATGCGCAAGCCGCCGAGCAGGTGTTGCAGGTCCGTGTCGCGCCGCTGTGCGACCGCTTGCGGCTGATGTTTTTCGGCAATCTGCAGCAGGACTGGTCCGAGTTCGTGCTTGCCGATCTTGGCGTCTATCAATACGAGCCCGTTGCATTGGCGGCATCGTCGCGAGCATTTCAGAAACGCGGCGATATCGATATCTATCTCGCGCTGCACGCGTGCAGCGAGACGCTTGGCGAACTCGAAACGCTCGCGGCGACAGGCAACGATCCAACGACCGAAACGCTATTCGATGCACTGCTGAGCGCAGTAGACGAGATCTCGACCGATAACGCATGGCTTGCAATGCGACGCGAAAAACTTTTCTATCGCATCGGATACTGCGCCGAACGTCATCGTCGATGGGATATCGCAACGGCTATTTACGCGCGTTGCGCATGGCCCGGCGCGCGCCATCGGCGCATACGCGCGTTCGAGCTGGCCGGCCGCGCGCACGAGGCGCTGACGCTCGCGCTGCAAGCCGCGAGCGTACCGGAGAGCGAAGAAGAAAGTCAGCGCGTAGCGCGCATGTTGCCGCGGTTGCAGCGGCAGGCGGGCATGTCGGCGCGATCGGTTCGGTCAGCGCCGCACGCTTCGCGTGACAGGCGCGCCGCGGCGCCGGCCAACGCGCATGCGGTTCCGCGCAGCATGCTGACACTCGCGCGGCCCATCGAGGCAGCCTCGGTCGAATACGTCGTGCTCGATCATCTTGGCGAGGAGGATGCGCCGGTGTACTACGTCGAAAACGCGCTGATCAGTTCGCTGTTCGGGTTGCTGTGCTGGGAGCCGGTGTTCGCGGCGCTGCCGGGGGCGTTTTTTCACCCGTTTCAACGCGGTCCCGCCGATCTGCATGCGCCGGACTTCTACACAAAGCGCGCCGCGATGTTCGATGCATGTCTTGCGCAACTCGACGACGAAGCGGGTAACCGCTATCGCGAGACGATACTGCGCCATTTCGAAAGCAAGGCGGGGCGGCAATCGCCGTTCGTGTTCTGGGGACTGCTGACGCGCGAGTTGCTCGATCTCGCACTCGACTGCGTGCCGGCCGCGCATCTGAAGCTGTTTTGCGCGCGGCTTTTGCGCGACGTCCGCGCGAATCGCTCAGGCTTGCCCGATCTGATCCGCTTCTGGCCGCGTGAGAGGCGTTACGAACTGATCGAAGTGAAAGGGCCCGGCGACCGGCTGCAGGACAATCAGGTCCGCTGGCTTGCGTATTGCGTGCAACACGCAATTCCGGTGTGCGTGCTCGACGTGCGATGGGCCGACAGTGTCGACGGCGAAACCGATGACGATATGGCGCGTGCACCGGAGGCGATCACATGAACTACGTGGTCGCCGTGCGCACACTGTGCGAGTTCACCGCGAAGCGCGGCGATCTCGACTTGCGCTTCACGCCGGCGCCAAGCGCAGCCGAAGGCATGGCGGGGCACACGGTCGTCGCCGGCCGGCGCGACAGCGGTTACGAAACCGAAGTCACATTGAGCGGCGCCTATCGCGGCCTTACGGTGCGAGGCCGCGCCGATGGTTACGATGCCGCGCGCAACAGGCTCGAGGAGATCAAGACATACCGCGGCGACCTCGAGCGTATGCGCGAAAACCATCGTGCGCTGCATTGGGCACAGGCGCTGATCTACGGGCATTTGCTGTGCGAAGCGCGCGCACTCGCGCAGCTCGACGTCGCGCTCGTTTACTTCGATATCGTGAGCCAGAAAGAGACGCTGTTGACCGAGCATCATACGGCGGCCGCTTTACGCATGTTCTTCGAGGAGCAATGCGAACGTTTTGTCGCGTGGGCCGAACGCGAGGCATCACACCGCATCGCGCGCAATGCGTTTCTGGGCAAGCTCGGATTTCCATATGGCGCATTTCGCAGCGGCCAGCGCGAGCTGTCGGTGGCCGTTTATCGGGCGGCGCGCGACGGCCGCGCGCTGCTCGCGCAGGCGCCGACCGGCATCGGCAAGACGCTTGGCACGATTTTCCCTTTGCTGAAGGCATGCGCGGAAGATCATATCGACCGCATCTTCTTTCTGACCGCGAAAACGCCGGGCCGTGCGCTCGCGTTCGATGCGCTCGATGCGTTGGAGCGAGCGTGCGCAAACCGGGCCGAAAGTGGCGTTGGCATCGATGCTTCCGATTGCGCGGATATCGCGTCCTCTGCAGGCAGCAGCGAAGCCGGCATCGCGCCGATGCGCTCCTTCCCGCTGCGCGTGCTCGAACTCGTCGCACGCGACAAAGCCTGCGAGCACCCCGGCAATTCGTGCGACGGCGAATCGTGCCCGCTCGCACGCGGCTTTTACGATCGCGTCGCGGCCGCACGCGAGACCGCGTTGCGCTCGACGCGCCTGTCGCGCGACGCCGTGCGCACCGCTGCGCTCGCGCACGACGTCTGCCCGTACTATCTCGCGCAGGAACTCGCGCGCTGGTGCGATGTCGTGATCGGCGACTACAACTATTACTACGACAGCAGCGCGCTGCTCCATGCGCTGACGCAACTGAATCAGTGGCGCGTCGCCGTGCTCGTCGACGAGGCGCACAACCTGCCGGATCGCGCGCGCCGCATGTACACCGCGACGCTCGATCAGCACGCGTTCAAGGCCGCGCGCCGCGCCGCGCCGGCCGCATTGCGCAAGCCGTTCGACCGGCTGAACCGCGAGTGGAACGCATTGACGCGCGAACGCACGGCGCGCTACGAAGTCTTGCCCGACATTCCGGCGCGCATGCAAGCGGCGGTGCAAAATCTGATCGCGGCGATTACCGATCAGTTATCCGAAGCGCCATTCGGCGCGGATGAGACGTTGCTGCGCTTCTACTTCGACGCGCTGCATTTCATGTCGCTCGCGGAAGCGTTCGGCGACCATTCGCTGTGCGATGTGACGCTCTCGACGCCATTACGTGCGGAAGAATCACGCAGCAAACCCGCAACATCGCTTTGTGTGCGCAATGTCATCCCTGCGCCGTTTCTCGCCTCGCGTCACGCGGCCGCGCGCACGACCGTCATGTTCTCCGGCACGCTCGGCCCGCAGCAGTATTACCGCGACATGCTGGGGCTTGCCGGAAACACAGGCTGGCTCGACGTCGAGGGCCCGTTCAGGGCCGAGCAACTGGCCGTGCACGTCGCGTCTCACGTATCGACGCGCTGGCGCGATCGCGACGATTCGATCGCGCCGATCGTCGAACTGATCGCGCGCCAGTACGAGACGCGGCCCGGCAATTACCTTGGCTTTCTGAGCAGCTTCGACTATCTGCAGCGCGTTGCCGCATCGTTGCGCGCGCAACATCCGCACGTGCCGATATGGACACAGGAGCCCCGCATGGACGAAGCGGCGCGCGACGCATTCGTCGCGCGCTTTCGCACCTCGACGTGCGGCGTCGGCTTCGCGGTGCTCGGCGGCGCCTTCGCGGAAGGCATCGATCTTGCCGGCGAGCAATTGATCGGCGCATTCATTGCAACGCTCGGTTTGCCGCAGATCAACGACGTCAACGAGCAGATGCGCCGCACGATGCATGCGCAATTCGGCAACGGTTACGACTACGTGTACCTCTATCCGGGCTTGCAGAAAGTCGTGCAGGCGGCGGGCCGCGTGATTCGCACCGAGCATGACGTCGGCGTCGTGCATCTGATCGACGACCGCTATCGGCGTGCCGAGGTGCGGCGCCTGCTGCCGCGCTGGTGGCGCGTGCAATGATCGACGAACGTCATCGATAAACAGAAACCGTGAGGATGGCATGCAACCGAGCGAGTACCGGCTATCGACAGTCTGGCGTCTCGAAGCACCGCTCCCTGCAGTGTGGACTGCTATTCACGATTCGGCGCGCTGGCCCGAGTGGTGGAAAAACGTCGAACGGGTAGCGGCGCTCGAAGCCGGGTCGGGCGACGGCGTCGGCGCGCTGCAGCGCTACACCTGGAAGGGGCGGCTGCCGTATCGCGTCGTGTTCGACGTGCGCGTCACGCGTATCGAGCCGCTTGTCGCGCTCGAAGGCATCGCGAGCGGCGATCTCGAGGGCACGGGCTGCTGGCGCTTTTCGCACGAGCGCGGCGGCGTCACGGTTGTGCGCTACGAATGGCGCGTGCATACAAGGCGCGGCTGGATGAACGTGTTCGCGCCGCTTGCGAGGCCGTTCTTTCAATGGAACCACGACTTCGTGATGCGCGAGGGCGGCATCTCGCTCGCGCGTCTGCTCGATGCGCGACTCGTCAGTATCGAACATCGTTCATGACACTATGATGTTGGCGTTCCTCAATGCATGCATTGCGAAAGCATCGCGCCTCTGCCCTTGGGCACTACCCGGCTAATCCGTTTCGGGTAAGTGCCGTCTAAAGTGTTCGCAGGCGCGGTGCAGACATATGTCGTTAACACATCGTCCCGGCATTGAAGTGCGAATTCGAGCCGCTAATGTTGCAAAAGCATCAATGTATTTTTTTGCAAACCGGGAGCAGAAACGCTGCACGTTCCTTTACGATTCCGGATGTGCCCACGCACGCCTGACCCAAAAGGAGAGGACTTCATGGACATCGATTCGATTCGCAAAGCAGCCTTTGCGATGCCGGTTCATAACCCATCGTATCCGCGCCCGCCGTATCGCTACCGGAATCGCGAGTACTTCGTCATTTCATATGAAACCGACCCCGAAGCGCTGCGCGCCGCTGTACCCGAGCCGCTGCGTCCGGCCGACGGCCTTGTCCATTACGAGTTCATTCGCATGCCCGATTCGTCGGGTTTCGGCGATTACACCGAAAGCGGCCAGGTCATCGCGGTGCGCGATCCGCAAGGCAGGATCGGCAACTACACGCACGCGATGTATCTCGACGACGAGAGCCCGATCGCGGGCGGCCGCGAAATCTGGGGCTTTCCGAAGAAGCTCGCGCGTCCGCGTATTTCGGTGGACGGCAACGACACGCTGCTCGGCACCGTCGATTACGGCACTCAGCGCATCGCGACGGGCACGATGGGCTACAAGCACAACTTCTGCGACGTCGAGACCGAGCGCCGCAAACTCGCCGAAACACCGAACTATGTACTGAAGGTCATTCCGCATGTGGACGGCACCGCTCGCGTCTGCGAACTCGTGCGCTTCTTCCTGCGCGACGTGACGGTGCTCGGTGCATGGAGCGGCCCGGCTGCGCTCGAGCTGCATCCGCACGCGCTCGCGCCGGTCGCGGACCTGCCGGTGCGCCGCGTGATCGGCGCGCGGCATTTCATCGCCGACCTCACGCTCGACATCGGCGAAGTGGCGTTCGACTATCTCGCGGCCGTCGATACGCTGAAGCCCGCCGCGAACGAATAATCCGGAGGCCGCGTTCCGGCTCGTTTTCCATCTTATTTCCCAGTTACTGGCTAAGGATTCCTGATATGACGTTGAACAACAAGGTCGCCGTTGTCACCGGTGCGGCCAGCGGTATCGGCGAACAGTGCGCGCGCAAGCTCGCTGCGCAGGGCGCAAAAGTCGTGATCGCCGACCTTTCGCTGAAAAATGCGCAACAGGTGGCGACAAGCATCGACGAGAGCGGCGGCAGCGCATTCGCGGTCGAAATGAACGTGATCGACGAAGACGCCGTGAATCGCGGCATCGACGCAGCGGTTGAGAAATTCGGCAGCATCGACGTGCTCGTGTCGAATGCGGGCATCCAGATCGTGAACCCGATCGAAAACTACGCATTTGCCGACTGGAAGAAGATGCTCGCCGTGCACCTCGACGGCGCGTTTCTCACGACGAAGGCGGCCATTCGCCACATGTACGACAGCGGCCGCGGCGGCTCGATCATCTACATGGGCTCGGTGCACTCACACGAGGCTTCGAAGCTGAAATCCGCGTACGTCACCGCGAAGCACGGCCTGCTCGGCCTGGCACGGGTGGTCGCGAAAGAGGGCGGTCCGCGCGGCGTGCGCGCGAATGTCGTGTGCCCCGGTTTCGTGCGCACGCCGCTCGTCGACAAGCAGATTCCCGAGCAGGCGAAAGAACTCGGCATTTCCGAACAGGAGGTGATCAGGAACGTGATGCTCGGCGATACCGTCGACGGCGAATTCACGACCATCGACGACGTTGCGAATACGGTTGCGTTCCTCGCGGGTTTCGAATCGGCGGCCTTGACGGGGCAATCGATCGTCGTCAGCCACGGCTGGTACATGCAGTAACGGGGGCGCACGCATGAGCAGCAAGACCAACAAGCCGGCACGGCAGACGGAGTCGTTCACGCTGCCGCGCTATGACGAGATTGCGCTGGTACTGCAGGGCGGCGGCGCGCTTGGTTCGTATCAGGCGGGCGTCTACGAAGGGCTCGCCGAGGCGGGCGTCGAGCCGCACCGCATCGCGGGCGTATCGATCGGTGCGCTGAATACGGCGATTATCGCGGGCAATCCGCCGGAAAAGCGCGTCGAAGCGCTGCGTGGCTTCTGGAACGCGATCTGCCATCAGCGCGGGTGGCTCGGCAACCTCAGCGCGTGGGCCTTGCCGGGGCTCGAGCAGCACGAACTCGCGCGTCGTTGGGCGAGCATGATCGCGGCGGGGCGCGCGCTGACCGAAGGGCAGCCGGGCTTTTTCGCGCCGCGCTTCCCGTTGCCGCTCGCGGGTTTCTCGAAAGTGAGCCCGAGCGAGGTCAGCTACTACAACACGGCCGCATTGAAAGAGACGCTGCTTGCCTTTGCCGATTTCGACCGTATCAACGACGGCGGCATTTGCGTGTCGGTCGGCGCGGTCAATGTGCGCACCGGCAACCTGATGAGCTTCGTCAATCGCAAGATGCGTTTGACGCCCGAGCATTTCATGGCGTCAGGCGCGTTGCCGCCCGGCTTTCCCGCGGTCGAAATCGACGGCGAGTTCTACTGGGACGGTGGCCTCGTGTCGAACACGCCGCTGACCGAAGTGTTGCGCGACGCGGATCAGAAAGATACGCTCGTATTTCAGGTTGATTTGTGGAGCGCGCAAGGCAACCTGCCTGGCGATTTTCTCGACGTATCGGAGCGCGCGAAAGACATCCAGTACTCGAGCCGTACGCGCGCGGTCACCAATATGCTCGCCGAACGCCAGCGCAACGCGTGCTTCATCAAGGAATTGCTCAAGCACGTGCCGAGTTCGGTGATCAAGGCCGATCCGCTGTTCAGGCATGCGCAGAGGCTCGCCGACGGCAGTGCGATCAACGTCGTGCACCTGATCTACAGGAACAAGTCGTACGAAGGGCACTACAAGGACTACGAGTTCAGCATCGACACGATGAACGAGCACTGGGACAGCGGGCTCGAAGACATTCGCGATTCGTTCGCGCATCGCGACTGGTTCGACGTGCCGAGCCGCGACGTCGGGTTCGTCACGCACGACGTGCATCGGGCGAAAGGGACGTTGCCGGAGTCGGACAAGCGCTTGCGCGAGGTGAGCGGCGACTCGCGGAAGGAAGAGGCGGCCTGAGTTCGCGGACGGTTCAGGACAATGAACCGTCCAGGCCATATCGGCGCCGGCCCGCGGCTGGATCGCGGCCCCGCATCGCTTTTCTACCCATCGGCCTCAATTGCGCCGTTGCGCATCGACGCGTGCAATGAGCCGCTGCATCCAGCCGCGCAGTAGCGTATTCGACATCACCGCCGGAATCGATAGCGCGAGAATCCGGTACACGTCGCCGCGTCTGATCTTCGACGCGCGCCCCGGTTCGAGCCAGAGCGGGTTCGTCACGAGCAACTCGAGCGTCTCGAGACCGATCAGGATCGGCCATACGCAGGCAAGCCGCAGGCGGACCGCGCGCACGGGGATAGCGAGCGTGTAGTCGATTGCCGCGCGGTAGTTGTCGAGCGCCTTGCCCACCAGTTCGTGCATCGGCGGTTGCGCGCGCAACGAAGCGCCGGGCTCGAGAAGATCGCGGGGCGTGAGGCTGAAGCGATCGAGCAGCGTTGACGGCAGATAGCAGCGGCCAATGCGCAGATCCTTGCTGCAATCGCGCAGCACGTTCGTCATTTGCAGCGCCTTACCGAAGCGCACGCCGCGCTCGATCATCACATCGGATGTTTCGCTTAGCGTGCCGGGCAGATGCGCGTACGTCATCTTCGTCCAGAATTCGCCGACGCAGCCGGCCACCATATACGTATAGCGGTCGAGCGCGTCCCACTCGCGCAGTGCGACGATATCGCCCGACTGTTCGTCGGGAAAGGTGCGCAGGTCGAATTCCATCCCTTGCGTGAGCGTCGTGACGATTTCGCGAACCGCATTGCGGTCGTCATCGCTCAATTGCGGCAGGATCGCAAGCGCGGGCTCGAGCGATTCGAGCAGCACGCGTTCGTCCGATTGCGTTTGTTGCGCGGCGACCTGCACGGCTACGCGCTGGATCTGCGCACGTTCGTCCGACGCGCCGTTCACTGCGGCGCGCAGCGACAGCAGCAGCGAGAGACGTTCGGCCGGCGGCACGATCGACGTGTCCGCAATCGTATCGGCGGCGCGCGCTAACAGATAGGCGAGACCGATCGGGTCGCGCATGCCGGGCGGCAGCACGCGCAGGGTCAGATAGAACGAGCGCGAAACACCTTTCAGAAGCGGGCCGAGCAGGAAGGCCCGGGTCGGATTGGGCATAAGCGGAGTCGAATGAAATGCTAGGCGGATTAAAAAGCTGCCGCATTGTATACGGCAAAGCGGCACAAGGCTTGCGAAACGGTCGGATGCCGCGTGAGACGCCGGCCGGATTCGCGCGCGATTCGTCAGTGTGTGGTGAGTTGTGTGCGGCGTGTTTTCGATACGGCCGATTCTTTGACTATGCTAGATTCGGCGCCCGCCTGATCGTACGTGAGGCGATGCGCGTCGCTTCGCACTCGCTGCTCGCGCAGGCAGCGCCCTCGCACGAAGGGTGTTTCAGCAACCCCCCTCTATTTAGCGGAGAAAAGTCATGAGTATTTTCGGCACGATCCTCAGCAAGATCTTCCCCACCGGTCATCCTGCTACGCAAAAAACCGCTGATACCGCAAGCGCTCCAGCGCCCGCTCAAGCCGCACCCGCTGCGAGCGACGCGCCGGCGGCAGCGCCGGCCGCCGCTGCGCAGCCCGTCGATGTCGAAGTGGTGCTGAGCGGGCTCGCTGCGCAACGCTCGGAAACGCTGAACTGGCGTACGTCGATTGTCGATTTGATGAAGCTGCTCAATCTGGACAGCAGCCTTAACGCACGCAAGGAACTCGCCGGAGAACTGCACTACACCGGCGACACGAACGATTCGGCGTCGATGAACGTCTGGCTGCACAAGCAGGTGATGACGAAACTCGCCGAAAACGGCGGCAAGGTGCCCGACGATCTGAAGAACTAATCGAAGTGCTGAACGCGTGCGGGCAGCACGCCCACCGTGCCGCCACGCGCCACGCGCGCCGCGCGCATCGCGACGTGCGTGGCGGTCAGTTCCGATGCCACGCGTGATTGATGCCGAACGCATGGCGACGTTCGTAGTCGGCGTGCCGCGCTTCGTATGAGTAGTCGCTATCGAGCGGCATGTCGAATTCCGGACAGCGGGGCGCGAGCAGATCCATCAGCATGAAGATGCAGGTCATGACAGCCTCCGACGTTTCGCTGGTCTTTACCGGCGACGAGGCCGAGCGAGGCGGACCCGGGCGTGGCGCGTTGCCGCCGGGCGGTTCGGCCTTTACAGGTTCGTGTACGCGCGCGAGTTGTAGTCGCGCAGACGGCGCTCGACTTCAGCGAGGTCGGCTGCGCCTTCCAGACAGCGGTTCAGTTCGCGTTGTTCATTGCGCTCGAACCAGCTGCCAATCTTTTCGATGAGGTGTGCAAACATGATCGTCTCCATTGGGTGAGAGGTAAAACGCTTCCATGAGACGTATCGTATTGCCCGAGAATGAGCAGAAAATGAGGTTCGCGAGGCGCGCCGAACGCGGGGCGCCCCAGGCCGGCACGCTGGGCTAGAACCGGTGCCGCAGCCCCACGGCAACCACGAGCTGCTGATCGTTCGATGAAGGAGTCTGGCTGGCAATATCGGCGCTCAGGCCCGAGCCGTCGCTATCGATATGCTGGTAACTCGTCTGCAGATAGACGTCCGTACGTTTCGAAAACAGATAGTCGGCCTGCACGGACACCTCATGCCACTTCGGACGATGCGAGCCGCTGGCCGTGGAGAGCGCGCCGTCGGTGAAGGTGTACTCGCCGCTTACGCTGAACGTCGGCATCACCAGGTAGCTCGCGTTGACTTCGTAGTTCGTGAAGCTCGCGCCCTGGCCGTTCTGCGCAAGGCCGAGGCTATTCGGGCCGTTGATCGTCCCGAGCCCGCCCAGTTGCGTGCGGGTCCATACGAGCCCTACGCGGGCCGGTCCGAACGCATAGGCGACGCCGGCGCCATAAGTGCGCTGCAGCGCTGCGATAAACGTGCGATCGGTCAGCGTCAGTGCGCCGTTCGTGTTGCCGCCGCCGCCGTTGTTCGCCTGGAAGTATCCGGTGCCGAATGTGAGCGGCCCCGCGTCGTACGACGCGCCGAAGCTGTAAAGCCGGTTATCGTCGAAACCGGGGTCGTTCGAGAAGCCGTATAGCGCGCCGAATCTGAGGCCTGCGTAGTTCACGCTCGCGTACTTGATCGCGTTGTTCACGCGAAACGAATTGTTCAGATTGTCGTTGTCGTACGGATGCGCGGACAGGTTGTTGCCGCCCGGATGCGTGCCGGTAAAGCTGAGCGCGGCCAGATAGTCGACGACCGAATCGTACTGGCGGCCAAGCGTCACGGTACCGAGGCGCGCGTTCGACAGCCCCGCATAAGCCTGATAGCCGAACAGGCGGCCGCCCTGGCGTAGCGTGCCGTTCGTCACGCTGAAGCCGTTTTCGATTTCGAATATGGCCTTCGTGCCGCCACCGAGATCTTCGCGCCCGAGCAATCCCCAATGGCTGCCCGTCACGTCGCCGCTCGATTCCTGCCATGCGCTGTGGCCCTTGATGTTATTCGTATAGAAAATGCCGGCGTCGAGCAGGCCGTACAGCGTGACCGCCGATTGCGCGTGGGCTTGGCACGTAAAGGCCGCGGTGCACGTCGCGACGATGAGTGTGCGCTTCATGTGTGTCCGGAAACCGCCGTGATATAGTTTCAGTTAATGAGAATGATTGCCATTTGAGGCGGCAAATGTAGCGTTCCGATGTAATGGCGATGTGTTGAGGCGGCGCAGTTTTGTAATGGAATGTGTTGGCGCGCTTGCGATTACCGGGCGCGCTATTGAAATGAAAGGAACGAAAGGCTCGAGTTTCAGATGGACCACATACTCGTCGTGGACGACGATCCGAATATCCGGCAACTGCTGCACGACTACCTGCGCGGCATGGGCTACGAGACGAGCATTGCGAGCGGCGGCGCGCAAATGAAAGAGGTGTTGCGTGCTGCGCGCGTCGATCTGGTGGTGCTCGATCTGATGCTCGACGGCGAGGACGGGCTCGATCTCACGCGCGAACTGCGCCGCGATCGCGACGTGCCGATCATCATCCTGAGCGCGCGCGGCGCCTTGCTGGACCGCATTCTCGGCCTCGAGATGGGTGCCGACGACTACCTGCCGAAGCCGTTCGATCCGCGCGAACTCGTCGCGAAGATCAAGGTGGTGCTGCGCCGCGCACGCGGCATGGCGCGTGCGCGGCACGCTGCCGACGCGAGTGCGTTTGTCGGCTTTGCCGGCTGGCGGCTCGATACGCGAATGAAGCAGATGCTGTCGCCCGACGGCATCGTCGTGTCGCTCGGCGGCTCGGATTACCGCACGTTGCGCACGCTGCTCGATCATCCGAACCGGCCGCTGTCGCGCGAATTCCTGCTCGATCATGTGTTCGGCAAGGAGCACACGCCGCTCGACCGGTCGATCGACGTCTGTATCAGCCGCCTGCGCCATCATCTGAAGGATGCGGCGCGGCGTGCCGGACTGATTCGCACGGTGCGCAACGAGGGTTATATGCTCGTGGCCGATGTCGTGTACGACACGTGAGACGCGCGTGAACCGTTCGGCGGCGAGGTTCAATTGGGGAGCGCGCTTGCGGCAAATGCGTTTTTTGCCGCGCCTGTGGCCCGATTCTCTATTCGGCCGCCTCGTGACGATTCTCGCGATCGGCATGTTCGCTGGGCAACTGCTGACGAGCACGATCTGGTTCGACACGCACGAAAGCCGCGCACTCGAAGTGCCGGCGCGGCTGTTCGCGAGCCGCCTCGCCGATACGGCGCGGCTCGTCGCGCTTGCGCCGGACGATGCGGCGCGCCGCGCGCTTGCGCAACAGCTTGGCGATCCGAAGTATCGGATCGTGTGGATCGCGGCCGACGAGCCCGGTGCCGATGCAGCGCAGCTCACACGATCCGACCGCGTACCGATCGTGCAACGCGTCACCGGCGATCTGATGCGCGGTGTGCTCGCGCGGCGTCTCGGCGCGACGCCCGATATGCGCCTGCTCGAAGCCGACGTGCACGACGACTCGGGCAAGCGCGGCGGCATCCTGAGCCTGTTCGACTCGTCGATGCCGACCGGCGATTTCCACGTCCGGCTGAAGCTGCACGGCAGCGGCTGGGACGGCTGGCTCGATGTGCGCGCAAACGAAGGTCAGGCCGACGCGCTGACCGAGCCGCATACGCTCGCGCTCGACTATCTCGTGCGCCTCTATCTGATCCGCTTTACCGCCGTTTGCGTGCTCGCGTTCATCGCGGTGCGCTTCGCGGTGCAGCCGCTGCGTCAACTGGCGAAGGCGGCTGACGCGCTGGGCCGCAATATTCACCGGCCGCCTTTACCGGTTACGGGCCCGTCGGAGGTGAGGAGCGCCGCGCAGTCGTTCAACGCGATGCAGCAGCAGCTAGCCGACAGCATCGCGCAACGCACGCGTTTTCTGACTGCCGTATCGCACGACTTGCGCTCGCCGCTGACGCGCTTGCGGCTGCGCACGGAGATGCTGCCTGATCCTGACTGGCGCGACCGGCTGCGCGGCGATCTCGACGAGATGGAGGCGATGGTCACGTCGACGCTCGATGCGATGCAAGGCATCGAGATCACCGAGACGCGTCGCGCGATCGATATCGACTCGATGCTCGAAGGTCTTGCGCAGGACCTGCGCGAAGCGGGTCACGCAGTGAGCGTTACGGGCTGCGCGGGGCGGCCGGTACCCGGCTACCCACGCAATCTGAAACGCTGCCTGCAGAATCTGCTCGACAATGCGATCCGCTATGGCGAATGCGCCGACGTGCGCGTCGCCGATAGGGGGCGCAGCGTGCGCATCGTGATTAGCGACCGCGGGCCCGGTATCGCCGACGCGACGCTGCGCGAGCGTGTGTTCGAGCCGTATGTCAGGCTTGCGTCGAAAGAGGGCACAGGGCTCGGGTTGACCATCTCGCGCAGCGTCGCGGCCGCGCATGGCGGCACGCTGACGCTGGAGAACCGGGAGGGGCGAGGGCTCGATGCGGTGCTGGTGTTGCCGCGCGAAGACTGACATTCACGCACGCCCTCAAACCCGCTTTAATTCGTACGTGGCCGCCCTGGGCGATCGGACTGCGTGGCCGGCTTTTCATCGGAGCGTTGGCGTGCATCCCGCTCTTCGTCAGCATGCGCATCGACCCGCGCACTGTCGTCATCGGCATGGTGCCCGCGCCCGCCGCGCGCGCCGTTGCGCGACCCGGCATCGCGCTCGTCGCGCGCATCGTCGCGATCATCGAGTTCGCCCCGCCCATTCAACTGCGCAACGAGCAGCCTCCCATCTTCGGGCGCAAGCACCTGCCGCTGCGGATTCGCAATCGCAATGCCGCGCTCGCTGAAGCGCTGGAAAATGCGCCGGTTGAACTCGCGCTGCACGCCCCAGCGCGCCGAGTCGCGGCATTGCACCTGGCCCGCGAGCGTGACCGACGCGCCGTCGACCGCATCGACGCCCCAGAAGGCGAAGTCCGACAGAATGCCGTCCTTGAACTGGTCGTCTTCGCGCAACGATGTGCCGATTTCCTTCAACGTCGCGATCGCCAGATCGAGGTCCGCGCCGAACACGATGCTGACTCTCACCGCCGCATTGCCGAGCCCGCGGTTCGTATTGTTGACCGTCGAAACCGAACTGAAGGGCACCGTGTACAGCGAACCGTCTCCGCCGCGCAGCCGCACCGTGCGAATCGACAGATATTCGACCGTGCCCGACACGCCCGCGAGCGTGACCCAATCGCCGACCTGCATCGCGTTTTCCATCAGCAGAAAGATGCCGGTGATGAAATCCTGCACGAGCTTTTGCGAGCCGAAGCCGAGCGCCACGCCGAAGATGCTCGCGCTCGCCAGCAGCGGCGCGGTATTCACGCCGAGTTCGCTCAATCCCGTCATGACGACGACGAGCGCGATCACTACGAACAGCGCCGTGCGCAGCATCGGCAGCAAGGTGCGCAGGCGCGCCGCGCGCATCAGATCGCCGCTTTGGGTCCAGCGCGCAAGGCGCCGCTCGACCGACACGTTCACCGCCTCCCAGATGAACAGCGCGATGACCGCGGCCACGAAGATCGTCACGATGGCGGACGCGAGCCGATGGCCGATCGTGCCCGTGGCGAAGAACTGCCAGACGTCGACGTGCCAGACCTGCAGCAGCACGAGCACGGTTACCGCCGCGATCAGCAAATAGACGATCCTGCGCACGAAAGGGTAATAGCGGTACGCATGCTGATGAACGAGCGAGCGCCCCTCTTCCTGCTCGGTGCGAAAGATCCGCCCAAGCGCGCCGAACACGACGATCGACACGACACGCGCGCCGATCAGGACAGCCACCGAAATGCCGCCGAGATGCAGCAGCGTGCGGTAGCCGTTCTGCACATCGAGCGCCCAGACGAACCACAGCGCCATCACGATAAACACCGCGACGCCGGTCCATAAATCGACGAAGCCTTCGCCAATCAGCTTCATCGGGCTGCTGCTATCCTGCGCCCGCGCGCGGATCGCTTCGGCGACGGGCGTGCGGCATTGCAGGATCATCAGCGACAGCAGCACGTGGCCCGCGAGCGCGACGAGTTTGACGAGCGCCACGTGGGCGGACTCCGAGAGCCCAAGCGCCAGCGCGATTTCGACGAGCGCGGCGCCGCAGCCGATTGCGCCGACGATCCAGACAGCCCAGCGCTGCACGAATATCGCCCACCGGTCCGGCATGCGCCACAAGCGCAGCGCGGGCGCGTCGGGCTGCAGGAAAAAGCCGCACGCGATGACGATCGATCGGCAGAGCACGTACAGGTCGATCAGCGTGCTAAGTGCTCTGTCCTGCGGCGAGCCGTCTTCGGCAAGGATCGACATCAGAACGCTTGCAGCGATGACGAATACCGCCAGCGGCACGACGCGCAAGAGCAGGTGTAACGCCGCGAGCGGCAGCCGCTGCAGCAAGGTCCAATGAGCGGCTGCATGGCGTCGGCTGCGGGCCTGTTTCGCCTGCTGCTCGGTTGATTCGGTTTTGCCTGGCGCAGTCGACGGAGCGGCTGCCGCGGGCGGCGTCGAAGTAATCGATGCGGCAGTCTTCGCGGTTGCTGCCGTTGCCGCCGCCGCAGCGGCGTCGGCTTTGGCCTGTGCCGCGCTTGCGTCGTCGCCGGGCTGCAGCGGCACGCCGGCGGCCTGTGCGGCTTGCGCGGCTTCTTCGTCGACGTCGCCGGGCGTTCCGGCAGCACCGGCACGCGCGGCGGGCGAGGCGGCCGGGGCAGCAGACGCAGACGCGCCTTGCGCCGTATCAGGCGTTGCGCTGGCAGCCGCCTGTTGCGCCTCCCGTTCCTCGGCGGCGTGCTGCACTGCCTCGCGATGCAGCCGCCGCGCGGCAATCGCGGCGCGCGCGCGACGCAAAAGCCGCTGCACGACCCATTCGATAAAGATCGCCGGCAGTAGCGTACCGAGGATCGCAGACAGAATCATCGCGAGCTTCGCGCGCTCCTGCGGGTTCTGAATCTCGCCGCGCCACCACGCGCGCACCGACGCCGTATCGAGCAGCACGATCAGCGAATGCTTGAGCGATATGCCGGCCTGCTCGAGCCAGCGCGCGCCTTGCCGCGCGATCTGTGCCGCGAGGCCGTTCGATTTCAGCGCGAGCGGCGTGCTGGCGGCGGCTGCCGGCGCCGCGCTCGCGGCTGCGGCCGGGCTTGCCGCGACGGGCGGCGCGGCGAGTGCACCGGCGGCAGCGATGGCATGCAGCGTGTTGGTTACCTGCGCACGACGTTGTGGATCGTTGAGGACTTCAAGCGCCTGGCGAGCCTGGTCGGGCGTGAGCTTGACGGGCGGCGCGGCGGATGCGGCGGCGGGCGCCGTCGGCGCGGCCGCGAGGGCGGGCAGCGCCAGTACGATAAGGAGCCAGGCGATAAAGAGTTTGCGCATAGAAAACATTCAGACGTCGTGATTCGGGCCTCACCAGGCGAAGCGCGGCGTCGCGTCCCGATTCGATCTAATGAAGAGTAAAAGGCGGAAAAGTAAAAGCGACCGATTGTCGGGCCTCAAGTTCCTCGATAGGGCCCGAACCGTGGTTGCGGACGCAACGCGTGTGCCCGCGCCGCTCCCGCGCTGCGTCTCCGGGCCGGTTCAGTGGCTGCCTTCGGCGCTTTGCCGCCCGATCATCAGCGCCGCGCACAGCGCGCTGCCGAGCGCACCCGCTGCACAGACGAGCGCAACCGCGCGAAATGCGGCGTCGAGCGCGGCATGTTCCGCCTGCGCAACCGCTGCGGCGCGCTGCGTCATACGGTCGGACGAGGGTGCAGTCGACCCGATCGAATCCATGACCGTCCCCGAGCGGTGCGGAATATGCAACGCGTCGAGCCGCGTCGACAACGCGGCTTCATGCGTCCACGAAAACACGATGCCGAGCGCCGCCACCGCGATCAGGCTCGCGACGCGCGCGACCGCATTGTTGATGCCCGACGCGAGGCCAGTCCGCTCGCCCGGCACCGACGCCATGACGGTTGTCGTCAGCGGCGTCACGGTCAGCGTCATGCCGAGACCCATCACGACGAGCGCCGGGAAAAACGCCGCCCAGTACGACCGGTCGCCGGTCGCGAGCGGCACGAGCGCGAACAGCGCAAAGCCCGCCGCCGTGACGATCGATCCGGCCGTCAGCAGCAGGCGCGGCCCGAAGCGCTCCGCGAGCGCGCCGCCCGCGAAGCGCGACAGCGCACCGACGATGAGCGGAATCGGCAGCAGCGCGGCGCCGGCCTGCGTCGCCGTGAACCCGTGCGCGCGGATCAGCGTGAACGGCAGAAAGAACAGCGTGCCGCCCAGGCCGAAGTAAAGCAGCAGTGTGACGAGATTGGCGCCGCTGAAGTCGCGCGATTGAAACACGTCGAGCGGCATCATCGGCTGCCTGCCCGCAGCCTCGATGATGACGAAACCGATCAGCACGATGCCGCCGCCGGCCACCGACGCGAGTACGGCTGGCGCCGCAAAACCGGCCACGCCGCGCTCCGAGGCGAGCGTCAGGCCGTAGGCAAGCGCGCCGAGACCTGCCGCGGCCGCTATTGCGCCGGCCCAGTCCATGCGGCGCGGCGCGTCGGGCCGATGGCTGTCGGGCACCGCAATCAGCGCAAGCACGATGGTGGCAACCGCGATCGGCAGATTCAGGAAGAAGATCGCGCGCCACGAGAACGCATCGACGAGCCAGCCGCCCGCAATCGGCCCGAGCGCCGAGGTGATCGACGCGAATCCGGCCCAGATGCCGATTGCGCGGCCGCGCTCGCGATCGTCGAAGACGGCGCCGATGATCGACAGGCTGCTCGGTACCAGCAACGCCGCGCCGATGCCTTGCACCGCGCGCGCGGCGATCAGCGTCGCCGAGTCGGGCGCGAGGCCGCACGCGGCCGAGGCGAGCGTGAAGACGGCAATTCCGCAGACGAATATGCGGCGGCGTCCGTAGCGGTCGCCGAGGGCGCCGCCGACGAGCACGAGCGAAGCGAGCATCAGCAGGTATGCGTCGACGACCCATTGAATCGCGGCGACGCTTGCATGCAGTTCGGACTGCAGCGCGGCCAGTGCGACGTTCACGACCGAGCCGTCGATAAACGCCATGCTCGAACCGAGGATTGTCGAAAGCAGCGCAAGCCGCTTGTAGCGGCTCCCCCGGTCGGGCGCGGAGCAGCGCGCGCCGCAGATCGCAACTTCGTCGCAGGGGCTCGCGCTGACCGCGACGGCTGGGGGATACGGTACGCGCCGCGTGCGCGCGTCGGAGAGATCGGGAGGGGACAAGTTCGCTTCCGTGCCGGTAACACGGACAAGCATAGCAACGGCGGCGGGCCGCATGCAGCGACCCGGGCAGCGCATGCGCTCGCATGACCCGTCACGCTGGCGCGAGGAATCCGGTCCGGCGGGCGGTTCGGGCGACAAAGCAGCGGCCCGCGCGGGCCGGACAGCCGGCTATCGGGTACCCGTCACAGGGCCATGGCGGAGCGCGGCGGCGCATCGTCCGCGCCCGCAGCCGCGGGAGCATCCGGGTCCGCTTCGGCGTCGCGATTGCCGTTTTGCGCCTGACGGCGTCCTTGCCGGATCGAGCTGATGTCGCTCTGGATCCGGTTCGCGTTCATGAGCCGGTACAGCGTCGCGCGCGATACGCCAAGCTCCGCGGCCGCCGACGACAGATTGTGCCCATGCCGCCGCAGCGCGTCTTCGATCGCTTCGATTTCGGCCTGCATGCGGATCTCGGCAAGCGTCTTCGGCCGCTCGTTGATCGCGGCGGGCAAGCCCAGGTCCGCTTCGGTAATGAAGCGCCCTTCGGTCATGACGACCGCGCGCCGCACGCAGTTGATCAGTTCGCGCACGTTGCCGGGCCACGCGTAGTTCGACATGGCGACCACGGCGCCGCTCGAAAACCCGCGAATCTTATGCGTGCCGTCCTGCCGGTACATGCTGAGCGCGTATTCGGCCAGCAGGCGGATATCGCCGCCGCGCTCGCGCAGCGGCGGTTCGTCGAGCCGCAGCACGCAAAGCCGGTGATAGAGATCGGCGCGGAAGCGCCCGTCGCCGACCGCGGCTTCGAGGTCCACGTGGGTCGCCGAAATCACGCGCACGTCGACCTTGATCGGGGAGTTGCTGCCCAGACGCTCGATTGTTCCTTCCTGCAGAAAGCGCAACAGCACCGCCTGGCACTCGTGCGGCATGTCGCCGATTTCGTCGAGAAACAGCGTGCCGCCGTCCGCGTGCTCGATGCGGCCGATTTTCTTCTGCAGTGCGCCGGTAAACGCGCCGCGCTCGTGGCCGAACAGCTCCGCTTGCAACAACGTGGGCGGAATCGCCGCGCAGTTGATCGCGACGAACGGCTGCTTGTGACGCGCCGAACAGTCGTGCACCGCGCGTGCGGTGAGCTCCTTGCCGGTGCCCGATTCGCCGGCGATAAAGACGGGCGCGTCGGTTTGCGCGCATTTGTCGAGTCGCCGGTAGAGCCGCTCCATCGGCTCGCAATGGCCGACCATGCCGTGCTTGCCCAGCGACGGCTTAGGCTTGACGCTCGTGCGCCGCAGGCTCGACAGGCCATGCGCATGGCCGAGCGCGAAGATCAGCCGGTCGTTCAGACATGGCTTCGTCACGAAATCGAAGCAGTAGTCGAGGATAAAGCGGCTCGTCAGTTCGTCGTCCGAGCGGCCTGGCGCGATCTGCGCGACCCAGTTCGTCTCGCCGCGCTGCATGAACGCTTCGAGCGCGGACAGTTGTTGCGCGGTGCAGTCGTCGGGAAGGTCGATGAGCCCGACCTTGATATCGCCGCGGTCGAGCAGACGCTCGGCGTTCGCGGGCGTTTTCGCATGGACGACATGCCAGCCCGCAGCGGCCAGAAATCGGGCGAGAGGCTCGTCTGGCACCGATGACACGCAAAGCACGGCACGTTCGGCAGCGGGCGACATCGAGGTGGAATGCATGGTACCCCCGGTTGGACGTTTGGCCGCTGCGCAGCGCGAACGCGTAAGCCAGTGATCCTTCGATTGCGACAGCGGTTTCAGCCTTCCTGGTTTTAGCCTTCCTGGTTTCAGCCTTCTTGTCAGCGGTTCTATTGATCTTATCGGGCCGGTCCCGCACGTTCGTCGCCGAGGGGCGACGGTCCTATCGTCGCATGATTACGGCTCGTGATCAAAAAATAAAGGAAAGGAACACGCGTTTGTATAAGCACAAATCAGGATGCGGAAACGAATCGCCGGGACGGGACGACCACGCGATTCATCGGTGATTCATCGGCGAACAGTGGCGAAGCCGCGCCAGATAAGGCTTTCGGGGCTCGGCGTAGCGAACGGGTATCAGTCCGCATGCATTTCAGGTCCGGCCACATGCCGTTTGTCTCAACAGTGCGACACATTGGGCATAACGCGTGCCGGACCGCTGCGGCTCCTCGCGGATCGGGCAGATTCGCGGGCAAAGCCTTGCCCCACGCTGCTTTGCGCGCGATTCGCCGTCGCTGGTGACGTCGACAGGGAGCGTTTCCGTAGGCTTCGCGCACGTCGATCCGCGCGCAATATATGTTTCGATTCCGAAACGCGAGCAGCCTGAAAGCCTGTTCCCGATGTGTTCGTCAGTCGTATAGAGCACGGCACGACAAGGCTCATGCCCCCATGGCATATCCGTTGCGACAGGTTGGCCACAACCGGCTCGCCGCTGTCCGGCAACACCGATCCACAGAGGTCGGCACCGGACGACGGCACGGGGACTTCACGGTTCGAGGTCGGGGAATACCGCGAATCGGGAAGGCGGCGGAGCCATTGGGGGGCGAAGTCGGAAGAAGAGTGGAGCGAGTGGTTCGTATGCCATACGGACCATTCGCGACCACCGTGCGGTGTCCTCGGCACGCGGCTGCGCCATGCGCGGAACGCGTCGCGGCTTTTGCGGACATCGAAGCAGCATCGAAGCGGACAGGCGAAGCAAACGGTGAGCGTCGTGCCGAACGCAGACAGCGAAAATAGCGAAGACAGCGCGAGCCCTGGCCCATACCGCAAGGAGAAACGGACCATGCGAATGATCGACGAAACAGTGCGCTTTACGACCTTGCTTGCCGAAGACTCGCTGAACCCTGCACAGCCGCGGCACGTGCGGTTCACCTGGCGGCGCGCCGGCGCGGCGGGCCTCGCACTGCTGAAGGCATCCGCCTGCACGGCGGCCGCTGTCGCGCTGCTGTTCTTCACCTACCGGCTCGTCGGCCGCTGACGCGGCGGCACGCCTCGCCGCCGGGCATGCGGGGGTGTACCTCGCTGCGTGCGACGGGAAGGTGCGCTATCGTGACTGCCTCACGTGATTGCCTCAAGTGATTGCCTCACTGAAGGCGACGTTTCGTCGACGGAGAAGCGCGATGGCAAAACAGGCAGCGGGCGGCGGCGTCCGCGCGCAGCGCGAACCCGCCGGGCACGCAGGCGCCGACGCGCGGCGCGCCGACATTGCGGGCCAGGTGGTGCTCGTGCTGCAAGGCGGCGGCGCGCTCGGCGCGTATCAGGCCGGCGTGTTCCATGCGTTGCACGACGCGGGCATCGAGCCCGACTGGGTGATCGGCACGTCGATCGGCGCGATCAATGGCGCCATCATTGCCGGCAATCCCAGCGGCGAGCGTCTCGAGCGGCTGCACGAATTCTGGCGTCGCGTCACCTGGCAGGGTGGCTGCGGCGGAGCCACCGGCACGAACGGATGGCTCGCCGGCTTGTGCGGCCTGCCGGTCAGTGCGGCCGAGTGGCTGCGCGATCTGTCGATCGTCACGCAAGGCATTCCGTCGTTCTTCACGCCGCGCGCCGATGCATGGTTCGGCCTCTACGGCGCGGTCGGCCCCGAGCGCGCCGCCTTCTATCGGACCGAGCCGTTACGCGACACGCTGACCTCGCTCGTCGATTTCGATTTTCTCAACGCGCGGCGCATGCGTTTGACCGTCGGTACGGTCGGCGTCGCCAGCGGGCATATGCATTACTTCACGAACCGCGACATGCCGCTCGCCGTCGATCATGTGATGGCATCGGCCGCGTTTCCGCCGGGCTTCCCGTCGGTGCGTATCGGCGGCGAAGCATATTGGGACGGCGGCATCTACTCGAACACGCCGCTCGAAGCGGTGCTCGACGATCGCCCGCGCCGCGATTCGGTCATCTTCACCGTGCAGTTGTGGCCCGTGCATGGTCCCGAGCCGGCATCGATACGCGAGGCGATGACGAGGCAGCGCGACATCCAGTATTCGAGCCGTGCGGAAAGCCATCTCGAGCGCCAGAAGCAGATTCACAATCTGCGCCATGTGATTCGCGAACTGGGCAGGCACATGACCGAAGGACAGCGCGAAAGCGACGCGATCAGACAACTGCTCGACTGGGGCTGCGGCACGACGATGCAGGTGATCGAACTCGATGCGCCGCGCTCGTGCGGCCACGACCTGCATAAGGACATCGACTTCTCCGCAAGCGGCATCGAGCGGCGCTGGAAAGCGGGCTACGACGATACGCGCAGCATGATCGAACGCGCGCCGTGGCGCACGCCGCTCGATCCGATGGAAGGGATCGCGATTCATCGTTCCGATCCGGCGGCGGTCTGATTGTTACGGTGGTCGCGCCGACGCGCCGACGCGGCGCTGCGGCGCTGCGGACGTAGGTATGGCGGTATCGCAACAGGGCGAGGCGATTTTCGTAGCATGACGGCTTCGATGCATGCACCTGCGACCGACGAGGAAAACCGGTATGCCACGAATCGGAGAAAGCACGTCTCGCGCGCCGGATGTTCATGTCGAGCCGACATCGCGAGAGCACGTTCAGGCGCCTCGCGAAGAGCAACCGGCACCAGCGTCTGCGTCTGCGACGGCGCCGGTGCCGGTGCCGGTGCGAGAAGCCCCTGCATGGACCGTATCGTCGCCGGCGGGCACGTCCGGCGGCCGAGTTTTTTTCCGGAGTGGACGCCCGACGGCCTGGCACGAGTCATATGCACTGCCCCGGTTGCCTGACGCGTATGCTTCGACGTCTGAGCCGGGCGTA
This sequence comes from Paraburkholderia sp. SARCC-3016, assembly GCF_031119615.1. Taxonomy (NCBI): domain Bacteria; kingdom Pseudomonadati; phylum Pseudomonadota; class Betaproteobacteria; order Burkholderiales; family Burkholderiaceae; genus Paraburkholderia; species Paraburkholderia sp. SARCC-3016. The sequence continues at coordinate 135,288 of NZ_JAVHZD010000002.1, read as the reverse complement.
TTCAAGGATTTGCATAGCGGCCAGACATTTATCTTTCACGACAAGCGTTCGTATGCGGTCGCGAAAGACGCCGATACGCAGAAGTGGCGGTTGACGACACCTGGCAATCCTCGCGCGCGCGGCAGTGCCCTGCAACGCAATGCACTGGGCGCCTGGATGCTGCAGACGGATTCGACGCGTCCTCGCAGCGCAGGCCGGGCGGCGGCGAGCATCGGTTTTCGCGGAACCGCGGCCGAAGACGTCGCGCCTCCTCGAGCGCGCCGGCTTGCGGGCACCGGCAGTATCGCGTCGCCGGCATCGACGGTGCGACCGCCCACGCCGGCGCGGTCGCGCCCGCGGCAAGCGCTGCCGGAGCCCACGCTGGCGGACAGGATCGCGAACCATCTGTTGCGAAATCCCGGTGCTCGCCATGACGATCTGCCCAGCCGATACGGTGCAACCGGAGAGCAGATCGAAAAAATCGCAGCGGACGTGCAGTCGGCAGTACGCGGCTGGCACGATCTGCAAAACAAAGGGACGCAGGTCAGGCTCTCGGTGATCGTGCAGCCGTTCACGGACGGCGAAAAAGCATATCTGCGAAAGTGGGGGCGCAGGTTACCGGCCGACACGTTCGCCGCCATTATGAACAAGCCGAAGGACATGATAGAAAACTACCTTCATAGAAGGAACTGCCGGACCTCGTCCTCGCTGCCGGAGCCGAGCCGCGCGGCGCTGCTGGATCTGGCTCACGTGGGATGGCGCAACCTGATCCGTCGCGAGCTTGCGAGCGGAGCACGTCCGTCGAGCGTGTTTTTCACCCCTGAGGCGGAGGCGTTTGCCGCACGGTGGAGCGGCGCGTTGTCCGTCCACAGCATCGGCCTGTTGATGTCGCTTCCCAAAGAAACGCTCGCCGCGCATATGCGGGCATTCGACGACGCAGTGCCCGCGCGGCATGCCGCTGCGTCTCCACAGCCGGGTCCTTCGGGCTACCAGGGGCGCTGATGGGCATGACGAGGCGGCAGGTTAAAGGAAACATGCGCCGGAATGCGCGTGCCGCAATACGCGCGCGTTGCCTGCCTACTGCCGCACGGATGCGCGCTGCCGCCGCGCGTCCAGCGCCGAGCGCAGCAGCCCCTCGACGTTCTCCAGCAAGGTTTCGCGCGCGACCGGCTTGTGCAGCTTGCACTCGCACAACACGCCGTCGGGGATATCCGGCGACGCGCTCCATAGAATGATCGGCACGTCGTCGAGCGACGAATCCGCCTTCAACGCGAGGCACACATCGACGCCGTTCATTCCCGGCATCATCAGGTCGGTAATGACGAGTGCGGGGTGCAGACGATGCGCGAGTTCCACGCCTTCGCGCGACTCGCGCGTCGTGACGACATGAAATCCTTCGAGTTCGAGCAGTAGCGCCCATGCGACGAGCAATTCCTGTTCGTCGTCGATGAGCAGAATAGTGGGCAGGCGGGTGTCCGAAAGTGCAGTGGCATCCATCATCGGTCTACTAACGGTGCATCGAACGATGCGCGGTCCAGGCGGCTTGACTGTTTCTTACGTACGCATGAGCCGTGCCATCGCGGCAGTTGAACCGCGTCGCACCGCATATTGCGTGGGGCGGCTGCTTTCGGCCCCCGTGCTGCGGCGCGCTGTTCGGCGTTCGCATCACATGGGGCGCGACACGTTGCCGGTCGTTGCATCTGCTGAATACGCCGTGCGCGGGCACCGAAACACTTACGGCGAACGCGCAAAATCTATCTTTGTTTGTAAGTCCGGGTAAGCCTTGTGATGAGCCGCTTGGCGGCGATTCGCGTGGCATCCGGCGCCGACGGTGACGCACGTTCACCGCTTCGGGCACATGCCTTGCTGATTCGACGCGCCTGCCTCGTCGCGCGGGCCCGCGCCGCGTTGCAGGGACCGTTTGCGCGTTCATCAATCGCTTCTCGTCAATCAAGGCTTTCCATGCCACACGACCGACGTATTTCCGAAGGCCTGCCATTTCCGCTCGGCGCTACATGGGACGGAAGAGGCGTAAATTTCGCGCTTTTTTCCGCGCATGCGACGAAGGTCGAACTGTGTCTGTTCGACGCGAAAGGCAAGCGCGAAGTCGAACGTATCGAATTACCCGAATACACCGACGAAGTGTGGCACGTGCATGTCGCGGGTTTGCCGGCGGGCACCGTGTACGGCTATCGCGTGCATGGACCGTTCGAACCCGAGGCGGGACATCGCTTCAATCCGCACAAGCTGCTGCTCGACCCGTATGCGAAAGCGCACGTCGGCGCGCTCAAATGGCACCCGTCGCTGTTCGGCTATACGTTGAACGCGCCCGGCGACGACCCCGATCTGACTTTCGACAAGCGCGATAGCGCGGCATATATGCCGAAGTGTCAGGTCGTCGATCAGACTTTCAACTGGACGCATCCGACGCGCATTCGCGTGCCGTGGGACCGCACGATCGTCTATGAGACGCACGTGCGCGGTTACACGAAGCGGCATCCGGCGGTGCCCGCGAAAATGCGCGGCACGTTCGACGGTCTCGCACAGAAAGCCGTGATCGATCATATCCGGCGGCTCGGCGTCACGACCGTCGAACTGATGCCAATCCACGCGTTCGTCAACGACAGTTACCTGCTCGACAAGGGCCTCACGAACTACTGGGGTTACAACACGATCGGTTTTTTTGCGGCCGATCCGCGCTACTTCGCGCGCGGCCCGGGCATGGTCGCCGAATTCAAGGAAATGGTGGACCGCCTGCACGACGCGGGTCTCGAAGTGATACTCGATGTGGTTTACAACCATACGGCCGAAGGCAACGAGCGCGGACCGACGCTGTCGTTTCGCGGCATCGACAACGCCTCGTACTACCGGCTGATGCCCGAACAGAACCGCTATTACATCAACGACACCGGCACCGGCAACACGCTGAACCTGTCGCATCCGCGCGTGCTGCAGATGGTGACCGACAGTTTGCGCTACTGGGTCACCGAGATGAACGTCGATGGCTTCCGCTTCGATCTCGCGACGATTCTCGGCCGCGAGCCGTACGGCTTCGACGAAGGCGGCGGCTTTCTCGACAGCTGCCGGCAGGACCCGGTGCTCGCGAGCGTGAAGCTCATTGCGGAACCGTGGGATTGCGGACCCGGCGGCTATCAGGTCGGCGGCTTTCCGCCGGGCTGGGCCGAATGGAACGACCGCTTCCGCGATACGGCGCGCTCGTTCTGGAAGGGCGACGAAAACTGCGCGGCCGATCTCGCGACGCGCCTGACCGCATCGGGCGATTTCTTCAACCGCCGCGGCAGACGCCCGTGGTCGAGCGTGAACTTCGTGACCGCGCACGATGGCTTCACGCTGCACGATCTCGTGTCGTACAACGAGCGCCACAACGACGCCAACGGCGAAAACAACAACGACGGCCACAGCGATAACCGTTCGTGGAACTGCGGCGCCGAAGGACCGACCGACGACACCGAAATCATCGAATTGCGCGAGCGTCAGAAGCGCAACATGCTTGCGACGCTGCTGTTCTCGCAAGGCACGCCGATGCTGCTCGCCGGCGACGAATTCGGCCGTACCCAGCAGGGCAATAACAACGCGTATTGCCAGGACAACGAGATCAGCTGGGTCGACTGGGAAGGCATCGACGAGCGCGGCCGTGCGCTGATCGGCTTCGTGCGCAAGCTCACGGCGTTGCGTCATGCGTTGCCGGTCTTGCGGCGCGGGCGCTTTCTGACCGGCGAGACGCGCGTGCTCAAGCTGCCGGGCCGGATGGAAGGCCGAATTGAAGGCCAAAGCGAAGCCGGAAGCGCGGGCGCAAGCGAGGTCGGGAGCGAGGCCGAAAGCGAAGCCGATCTCGAAGTGAAGGACGTGAAGTGGCTGAGCCCTGCGGGCGTCGAATTGACGGACGAGCAATGGGGCGATCCGGCGATGCGCTGCTTCGGCCTCGTGATCGACGGTCGCGCGCAGGCAAGCGGCATTCGACGGCCCGCATCGGACGCGACGCTGCTCGTCGTCGTCAACGCGTATCACGACGTGGTGGACTTCACGCTGCCTGAGGTGCCCGGCAGCGATCAATGGAGCTGTCTGATCGATACGAACGCGCCCGAGCGCGACGAATTGCCGGAATTCGGTTCGGGCGACGTGTACCAGGTGACGGGGCGCTCGCTGCTGCTGTTCGCGCTGCATGCGCAGGGCGAGACGCAGCATGTGTTCGACCGGCTCGAGGAGCGGCTCACGCAGTAGCGAGCAGAGTTCGGGGCGCGGGCAATCCCGTTGCCCGCACATCGATCATGCAGCTGCGTAATCCGGTTACCGGTTACGCGGCTGCATGTTTCAGGACGTCACGCGCGTCGCGCAACATCCTCGTGCACGCCCTGCGCGGAAGCATTGGCGTTCCACTTGCCGGTCTGCGCAGCACCCGCGGCACGCCGTGCCGGCCGCCGCTGTGCGACCACGTCGACATCGCGCGCGCCGTTCGCGCTGGCCGCCGCCCCTTGCACGGCTTCCGACAGGCCGCGCCTCGCGGGCCGCGCATCGGTGAGCTCCGCATACAGTTGCAGATAGCGTGCGGCCGGCTTCGCCCAGCCGAAGTCGCCGCGCATCGCATTACGCTGCAGCGCATGCCATGACGACGGCCGCATGAACGCTTCGAGTGCGCGCTCGAGCGCTGCGACCACATCGCCGACGGTTTCGCCGTCGAAGAGGAAGCCGGTCGCGCCGTCTTCGGGCAAGCCGAGTTCAGGCGAACGCGCCGGTTCGTAGTCGACGATCGTATCGGCAAGGCCGCCGACGCGCGATGCAATCGGAATCGTTCCGTAACGCATCGCATACATCTGCGTGAGACCGCACGGCTCGAAGCGGCTGCCGTGCAGCAGCATGTCCGCGCCTGCATGCAGCTTGTGCGCGGTCGCTTCGTCGTAGCCGATCTGCACGCCGACGCGCTGCGGCCACAGCGCGGCGAGCGCGCGCATCGCCTGTTCGAGATGCGCGTCGCCTTTACCGAGAATCGCCACCTGCAGCCGCGGGTGGCGCGCAAGCGCCATCGGCAAGGCGGCGGCAACCACGTCTGCGAGCTTCTGCGAGGTCAGACGGCTGCCGATCGCGATCAGCGGCGCGAACGGATCGACAGTCAGCCCGAAGCGTTGCTGCAGATCGCGCTTGCAGGCCTGCTTGCCGCGCACGTCGGCGGCGCAGTAGTGACGCGCGATATGTGCGTCTGTCGCCGGATTCCAGACGTTTTCGTCGATACCGTTCGTGATGCCGGAAAGCTTGTGCGCGCTCGCTTGCAGCACGCCTTCCATGCGGTGTCCGAATTGCGGCGTGAGGATTTCGCGCGCATAGGTATCGCTGACCGTCGTCACGCGATCGGCGTGCACGATGCCGGCCTTCATCGGGCTCAACGTGTCGTAGAACTCGATGCTGCGCTCATCCGAAAGGGCGGGCGCGAGCAGCGCGTCGGGCACGCCGAGCCAGCTGCCGAGCGCAAGCGGGCAGTTGCCCTGGAACGCGAGATTGTGAATCGTAAACACGCTCTTCGCGGGCACGCCCGCGAGCTTCATCAGCAAGGGCGTGAGCGCTGCATGCCAATCGTGCGCGTGCACGATATCGGGGCGCCGCACGCCCCGTACGCCGCGCGCAATGCGTGCAGCCGCGGCGGCAAGCGAGGCGAAACGCACGGTGTTGTCCAGGTAATCGCGACCGCGCTGATCGACATAAAGCTGCTCGCGGCTGAACAGATGATCCATCTGCAATAGCAGCACCGGCACGCCCGTGTCGGGCATCTGCGCACGCAACAGGCGCGCGTCGCCGCCCGGCAGCCCGCAGATCCGCGTAATCGGCGTGACGCCCACCGCCTGTGCGAGTGCGCCCGGATAGGCGGGCAGCAGGATCGAAACGTCGACGCCCGCGTCGCGCAATGCGGCCGCATAGGCGCTCACCATATCGCCGAGCCCGCCGGACTTGGCGAGCGGCATCGCCTCCGAAGCAACGAGAAGAACATTCAGCGTCAAGATCGACTCCGCGCGAAAAAACAGTAGGGGACGGTAGAGGAGTAAAGCGTGTTGCGCTGCGCTATAACGCAAAGGCTATGCCATGAAAAAACCGGCTGCTTCGCGCCGCGCGACGCGTGCATGGCCGGTCACGATGTAATTTCGGCTTCCCGCCGCGGCGGCTTTTACACAGACAAATACGCCGCGGCGTGAGCATGGTGTCAACGCGCCGGTCAGATATCCAGTTTCGACACTTTCGTGCCTTCGAGCGATACGCCGGCCATCAGGCCCGCGTTGGTCATTACGAACGCCTGCACCGGGGCGGTCGCCGTCGACGAGTCGATGTTGCCGTTCGCGCCGATCTTGACGACCGCAACGGTCGCGTCGCCACCTACGGCCCAGCCGTCGCGGTTACGGAAGTCGGCAAGCGCCTGTTCGGTCATGAAGCAGAAGATGATCGCCTTCGACTGGGCGCCGGCCTGCAGACCGAACGAGCCGGCCGCCGTGCTGTAGTAGCCCTGGGTCCGGCCTCCGACGCGCAGCGCGCCCTGGCCGTACTGGCCGCCGACCACGAAGCCGGCCTGCACGACCTGCGGAAACACCAGCACGCCGCGCGCTTTCGAGACCAGTTCGCGCGAGCCGTTGACCGTCGTGTAGAGGCGCGACAGCGTCGCGTCGACGTCGTGATTGATGGCAGCACGCTTATCCGAGTTGCCGGCCGTGCTGTTTGCCGAGCTTTGTCCCGTCGTCGTGCAGCCAGCCATCACGAGGCCGCCGGCCGCTAGCATCGTACCGCTGGTCAAAATGAACTTTCTTCTTTGCATCGTTGTTCTCCTGTAAGCGTGATTGAGTAGATGCGCATTGAGTGCAGCGGACCCTACAGCACGGCCTGTGCCTGACCGGCGGGGTCGGCCGGCGGAGTTGTCCGTCATCGCATCTGTTTTCTTTCCGCGCTCGACGCTTGCGTCGCGCTTATGGCCGTGTGCCTCCGTTCCTCGTGTCCGGTGTCATCGCCACGGCCCTCTTCAATAATGCAAGCAGCCGCTGCGGCGTCAGCGGCTTCGCGCAATGGGCGTCGAAGCCGGCTTCCCGCGCGCGCTCGCGGTCGCGCCCCGATGCATAGCCCGTGCACGCAACGAGCAGCATGTGCGACGTCGACGGCGCCGCGCGCAACCGCCGGGCGAGCTCGAGGCCGTCGAGTTCCGGCATGGCGATATCGAGCACCACCGCAAACGGCTGCCATGCCTCGGCGATCGTGCAGACGTCATGCGCCTCGTGCATCGCACGGCATTCGAAGCCATTCGCGCTGAGCAGCAGTTGCAAGGCATCGGCGGCATCCGCGTAGTCGTCGACGACGAGCACGCGGCGATGGTCGGCCAGCGCCCGCCCAATCGGCCGCCACTGCAATTCGTCTTCGCTGTCCTGCAGGTTAGTGCCTGTACGCATCCATGTCTCCCCAGTCTTATGTGCCGCTAGCGGATATGCACGGTCGCAAGCCCCGGACCCGAAGCCGGCCGCATTAATGTTTTATTTCTTTTTCGTTTGTTTCTCATGGCATTGAAATGATGCATTTCAAGTAAATGGAAATTTCGATAAATAGAGATGAAACCATTTCACAAATTCTTCTTAATTAAACGTGACACTCTCCTCGCGAAAACGATGCGGCATTAAATCAAAAGTCATGCCGAACATCCGGTTAACTAAAGAAAGGGATGAGGATCATGGACGGAGACTTTCTCTCGAAACCGGCGGCGTCATGTGCCGCTCTGATCAGCGTCTTCATGCTCGCTGCATGCGGCCCCGGGCCGGGGGACGCGAGCCATGCCACGAGCAGCCTGTCCGCTCCGAATGATTCCGCCAATTCCATGCAGAACGGCACGTCGCGCTATCAGAGCGCCGCGCTGCAGTTAGCTGCGGGCGCATCGGTGCCGCTCTCGCAACTGCAGGCGCCGCCGCTGACCAATGCCGGAACCGGCAGCGCGGTGGCCAGCGCGCAGGCAAGCGTCGCCGCCGATGCGATACAGGTCGCGCCCGTGATGCGCTACGCGCCCGGCGACAGCGCCAACTGATCAGCAGCACTTCGCGTCGCGCGTCGCTTTGCGCGGTTCCTCGCTCCGTCGGAGCGCTGCGACGCATAGCCGCCAGATTCCCCCCGCAACAAAGAGAAGGTGACCAGACCATGACTTCAAATAGCCGCCGCCGTTTTCTACAAACCGTTGCTTCATCCGCCGGCGCTGCCGCCGCAATGACCGCGCTGCCGGATTCGATCCGCAGAGCGCTCGCCGTGCCGGCCGCATCCCGCACGGGCACGATCCGCGATATCGAGCATATCGTCGTGTTCATGCAGGAGAACCGCTCCTTCGACCACTACTTCGGCCATATGCGTGGCGTGCGCGGTTATAACGACCGCTTCCCGATTCCGCTGCCGGGCGGCAACCCGGTGTGGTTCCAGCCGTCGAAGGAAGACGCGACGAAGCCCGTGCTGCCGTTCCACCTCGATACGCTGACGACGAGCGCGCAATGTATCGGCGACCTCGACCATAACTGGTATCCGACGCATGCCGCGATCAACAACGGCCGCTACGACCAGTGGCCCGCGAACAAGACGGACATGACGATGGGCTACCACCTGCGCTCCGACATTCCGTTCCACTACGCACTGGCCGATGCATTTACGGTGTGCGATGCGTACTACTGCTCGATACCGGGGCCGACGCACCCGAACCGCATGTACCTGATGACGGGCATGGTCGATCCGACCGGCACGCAAGGCGGCCCGCTGCTCGACAACAACGACTTCGTGGACGGCGACGGACCGCCGAAATACCAGTTGTTGTCGTGGACCACGTACCCGGAGCGCCTCGAAAAAGCCGGCATCTCGTGGCAGGTTTATCAGCAGGGCACGAACGGCAACGATCCGCTGAACGGCAACTACGGCACGAACGTCCTGCAGAACTTCGCGAACTTCATCGACGCGCAGCCGGGCTCGTCGCTGTACCAGCGCGCGCAGACGGCGCGCACGATCGACGATCTGAAGGCCGACGTGCTCGCGAACAAGCTGCCGCAGGTGTCGTGGCTGTGCCCGCCGGCGGCCTATTCGGAACACCCGAAGTACACGCCAGCCTACGGCGCCGAGTACACCTCGATGATTCTCGACGCGCTGACGTCGAACCCCGAGGTGTGGAGCAAGACCGTGCTCTTCATCATGTACGACGAGAACGACGGCTTCTTCGATCACGTGCCGCCGCCGCAAGTGCCGACGACGCGCGCCCAGGGCCTGTCGACCGTGACGACCGAGGGCGAGATCCACAACGTGATCAACCCGGACGGCCGCGGCGGCACCTACACAGTCGACAATCTGCCGTACGGTCTCGGCACGCGCGTACCGATGACGATCGTCTCGCCGTGGACGAAGGGCGGCTTCGTGTGCTCGGAAGTGTTCGACCACACGTCGGTGATCCGCTTCATCGAAGCGCGTTTCGGCGTGAAGGAGCCGAACATCACGAAATGGCGCCGCGCGGTATGCGGCGACCTGACCTCGGCGTTCGATTTCCGCACGCCGGACGCGACGATGCCGGCGCTGCCCGACACGAGCAACTACAAGTCGATCGCCGACAACCAGTGTGCGACGCAGCCGAAGCCGGTCGTGCCCGCGACGCCGGGCCCGATCGTGCCGCAGGAGCCGGGCATCCGCTTCGCCCGTGCGCTGCCGTACGAGCTGCACGTGAACGGCAAGGTCAACGAGAAGCGCAACGTGCTCGAACTCGTGATGGGCAACACCGGTTCGGTCGGCGCGCACTTCTACGTGTACTCGTCGCTGCGTACCGACGGCCCGTGGCGCTACACGGTCGAGAAGGACAAGTCGATCACCGAAACTTTCGACCTGTCGATCAACAACGGCGCCTATGCGTTCACCGTCTACGGCCCGAACGGCTTCGTGCGGCGCTTCAACGGCGACCTGAACGCGGAGATGATCGAGGCCGCAGCCGGCAAGGGCAAGAACAGGACGGCGCTGCCCGAGGTCAAGACGCACTACGACGTGGCGAACGGCAACGTCGTGCTGCGCTTCACGAACAAGGGCAACAGGAACGCGCGGCTGTCGGTGGCCGATAACGCCTACGGCGCGTCGTCGCGGCCCGTGATCGTGCCGCCGAACGAGACGGTGGAAGAAAGGTGGGTTCTCGCGTCGAGCCACCACTGGTACGACCTGACGGTGACCGACAACGACGACCCGGCGTTCCAGCGCCGCCTCGCGGGTCATATCGAGACCGGCAAGCCGAGCATTACGGATCCGGCGGCCATCGCGCCGGTCATGACGGCTTCGTAGAGACCTCGCCGCCTGCAGGCGGTCACGTCGCCCCGAAGCGGTCTCACGGCCGCTTCGGGGCGATTGTTTTCCCGAGCCGGGATTTCTTTCTGAAAGAATAAATGGAAAATCGAAAGCAGAGATTTATAAAGACTCGATGATTATTTGCTGACAATACGTACTCTATTGGCGGAATTCTCAGGAAACGGAAGTAACCGGTTTAAATGATATTGGCCTGAATTGTTCCAATGCCGGTTATCGTGGCGCGCGCGATCTATCAGAATCGCGGTGAATTATTTCAATTCTCTTTCGAAATGGCGTTGAATGGCGAGCTGACGCTCAGCCGGTCTTTTCGACGAGCCGCGGCGGCAGCGGCGCGGTATTGGTCGCCGCGTGCACGCACTGGTCGACGAGTTCGCCGAAACCGTTCGCATTGATCGTGCCGCTCAGCGGCGTCGTCTCATCGTCGCGTTCGGGCAGGCCGCCGACGCCAACCACGAGCGCTGCCGACGGCGCCCGTTCGCGAATTCGGCGCACGAGGTTGCGCAGGTACGGCGGCGCCTCCGATGCATCGAGCGTGACGACGCAGACAATCGGCGCATTTTCGATGCGTGCCGAATCGATGCTGCCTTTGCGGAACTGCGCATAATGCGCGGCGAACACGGGCAGGCCACGGCGGCCGAGCAGTTGCACCGCGATCGCGGTCGCCACTTCGTCGAAGGCGCCGCGGCCCGCTATGCATACGACGCGCATGCCGGGCAGCAGCTGCATGGGTGTATCGCTATCGGCGTCGGGGTCTTCGTCCGCACCTGCCTTGCTGCCATCGTCGCTGCCGTGCAGCGGCGACGACGATGCGAGCGGCGGTGGGGCCAGCAGGTTTTCCGCCCCTTCGAGATTCTCGACGATATCAAGCAGCGTCTCGTTCATCCGGCTCAGCTGGTCCGGTGCAAATACGCCGCGCAGCGCGTCGTTGCGCGCAAGGCGCAAACCTTCGCGCGCGACATCGTCGTAGTACTGGACGAGCGGCATCTCCTTGAGCAGCCGTTCCGCCTGCACGATCGCCTCGTGCGGATCGTCGGCGAGCAGGCGCTGATAGAAGTTCTGCGCGGGCGTGAGCGCCGGTTGATCGCCGAGCAGCACGGTCAGGAACCGCAATCGCTCCGCGTAGCGGCCGAGCGTGACGAGACACAGCGTAAGCGGCGTCGACAGCACAAGACCCACGGGTCCCCACAGCCAGCTCCAGAAGATCGCGGCGACCACCACGGCGAGCGGCGACAGCCCCGAACTGTGTCCATAGAGCAGCGGCTCGACCACTTGCCCCGCAACCACGTCGACGACGACGAACAGAACGATCGTCGCGACGGCCATCGACCATTGCGGCTGAATCGCGGCTGCGAGTATCGCCGCGAGCGCGGCGGCGATCCACGTGCCGATATACGGCACGAAGCGCAGCAAGGCAGTCAGCCCGCCAAACAGCAGCGCGCCCGGCACGCCGATGATCGCGAGTCCCACCGCGATCAGCGAACCGGCGCCGACGTTGATGCCGAGCTGCGCGACGAAGTAGCGCGACAGCCGGGTCGCCGCATCGTTGATGGCGGTGGTCGTGCGGTGCAGGTCGCGCGCGCCGAACAGGCGTATCAGGCGGTCTCGCAAATCCTCGCGCTGCAGCAGGATGAAGATCGTCACGACGAGCACGATGAACGTCGTCTCGATCGGGCCGACGACCGGCGAAAACACTTTTTGCGCGAGCTGCAGCGGCGAGGGCATCGGCTCGTGCACTTCGACGGGCAGCGGCGCGGCGGCCGACGGCTTCTGCGTGCGGCCCGCCTCGTGCGGTGGATTGGGCGCATGATCGGGTGTCACGCGCGCGAGCGTGCCGGCTGCACGGGTGAGCAGCGCATCGGCGCGGCCGATCGTTTTCTCCTGCACGGTCTCGATCTTCAGTTCGATTGCCGCCTGGTATTGCGGCAGCGAACTCGCGAGCTGCGCGATCTGCGCCGCGATCAGCGTGCCGACCGCAAGCAGCGAGACGAGCGCGACAAGTACCGCGACGAAGATCGACGGCAGCTGCCCGAAGCGCAGCCGCCTCAGCACGCTGACGAGCGGAGCGAGCAGGAAGCTCAGCAGCACCGCGAGCGTGATCGGAATCAGCACTTCGCGGCCGAAATACAGGCCGCAGACCACGACGACGGCCGTGATCGTCGACGTGAGCCCGAGCAGGCCGGGAACGCCAGGCGGGTAGACGCGATTCGACGGTCGTGGTGGCGTCAGCGGCAGTTTCATCATTGATCGGCGTGTCGTATGGGAAGCGTGTTGTCCTTCGGCGTGTCGATCATCGGCGCAAAGGCGTTCGGTTTGCGTCGATGCTTTCGCGGATGAGGTAGCCATCAAGCAAGACGTGCGCCTGGCGCGTGTCGCGCGTTTCGAATCTGTGAGCCATTGACGCGCGGGCCGCTCGCGTGCCGGCCAGTCGCGCGCGCGTGGACGGCGCGATCTCCGGTGCAGAATTGCGAAGCAGATTCGGCAAATTTACCTGGACGTCGGCGCGCGGCGCGGCTCGCGCGCCCGATGCTCCCGGCCGATGGTTTCGTCCGACGAAATCGAGCAGCTCGAGGCGCTGATCGCGCGGCTTAAAGCGCAGCGTGCCGGCGCAGATCGCGGCGGCTGAGCGTTTGCGCGGTCCCGGCGGGCAGCCCGAATCCGGCCGTCGCCACGTTGCAGGGCGAGGCGACATCGATTCAAGGCGCGATCGGTGCCGCGACCGCGCAGCTGGCGGAACTGCTGATGAAGCAGGGACAAACCGCGGGCGGGTCAATCAATACGCAGGCATAGCTGGAAGCTTCACCGCCGCGACCTTCGCGCATGCGATTGCGCGAAAGTCGCCGCGACGTCTGGACGTCTGATTTATTGATCGGACTTCAGCTGCGCGACCGCATTTCTGAGCGCGGTGCGCAACCCTTCTTCGACGACCGGATGGTAGAACGGCATCTCGAGCATCGCGTCGACCGTCAGGTTCATCTGCAGCGCCCATGACAGCAGATGCGCGATGTGCTCCGCATCGGGGCCGATCCACTCGGCGCCGGCAAAGCGTCGCGTCGCCTTGTCGACATAGACGTGCATGAGCCCGCGATTGCGCAGCATCACACGGCTGCGGCCCTGGTCCTCGAAGCTCACTTCACCGGCCACGAAGCTGCCCGGCGCGAGATCCGCATACCGCGCGCCGACCATCGCGATGCCCGGGTCGGAGAACAGCACCGAGATCGGCGCGCGGCGCACGAGCGGCGCGACGTTCGGGTAATGCGCGGCATTCGTGCCGGCCGCGCGGCCCTCGTCGGCGGCTTCGTGCAGCAGCGGCAGCACGCCGTTCGCGTCGCCGGCGATAAACACCGCATGCTTGCCTGCCTGCAAGGTCAGCGGGTCGTAGACAGGCATGCCGGTCTGATCGAGTTCGAGCGTCGTATTGCCGAGCGCGAGTTTGTCGATGTTCGGCCGACGGCCCGCGGTAACGAGCACATAGTCGAACGTATCGTCGACCAGCGCGCCGGCGCTCGTGCGGTAGCGCAGATGCACGGTGTCGCCTTCGCGCGTTGCCGCTTCGATTTCGGCGCGCGGCTCGAAACGGAACGCCTCGCTGAACACGTTCTGCGCATACTCGCGGATCGCCGGATCGGTCAGCGGACCGACACGGCCGCGCGCGCCGAGCATCGTCACGTCGACGCCGAGCCGCGCGAGCGCCTGACCCAGTTCGAGGCCAATCACGCCCGCGCCGACCACCGCGACCTTGCGCGGCAGATCGTCCCAGCTGAATACGTCGTCGTTGACGATCGCGCGATCGCCGAGTGCGCGGTACATCGGCGGCACGTACGGCGACGAGCCCGTGGCGATCACGACGCTGCGTGCGTGCACGCGGGTATGGTCGCCGACCTGCAGCAGATTGTCGTCGATGAAGGTCGCGTACCCGGTCAGGCGGTCTTCGGCGGGAATGCCTTCGACGCTTTCCACGACGAAACCGACAAAGCGGTCGCGCTCGCTTTTCACGCGTTGCATCACCTCGCGTCCGTCGATGCGGATCGATCCTTCCACATGCACGCCGAATGGCGCCGTGCTCGCCGCCGCGTGCGCGGCCTCGGCCGCCGCGATCAGCAGCTTCGACGGCATACAGCCGACCCGCGCACACGTGGTGCCGTGCGGGCCGCCTTCGATCAGCAGCGCGGACGCGCCCGCGGCCTTCGCCGCACGGTACGCCGGCAAACCGGCGCTGCCGGCGCCAATCACTGCGACATCGATATGAATCGTCTTCATCCGTTGCTCCAGTTCGTTTGAATGCACCGCGCGCGTGGCGGAAAAGCCTCTTGCCATGCGCCTCGCCGTGGTCCAGTAGAATCAGGCTCAGCCCATGCGTGCATTCGATGGAGTCAATGTACGTCGATCGTCGCCGCGTGCGAATTCGCTAACGGATCAACAAACTGCTCAAACGACTCAGATGGATCTGCTAAGCCGCTTTCTGTCGCTGACGCCAGTCAATGGACGCATCGACGAGCGCTGCCATTTCGGCTCGCCGTGGGTGGTCGAGGTCGGCACGGCCGGCGTACACGAGATTCCCTATCACGTGCTGCTGGCCGGCGAAGCGGTGCTCGAGGATGGCAACGGGCCGCCGCGCAGGCTGACGGCGGGCGACGTGATCCTGTTTCCGACCGGCACGCCGCACCGCATCCATGACGGCAGCGGCGTGCCGCCCGCACCGAAGGCGAAGCGGCGCAGTATCACGCTGACGGTCGTCGAAAACGGCGGCACGGGGCCGGCCGCCGATCTGCTATGCGGGCGCTTTCTGGTCGGCGCGATGCCGGAACGGCTGTTGCGCGAACATTTGCCCGCGAGGCTCGTGGTAAGCACAGGACCGGTGACAGCGGGGCACGCGGAGTCGCACGGGCAACGCGGCGTGGCGCCTGTCGGGGCGGGAAGCGCCGCAGCGCGAACTGCGGCGCTCTCCGAGGTCACGTCCGGCGTCGCGTCGGAGGCCGCCGATGCCGCGCGCGACGAAGCGGCCGGTGCGATTCGGATCGCGGACGTCGCCGGTGAAGGCGGCCATGCCGATGCCGCCGACGAAGCTGCGCGCGGCGCAACGGCTGCAAGCGAAGCGGCCGCGCGCAGCGCAGCGCGATCGAGCGTGGCCGGTTCGCGCCTTGCGCGCATCGTCTCGTTGATGCGCGACGAGGCGCTCGACGAAAGTCCCGGCAGCGAATGTCTGATCAACTATCTGTCGGCTGCGCTGTTCGCCTTGACGCTGCGCTTTGCGAGCGAAGGCATCGATGCGCCGCGCGGGCTGCTCGCGCTGGCCGGCCAGCCGCGCCTGCAGCCGGCGATTTCCGCGATGTTCGAAGCGCCCGGCGAGCCGTGGACGCTCGACCAGTTCGCCGCGCTATGCCATATGTCGCGCGCCACGTTCGTGCGGCAGTTCCAGGATGCGATCGGCCGCTCGGCAACCGATATGCTGACCGAAGTGCGTTTGACGCTGGCCGGCCGCGCGCTGCTCGAAACGACGACGTCGGTGGCCGAGATCGGCTCGACGGTCGGTTACCAGTCCGAAGCCGCGTTTCAGCGCGTGTTCAAGCGTCATATCGGCGTCACGCCCGCGCGCTGGCGCGCATCCGGCGGCAATATCGAGCCGAAGTAGTGTGGCGCGGTTCGTCGCTGTGCCGGGCGGGGGTGCCCGATGCGCGTTTGTATGCGTAATATTGCGTTTTAATGGTTACGCTTTGCGTCCTCCCGCTTTTGCCTGATCTTTCTTCCGCTGCCGCATTCCGCGGTCAGCCTCTTTCCATTCGTTCTGCCTGCTATATCGCGCTCGCCGCGCCGGATGCCGTCGAGCGGCCGTGAGTCGATCGGGCAATTTCTTGAGCCGGCGTGCCATTAACGTACGTGCCGCGAATCCGTACAGTGCAATCAATCCGTTCGATGACGGACGAAACCGAAACGAAACCTCTCTGGTTGCATTTTCAACAATTGATTGTCACAAGGAGAACTACCATGGCACGCATTCAAACCCTGTCGATCGGCGAAGCCCCGGCATCCGCGCAAGCGTCGCTGCATGCAGTCGAAAAGGCGACGGGCTTCCTGCCGAATCTTTTCAAGGTCTTCGCCAATTCGCCGTCTTCGCTTGGTGTTTTCCTGCAAGGACAGCAACAGCTGTCGAAGGGCGAACTCAGCGGCGCGGAACGCGAAATCATCGCGCTCGCGGTGTCGCAAGCGAACCGCTGTGAGTACTGTCTTGCCGCGCACACGGTGCTGGGCGGCCACGCGGGCCTGTCGGACGACGCGATTCGTGCCGCGCGTCGCGGCGAAGGCAGCGCGATCGCGACGTTCGCGAGCAAGGTGTCGAACCAGCGCGGCCGCGTCGACGACGCCGATGTTGCCGCTGCACGCGACGCGGGCCTCACCGACAGCAAGATCGTCGAGATCATCGCCGTGGTTGCGCAGGTGACCTTCACGAACTACCTGAACAACGTGGCGAACACGGACGTGGACTTCCCGGCTGTCGAAGCGGAGGTCTGAGCGCCGTCCCGTCGTTCCGGCTACTGACGATCGCTGCCGTGCGCGCGAATTTTGCGCGCACGGCAGCGGCGCCGCAACTTCAATTGATGGAGATGACGATGCCTGAAATCACGCTCTATACGAAGCCGACGTGTCCATACTGTCTTGCCGCGAAAGCGCTGCTGCGCGGCAAGGGTGCCGCGTTCCGCGAAATCGACATCGAGAACAACCGGGCGAAGACGCTCGAGATGATCGAGCGCAGCGGACGCCGCACGGTGCCGCAGATCTATGTGGGCGGGACGCACGTGGGTGGCTACGACGATCTGCGTGCGCTCGAGAACGAAGGCGGTCTCGACGCGCTGTTGACGGCGAGGGTTTGACGCAGCGCCGCCGCGCCGACGAGTTTTCCTTTGTGTTATGTGAGGCGCTGTCCATGCTTGCGGCTCGCGTGGCCGGCGCCTCGCATCGATGTCCGAGTCTTCGAATTTCTTCGCGCCTCTGCGCGGCGGCTTGAGCCTGTGTGGGCCTGTCTGGGCCTGTTTGAGCCCCTTCGCGCCCTGAACGAACCCTGAATGCGCTTCGCGCACCGATCATGTAGCATCGGACGTGCGTCGGCAAAGCCGAACGCGCGTTGCGAGGTTTTTCTTACGCGAACGTTCCACAGGGAGCTCATATGGCACGGCAAGTCTGTGACATCTGCGGCGTCAGGCCCGCGAGCGTCCGGCTCGCGGTGCTTCAGAGCGGACGCCGGCGGATTCTCGATGTATGCGACTACCATTACGAGCAGCTGACGCGGCACCAGCGCACGCTGTCGCCGCTCGAGGCGCTGTTTCGCAGCGGCATGCCCGATCAGCTCGACGATCCCGGCGAGACGGCCACCTACGCGCGCCCGGTGCCGCAGCGCGTCGAAGGCGCGGAAGCCGTCGTCAACATCGAACGGCATTTCAGCGATCTGGCAAAGGAAATGCTGCAGCGCGCCGCGGAACGCGCGGTGCAGTTCGGCAGACGTGAAGTGGACACCGAGCATCTGCTTTACGAACTCGCCGACAACGCGGTCATCGTTTCGATTCTGAAAAGCCTTGGCATCTCGTCTACCGACGTGCGCGCGTATATCGATGCGAACGCGCCGAGGCGCACCGCTCTCGAACCGCCGCCCGACAATCAGATGGGCGTCACGCCTTGCCTGAAAAGCGCGCTCGAGCGCGCGTTTCTTGCTTCGCGCGAACTGGGCCACAGCTATGTCGGCCCCGAGCATCTGCTGATCGGCCTCGCCGAAGTGAACAACAGTTTTGCGAGCAACCTGTTCGTCAAATACGGGCTCGATACGCAGGCGCTGCGCCAGCAGACAGCCGCCGCAATCGGGCCGAGCCTGAAACGCGAGACGGTCGCCGCGCCGTCGAATACGCCGCAGCTCGACAAATTCAGCCGCGATCTGACCGCGCTTGCGCGCGACGGCAGGCTCGACCCGGTGATCGGCCGCTCGGGCGAAATCGAAACGCTCGTCGAAGTGCTCGCACGGCGCCGCAAGAACAACCCGGTGCTGATCGGCGAACCGGGCGTCGGTAAAACGGCAGTCGTCGAAGGGCTTGCACAGCGGATGGTCAACGGCGATGTGCCGGAATCGCTGCGCGACAAGCGCCTCGTCGAACTCAATGTGAACTCGCTCGTGGCCGGCGCGAAGTTTCGCGGCGAGTTCGAGGAGCGC
Source organism: Paraburkholderia sp. SARCC-3016 (assembly GCF_031119615.1). Taxonomy (NCBI): domain Bacteria; kingdom Pseudomonadati; phylum Pseudomonadota; class Betaproteobacteria; order Burkholderiales; family Burkholderiaceae; genus Paraburkholderia; species Paraburkholderia sp. SARCC-3016. The sequence goes on along the minus strand of NZ_JAVHZD010000002.1, from coordinate 116,780 downwards.
GTGAAGCAGCTGCTCGAGGAAATCACCGCGAATCTCGATTCGCTCGTGCTGTTCGTCGACGAAGTGCATACGATCGTCGGCGCGGGGCAGGGCGGCGAAGGCGGACTCGATATCGCAAACGTGTTCAAGCCTGCGATGGCGCGCGGCGAACTGAACCTGATCGGCGCGACGACGCTGTCCGAATACCAGAAGTACATCGAAAAAGACGCGGCGCTCGAACGGCGTTTCCAGCCCGTGCTCGTGCCCGAGCCGAGCGTCGTGCAAACCATCAATATCCTGCGCGGACTGCGCGACCGGCTCGAAGCGCATCATCGCGTGACGATCCAGGACGATGCGATCGTCGGCGCGGCCGAACTGTCGGACCGCTATATCAGCGGGCGCTTTCTGCCGGACAAGGCGATCGACCTCGTCGACCAGGCGGCCGCGCGCGTACATCTGTCGGCCACGTCGCGCCCGGCCGCGATTCTCGAACTCGAAGCCGAACTCGCGCAATTGCGTCGCGAACAGGACTATGCGGCGTCGCGCAAGCAATACGAGCGCGCGCATGCACTCGACACCGAAATCGCCGACAAGGAGCGCGCCTTGAGCGACGCGACCGATGCGTGGAAGACGGGCATGGGCGCGAATACGTCGCACGTGACGGTGACGAATATCGCGGAGATCGTCGCGAAGCTCACCGGCATTCCGGTCGCACAACTGACGACCGAGGAACGCGAACGGCTGCTCAATATGGAAGAGCGCCTGCACGAGCGCGTGATCGGTCAGGACCAGGCGGTGCAGGCCGTCAGCGACGCGGTGCGCCGTTCGCGCACGGGCCTGCAGGCGCGGCATCGGCCGACCGCGGTGTTTCTGTTCCTGGGCCCGACGGGCGTCGGCAAGACCGAGCTCGCGAAGGCGCTTGCCGAAGTCGTATTCGGTGACGAAGAGGCGATGCTGCGCATCGATATGAGCGAATACATGGAGCGGCATGCGGTCTCGCGTCTGATCGGCTCGCCGCCCGGCTACGTGGGCTACGACGAAGGCGGCCAACTGACCGAGCGCGTGCGGCGCCGCCCCTATAGCGTGATTCTGTTCGACGAAATCGAAAAGGCGCATCCGGACGTCTACAACGTGCTGCTGCAGGTGTTCGACGATGGGCGCCTGACCGACGGCAAAGGGCGCGTGGTCGACTTCAGCAATACGCTGATCATCGCCACGAGCAATCTTGCCGCCGACGTGATCGGCGGGCATGCGCGCACGGGCCCGGGCTTCCTGAGCGGCGATGCGGTGTCGACCGTGCAAAGCGGTGTGATGAACGTGTTGCGCCAGCATTTCAGGCCCGAGTTTCTGAACCGCATCGACGACATCATTCTGTTCAAGGCGTTGACGCGCGACGAGACCCGGCATGTGGTGCGACTGCAGCTCGAACAGGTGAAGCGACTCGCGAAGAGCCAGGATATCGACCTCGAGTTCGACGATACGGTGGTCGACTATCTCGCAACCGAAGGCTACCGGCCCGAGTTCGGCGCGCGCGAGTTGCGCCGGCAGATCCGGCAGCTGATCGAGAACGAGCTGGCGAAGGAGATGCTGAAGGGCGAGATCGGCGAAGGCGCGCACATTACCTGCACTTACGATGCGGCCGAACAGCACGTGAAGTTCCTGACCGCGCCGGCATCGGCGCAGGCAGGGCAGCGAGCCGCTGCAAAGCCGCCCGAACGAAAGCTGTCGCTGGAACCGTTCAATGAACCGCGTGGCGACGCGCCGCCGCCGGAGGCGGCGAATTCATAGCAAGCGTCGCGATATCGGCATTGCGCAAACGAACCCGATCGGTTATAAATGCGAATAATTCGCATTTGTGAAAATGTGTCATCGAAAAGGGTTCGTTACATGTCCGCGGTTCACCTCGACGCGCAACCGGAGTTGTGCGCCCTCTACCGTGACCACCACGGCTGGCTGCAAACGTGGCTGCGCAGGAAGCTCGGCAATGCGTTCGATGCCGCGGACCTCACGCACGACACGTTCATGCGCGTGCTCGTCGCGTGGGACCGGCGCGGCGAGCTCGATCTGCGCGAGCCGCGCGCGTATCTGACGACGGTCGCGGGCCGCGTATTGCTGAACCACTACCGCAGGCTGTCGCTCGAAAGGGCGTTTCTCGAGACGCTCGAGCGCTTGCCCGAAGCGCAGATTCCGTCGACCGAAGAGCGCCTCGCCATCCTCGAAACGCTGCACGAGATCGATGCGATGCTCGACCGTCTCGAGCCCAAGGTGCGCACCGCGTTTCTGCTCGCCCAGCTCGAAGATCTGACCTACGCCGAGATCGCCGCGCAACTCGGCGTGCACGTGCGGACCGTCAAGCGCTACATGGCGACCGCATTTGAAGAATGCATCCTGTTGATGATGTGAACGGCGCGGCGGCCGATCGTAGCGAAGTGAGCGAACCGCGCGAAGCGCGCGCGGTCGCGCGCGAAGCCGCGGCATGGCTCGTGCGGCTGCGCGAAGACGCGTCGCCGCAAGACCTCGAGGCCTGCGCGCGCTGGCGTGCCGCCGACCCCGAGCACGAGCGCGCCTGGCAGCGCGCGCAGCGGCTCAACGACAAGTTCGCGAGATTGCCTGCCGGCGTCGGCGTGCGCACGCTGGGCCGCCGTGCGCGCACCGACCGGCGCTTTGCGCTCAAGGCGCTCGCCGTCGCGTTCACGGTAGCGCCGGCGGGCTACGCGGCCTACCGCGCGATGCCGTGGCGCGACTGGATGTCCGACGAGCGTACGCGGGTCGGCGAGCGCCGCTTCGTCGTGCTTGCGGACGGCACGCGCATCGACCTCAATACATCGACTGCGATCGATATCGACTTCACGGCGAGCGAGCGCCGCGTCGTGCTGAACGACGGCGAAATTCTCGTGGAAACAGGGCGCGACGCGGCCAACGCGTCCGGCGTCTACCGGCCTTTTATCGTCGAGACGCGGCAGGGGCGTATCCGCGCGCTCGGCACCCGCTTTGTCGTGCGAACGGATGATGGAGCCGGCGCGACGCGCATCGCCGTGCTGCATGGCGCAGTCGAGGTGACGCCCGGCGAAGCGCCCGAGCGGGCGACCGTGCTCGACGCGGGGCAGCAGACGCGCTTCACGGCAATCACGATCGATGCGATCGCGGCCGCCGATCCGCACGCGGGCGACTGGTCGCGCGGTGTGCTGTTCGCCGACGGCATGCGGCTGGCCGACTTCGTCGGCGAACTGGGCCGTTACCGACGCGGGCTGTTGCGCTGCGATCCCGAGGTCGCGAATCTGCGCATCACCGGCACGTTCCAGCTCGGCAACATCGAGAACGTGCTCGCGGCGCTGCCGCGGACGTTGCCGGTCGACGTCGTCTATCGCACGCGGTACTGGGTGACGATTACGGCCGCGGACGACGGAAGCGGTGGAAGCAGCGGAAGCAACGCGCAGGCCGCGCAGCCGGCGAAGCACGGTTGACCATAAGCGGCCGGTGGCCGCCGCTTGCACGTTACCAGTGATAGTTGGCGCCCGCGAATACCTGACGCCCGTAGCCGAAATAGCACCACGTCGTGTAGATGCACGACGCGACATAGCGCTTGTTCAGCAGGTTCTGCGCGTTCACATACACTTCGGTGCCCCTGAGTTGCGGCAGCGCGCGGCCGAGGTCGTAGCGCAGCGTCGCATCGACGAGCAGGAAGCTGCTGAGCTTATAGCTGTTGTCGTACGAGTAGGTCTGCCCCGTATAACGTACGCCGGCGCCGGCCGACAGACCCGCCAGCGGCCCGCGCCGCTGTGTGTAGTACGCCCAGGCAGACGCCTGATTCTGCGGCACGGCGGCGAGGTATTTTCCTTCGAGGCCGCTGTTGTCCTTGAGGTACTTCGTGTCGAGGTACGTGTAGCTCGCCACGACGTTGAGCGAATCGGACAGGCTCGCTTTGGCTTCGACCTCGACGCCGCGCGAGCGCGCTTCGCCCGTTTCCGCCTGGAACGCCGGGTTGTTCGCGTCGGGCGTCAGCAGGTTTTTGCGCGTCAGGTCGAACCACGCGACTGTCAGCAGCGCGTCGTAGTTGTTCGGCTGGAACTTCACGCCCACTTCGTACTGGCGTGCGCGCTCGGGGTCGAACGGCTTGCCGCTCGCGTCGGTGCCGGTCTGCGGAGAAAACGACTCCGTATAGCTGACGTACGGCGCGATGCCGTTATCGAATACATACGTGAGGCCCGCGCGCTTCGTGAAGGCGCGGGCCGATTGCTGGATTGACGGGTTGTCGCCGGCGTTCGTCGTGGTCGTGTTAGTCCAGTCCTCGCGTCCGCTCAGTGTGAGGACCACGGGCCCGTAGCGCATCTGATCCTGCGCGTAGAGGCCGTACTGGTTCAGACGAACGCGCGTGAGCGCGGTGTCGAGCGGCCCGATCGGCTGCTGGTAATCGGGGTTCACGATATCGAGCGTCGGCGCCGTGCCGAATCCCATGTCCCACGAACTGCCGACGTGCTGATAGTCGAAGCCCGTCAACAGCGTATGGTGAATCGGGCCGGTCGAGAATTTGCCTTGCAGCTGGTTGTCGATCTCGAATGTGTTCAGCTGTTCCTGCGACGAGATTGCGCCGCGGTCGAGCGTGCGAAAGTCGCTTTCGAGCCCGTTGCTGTAGACGCTCGAGTAGTCCTGGCTGATGTGAAAGTAGCGCGCGTTCGAGCGCACGGTCCAATCCCGGTTGACGTTGTGTTCGAACTTGTAGCCGATCGATTCCTGCGTGCGGCTGAAGCGCTCGAAGCCGGTGTCGCCGTCGTAGAAGTCGATCGGCAGTTTGCCGTACGGATTGAACAGCGCAGAGCCTTCGGCCGGTACGCTGCCGTACGACGTGCTGCGCGGATCGCGCTGGAACAACCCGAACAGCGTCAGCGACGTGTCGTTGTCGGGCCGCCATGTGAACGACGGCGCGATCGCGATGCGCTCGTTGCGCGTCGTATCGATCTGGCCGTCCTCGCTGCGGCCGATCGCGGTAAGCCGGTACAGATAGTGGCCGTCCTGATCGAGCGGACCGGAGAAATCGAAGCTTGCCTGCTTGTGGCCGAAGTTGCCGAACTCGATGCCGACGTCGTGCAGCGGCTGGCGTGTCGGCAGCTTGCTCTCCTGATCGAGCACGCCGCCCGCGGCGGCCTGGCCGTACAGCACCGAAACGGGGCCTTTGAGCACTTCGATGCGTTCCATCAGATACGGATCGAGTTGCGGTACCGCGTACTGACCGTTTTGCAGCAGTTTCAGGCCGTTCCAGTAGGTATCCGCAGTAAAGCCGCGAATCGTCAGCAGGTCGTAGCGCGTGGCCGTGCCGCCGCGTGTTTCGGGCGTCACGCCCGATGTGTAGCGCACGGCGGCATTCAGCGTTTGCGCATCCTGCTGCGTCATCTGCTCGCGCGTGATCACGGACACCGACTGCGGCGTTTCGAGAATCGGCGTATCGGTTTTCATGGCCGTCGTGGCGGTCGATGCGACGTAGCCGACGGTCGGACCATACGGGTTCGTTGGCACGCTGTGCGCCGACACCTTGACGGTGGGCAGCACCGCCCCGTCCGGCGTGACGCTGCCGGACGCCGGTTGCCGCCGGACCAGAAAAACGCCGGCGCTGCTTTCGGACGCCTCGAGGCTCGTGCCGGACAGCAGTGCGGCGAAGCCTTCGCGCACGGTATAAGCGCCGTTTAGCCCGTGCGTACGCAAGCCATCGACCAGGCGCGCATCGATCTGTACGCCGACGCCCGCCTCGCTTGCGAAGTCGGAAAGTGCGCTGCCGAGCGAACCGGCCGGCACGCTATAGGTTCGCTTCGCTGCTGCAGCGGTAGCCGAAGCGGCGGCCGAGGGGGCCGGCGCTTCGGCCGCGATAGCGGCGGGGACGCTAGCGATGCCCGCCAGCGCGAGGCCCGCCGGCATACCGCGAAGCGCGAGCAGAGCCGCACCGGCAGGCAGTGACTTGAGTCTTCCGCTGTGCGCGCCGCGCCTGAACAGGGTGAACGAACTGCGAAAGGCGCGGCGGGACGGCATACGGACTCCTGAGATGATGTGACGGTGTGTGTGGCTCCTATGTGCTTGACACGCGAAATCGGAAAAGGGGACATCCGCGCGAAAAAAACGCGTATCGGCATGCCGGGCGGGGCCGCATGCCGATACGCGTGCGCGGGACGTTACGGTTACCGCATCAGAACGGGTGATTGCGCAGTGTCCTTGCCGCCGCCACCATATTGGTCAACGCGGGGATGACCTCGGCCCACTGGCGCGTCTTCAGTCCGCAATCGGGATTGACCCACAGGCGTTGCCGCGGAATGCGCTCTGCCGCCTTCTTCATCAGCGTCACGATGTGCTCCTGCGACGGAATGTTCGGCGAATGAATGTCGTACACGCCGGGCCCGATCTCATTCGGGTAGTTGAAGTGGTCGAACGCATCGAGCAGTTCCATATCGGAACGCGACGTTTCGATCGTGATCACGTCCGCGTCCATTCCGGCAATCGACGCGATGATGTCGTTGAACTCCGAATAGCACATATGCGTATGGATCTGCGTTTCGTCGCGCACGCCGTTCGCCGCGATGCGGAACGATTCCACGGCCCATTGCAGATACGCGTTCCATTGCGAACGCCGTAGCGGCAGACCCTCGCGCAGCGCGGCTTCGTCGATCTGGATCACGCGCACGCCGGCTTTCTCGAGGTCGAGCACTTCTTCGCGAATCGCGAGCGCGAGCTGGCGGCACGACACCGAACGCGGCTGATCGTCGCGCACGAACGACCAGTTCAGGATCGTCACAGGCCCCGTCAACATCCCTTTCATCGGCTTGTTCGTCAGCGTCTGCGCGTAGCGGATCCATTCGACCGTCATCGCGTTCGGGCGGCTGATGTCGCCGAACAGAACCGGCGGTTTCACGCAGCGCGAGCCGTATGATTGCACCCAGCCGAACTGGCTGAACGCAAAGCCTTCGAGCTGCTCGCCGAAATATTCGACCATGTCGTTGCGTTCGGCTTCGCCATGCACGAGCACGTCGAGACCGAGCGATTCCTGCTCGCGCACGCTGCGTGCGATCTCCGCCTTCATCGCCGTGCGGTAGCCGTCTTCATCGAGCGCGCCGGCCTTGAACTGGCTGCGCGCGTGACGAATCTCGGCCGTCTGCGGGAACGAGCCGATCGTCGTGGTCGGGAAGGCGGGCAGCGCAAGCAGCGCCGCCTGTTTCGGCGCGCGCACGGCATAGGGGCTGTGCCGCCTGCCGAGCGCCGGGCCGATCTGTGCCACCGCGGCCTGGACGGCGCCGTTGTTGACGCGCGGCGACGTGCGGCGCGTCCCGATTGCCGCCGCGTTGGCCGCAAGCTCGGCGCAGACGGAGTCGCGCCCGTGGTTCAGTGCGTCGGCCAGCAGTTTCACCTCGTCGAGCTTCTGCAACGCGAACGCGAGCCATGAGCGAATCTCCGCATCGAGTGCCTGTTCGCTTTCGAGGTCGACCGGCACGTGCAGCAACGAGCACGACGGTGCGACCCACAAACGCTCGCCGAGCTTGTCTGCGAGCGGTTCAAGCCAGTCGAGCGTCGCGCTCAGGTCGGTCTTCCAGATGTTGCGGCCGTTGATCGCGCCGACCGACAGTATCGACGTATCGGGAAGGAGCGCCGCTGCCCCGGCGAGTTCTTCGCGTGCATTGATCGCGTCGATGTGCAGACCATCGACCGGCAGCGTGCAGGCAAGCTCGAGATTGTCGTGCAACTGCCCGAAGTAGGTGGCGAGCAGCAGGCGCACCCGGCGCGCGGACAGCGAATCGTAGGCAGTAACGAATGCAGCGCGCCACTTCGCATCGAGTTCCGTTACGAGCGCGGGCTCGTCGATCTGCACCCAGTCGACGCCTTGCGCCGCGAACGTATCGAGCAACGCGCCATACACGGGCAGCAGCTTCGGCAACAGCGCGAGACGGTCCCAGGCGTCGTTTGCATCCTTCGACTTGCCGAGCCACAGGTACGTGACCGGACCGATGATCACGGGCTTCGCGTTGACGCCGCATCTGCGCGCTTGCGCGAGTTGCGCGACGAGCCGCGTCGCGTCGAGCGAAAAGTTCGTCGCCGAGGTGAATTCCGGCACGATGTAGTGATAGTTCGTATCGAACCACTTCGTCATTTCGCCGGCGGCGACGCCGTCGCAGCACGCGCCGTGTTCCTTCGATGTCTCCGGCGCGTCGGCCGCATGTGCCGCATGTGCCGCATTCGCAGTCTGTGCCGTTTGCGCCGAGCGGCCGCGGGCGACGCGGAAAGCGTTATCGAGCGAGTCGCCATGGAAATCGCGCACGCGCTCGGGCAGATTGCCGAGCGTGAAGCTCATATCGAGCACGTGGTCGTAGAACGCGAAATCGCCGACCGGAACGAAGTCGAGGCGCGCCTGATCATTCCAGTGACGCTCGCGAAGCTGCGCGCCGACGGCTTTGAGCGTGTCGCGCGACGTCTGACCCTTCCAGTAGTTTTCAAGCGCGAATTTCAGTTCGCGTCGGGCGCCGATGCGCGGGAAGCCGAGGTTATGCGTGGTAGCCATCTTTGTCGTGTGTGTCGAGAGAATCGGATAACAGCCGGAAGCGCCAGGAAAGCACTGAACCGGCACCATGGGCACCGATGATAGAATTTCCGATGCATGAATAAAAATGGATTTATTTCATACATGCATTAGTTATGTTCATGACGTCATGAGGTCGGAATGCTCGAACGCAGTCATCTGATGGTGGTCAGGGAAGTGGAGCGGCAAGGTTCGCTGACGGGTGCGGCCGACGCGTTGAACGTCACTCAATCGGCGCTCAGCCACACTGTGAGGAAGCTCGAAGAGCAGCTTGGTACGGCCGTATGGACGCGCGAAGGGCGGTCGATGCGTCTCACGCAGGCGGGCCAGTATCTGCTTGGACTGGCCAATCGGTTGCTGCCGCAGTTCGAGCACGCCGAAGCCCGCATGCAGCAGTACGCGCAAGGCGAGCGCGGCACGCTACGCATCGGCATGGAATGCCACCCGTGCTATCAATGGCTGCTGAAGGTCGTATCGCCGTATCTCGCGCGCTGGCCCGACGTCGACGTCGACGTGAAACAGCGTTTTCAGTTCGGCGGCATCGGCGCACTGTTCGGCTACGACATCGATGTGCTCGTGACGCCGGATCCGCTGAAGAAGCCCGGGCTGCGCTTTCAGCCCGTATTCGATTACGAGCAGGTGCTCGTGGTTGCCGACGCGCACGCGTTGGCCAGCGAGGCTTATGTCACGCCCGTGCAGCTCGCATCGGAAGTGCTGATCACGTACCCGGTGGAAACGGATCGGCTCGACATCTATACGCGGTTTCTGACGCCTGCGAATGTCGTGCCGAAACGGCACAAGGTGATCGAGACGACCGACATCATGCTGCAGATGGTGGCGAGCGGGCGCGGCGTCGCTGCGCTGCCGCGGTGGCTTGCCGAAGAGTACGCGGAATCGATGCCGATCGTGCCGTTGCGGCTCGGCAAGAAGGGCATCGCGAAACAGATCTTCCTCGGCACGCGCGAAGCGGACGATGCGATCGATTATCTGAGCGCGTTTGTCGCACTCGCGCGCAAGGCCGATTGGGCGCAAGCGCGGTTCCGCGCATAACCGCGCCACCGCGAAACCGGTACCCGCGCATTGACGCGAAAGCACCGATACGTGCCGGCAAACGTTTGTGTGTGCGCCGTTCTGGCGCACGCGCGCACCGTTACGGGGAATCGCTGAAACGCGCTTAATGTGCGCCTATCATGCGCCGATAGACACAGATAAGTACATTCACCAGGGCTGACGATTCTTCGGAATACATGAGGCTTCAGAGTGTTGTTAAGTCCATCGTCGTAAAGGTTCCGCACTTCATGAAACGCAATCTCTTCTTCCGTCTGCTGGCACGATTGCGCGTCGGCCGGAAGCTGCTGCTCATTTATTTACTGGACCTCAGTGCGGTCGTTTATATCAGCGGCATCCTGATTCACGAGAAGTACATCGCCATCGATTTCTCGGACAAGGAGATTGTCGGGAACATCTATTTGCGCACGGTGCGCGATGCGGTGGTCGAGGTCGCGCAAGCCGGCGCGGGCGCGCACGTGCCGGCGCATGTGTTGCAGCAGACCGCGCATGCGCTCGAAGACGCCGAAACGCGCTACGGCACAGCGATGCAAAGCGCACAACTGAACGAACGGGTGCGTCGTGCGCTGGTCACGCTTGCGAATGGCTCGACATTGAACGTCGCCGAGGTCAACAACGCGCTTTTCGCGTGCCGCGAGCTTGTCACGCGCATCGGCAATCAGTCGAACCTGATTCTCGACCCCGATCTCGACAGCTATTACTCGATGTCGCTGTCGATCCTGCGTTATCCCGCGTTGCTCGATGCAGTCAATCAGATCGGCAGCGGCCTGCGCGACGATATGCGTCCCGCTGCCGCGGATTTGCTGCGCACCCGGTACCTTGTGCGCGAAGGCCAGCTCGACGCGGTGCTGCAAGGCTTGCACACGGACTTCGCCGAAGCGGTGGCAGCCGACCGCGCGCTCGATCGCGCGCTCGGACCGTCGATCCAGCGCATGGACGCGTCGGTCGAAGATTACCGGCGCACGGCGCGCGCGATTGTCGATAGCGGCGGGGCGAACGCTGCGCTGTTCGCGGCGGCCGATGCCGCGCAGCAACGCGTCGTGGCGCAAGTCGGCGAAACCTGGCGCAGGACCGGCGTCGAGCTCGACCGCCTGCTGCACGAACGCGTACGCGCGCTGTATGCCCGCATGTGGCTGCATCTAGGCACCGTGCTGTTCCTGCTGTTCGCCATTCTGACGATGGTCTACACGGTCGCGCAGCAGATCTCGCGGCCGCTGCGCCAGCTCGCGCGCGTGATGGACACCGTGCGGCGCACCGGCGACCACTCGCTGCGCGCGCGCTGGCACAGCCAGGACGAAATCGGCGTGCTCGTGAACGGCTTCAACGAGATGCTCGAGCAACTCGATCGCGAGCGCGACGTGCAGAAGGAACTGGCCGCGACCGCGCGCGCATCGGCCGCGCAGTATGCGCTCGTCGAGGCAACACCGGTGCCGATGGTGGTGACCGCGGTGCCCGGGCACGAGGTGCTGCACGCGAACCGTCCCGCGCTCTACTGGCTGAACGGCTGTGCGATCGACCCATGGGCACGCGGGCTCGATTCGGGCACGCGTGCGCGCTTTTTCCAGCAGTTATCCGATCTCGAGGCGGTCGACGAATTCGAGGTTCACTGGAAGGCCACCGACGAATCGACGTGGGCGATGCTGTCGGCGCGGCGCCTGAGTTTTCAGGGGCAGGACGCGATTCTGACCGCGTTCACGCCGATCAATCAGATCAAGCTCATGGAGCAGCGGCTCGAGCTATGGGCACGCGTATTCGAGGCATCGTCGGAGGCAATCCTGATTCTCGACGAAGGCTATCGGCTCCTGACGGCCAACGCGGCGTTCTACCGCGTAACGGGTTACCGGTCCGAAGACGTGGTCGGCCGCGGGCCGCGCTTTATCGTCGACGGCTTGCCGGGCGACGACGGTTTCGCGGCGCTGGCGCGAATGGTCGACCGCGCGAGCACATGGAACGGCGAAGCGCACGTGCGGCGCCGGCATGGCGGCGATTATCCGGCCTGGCTCATGGTCAGTGCCGTGCGCGATACGAAAGGGCATGTCACGCACTACATCTGCACGCTGATCGACATCAGCGACCGCAAGAAGAGCGAAGCGCGCATCCAGTTTCTCGCCGAGCACGACTTTCTCACCGAATTGCCGAACCGCGCGCTCTTCAAGAAGCGGCTTGCGGTCGCGCTCGATACGGCGAAGCGCACCGGCCGGCGCGTGGCGGTGCTGTTTATCGATCTCGACCGCTTCAAGGACATCAACGATTCGCTCGGCCATCATATCGGCGACGGCCTGCTGCGCTCGGTCGCGGCGCGCCTCATGCGCTCGGTGCGTCAGGACGATACCGTGAGCCGCCTCGGCGGCGACGAGTTCACGGTGATCCTGAACGGTGCGGCGAGCGCGGCCGACGTCGCGCGGACCATCGAGGAGCGCATGATTCCGCTCGTCGGCGAGACGCACGACATCAACGGTATCGCGATCCAGGTATCGTGCAGCGTCGGCATCGCGATGTATCCGGAAGACGGGCTCGACATCGATACGCTGATGCAGAATGCCGACCTCGCCATGTATCAGGCGAAGGCGGCCGGGCGCAATCTCGCGAAGTTCTTCTCGGCCGACATGATCGAGCGCAGCCGGATGCGGCTCGCACTCGAAGCGTCGTTGCGCACGGCGATCGAGCGCGACGAGCTGTGGCTCGCGTATCAGCCGTGTATCGATACGAAGAGCGGCGAGGTCATCGCGGTGGAGGCGCTGCTGCGCTGGGACAGCAACGAGCTCGGCCGCCTGTCGCCCGCGCAGTTCATCCCGATCGCCGAGGAGACGCGCCTGATCGTGCCGATCGGCGCGTGGGTGATCGACGAGGCGTGCCGGCAGCTCGCGCGCTGGCGCGACGGGCCGCTCGCCGGACTCACGTTGTCGATCAATCTGTCGACGGTGCAGCTTCGCGACGACACGCTCCTCGATACGCTGAAGGCGAGCCTCACGAAGCATCACGTTACGCCGCAGCGCCTCGAACTCGAGATCACCGAATCGGTGCTGCTCGACGGCGCGCAACGCAACATCGCGACGATCGGCGCGATTCGCGCGCTCGGCGTGCGCATCTCGCTCGACGATTTCGGCACCGGCTATTCGAGTCTCAGCTATCTGAACCGCTTTCCGCTCGACCGGCTGAAGATCGACCGCACCTTCGTGCACAACAAGCTCGACAAGCCGACCGATCTCGCGATCGTCGAGGCGATCGTCGGCCTGGGCCATATGCTCGGCTTGCGAGTCGTTGCCGAGGGCGTCGAAAACGAACGCGAGGCGAACCTGTTGCGGCGGATTGGCTGCGACGAGCTGCAGGGCTTCTGGATCGCGCGGCCGCTGTCGTCGGTGCAGCTCGACGGCTGGATGCGCGAGCGGCGCGAGCAACGCAGCCCCGGCATCGTGGAGGCGTAGCGGTAGAGAGCAGGCATAGGCAAGGCATGGCCGCCTGCGCGCGAGCGGCCATGCTTGCCGTTACGCGAGATCGAGCGCGCCGGTCAGATCGCCGAGCGGCGCAAGGCCGTTCTGCGCGAACGCGCGGTCGCGCGCGGCCACGCCGGGCAGCGCTTCGAGCCCATGCACGCGGCTGATGAAGCGCAGGATCGAGTTCGTGTCGTAGACCGTGTGATCGACATAGCCTTTCTTCGCGAGCGGCGACACGACGAGCGCCGGAACCCGCGAACCCGGGCCCCAGCGGTCGCCCTTCGGCGGCGCGACCGGATCCCACCAGCCGCCGTTCTCGTCGACCGTCACGATCACCACCGTATTGCGCCATTGCGGCCCGCGCTGCAAGCGGTCGATCACGGCCGCGATATGACGGTCGCCCGATTCGACGTCCGCGTAGCCCGCATGCATGTTCAGATTGCCCTGCGGCTTGTAGAACGTGACCGGCGGCAGGCGCCCCGCATCGATATCGGCGAGCAGCCGGTTCGTCGACGGGTCGTCGCCGACGCCCGCGTCGCGCAGATGCCGCGCGCGCGCCGCCGTGCCGGGCGCATAGTTCGCGAAATAGTTGAACGGCTGGTGGTGATACTGGAAATCGGGCACGGCGCCCGTGTCCCGATGTTCGAGCGCGTATTGCCAGGCGCCCGAATACCACGCCCATTGCACGTCGCGGTCGGTCAGCCGGTCGCCGATCGTCGCGTACTTCTGCGGCGGCAGCACCTTCGGGTCCGCCGGGTTCGCGTATAGCGGATTGCCGTCGGGCGCAGGTCGGATAAAGCTCGGCTGGTACGGCGGCGCCATGGTGTTTACCGCGTAGCCGTCGGGCGTGAAGAGGCCGTCGCGCACGAACTTTGGCGGACCGTCGAGCGCGGATGCGGGCGAATTGGGCGCCGTCTTCAGGCGCGTGCCGAGCGGGTCGTCGCCTTCGAGCACCGATACATGGTTCTTCGCGATGCTGTTGTGAATGTCCGGAACCAGCGGCGCCTGCGCGGAAATCAGGAAGATGTGGTTGAGCCACGAGCCGCCGAACGCGGCCATGAAGAAGTTGTCGCACAACGTGTATTGCTGCGCGAGGCCCCAGATTTTCAGCGAAGCCGGCGAACTGCGGTAATGGCCCATGACGAGGCCGCCCGAGTCGCCCCATGCGGCGAAGCCGTTGTTGCGCCCGCCGTTGATCTGCATCTGGTTCTGGTAGAAGCGATGGACGAGGTCGCGCGTGATCACGCCGTTCGGCAGCGGCGCGCCTTGCGCGTCGACGAGGTGGAACGGCTGGTTGCGCAGATTCGCGATCTGCTTTTCGCCGATCGCATAGCGCTTGCCGTCGACTTCCTGCGCCTGCGGCACGAGACCGCCCCAGATTGCCGGCAGACGCGGCAGCGGCGTCGTGCCGTCGCGATCGAACTGCACGTATGCATCCGGCCCGACCGCATCGAGCGGCTGCTGTATGCCGGGGAAGTTGCCGTACAGATTCGCGAAGCTGCGGTTCTCCGCATAGATCACGACGATGTTCTTCACCTGGTCGCGCAGCGCGGCGTCGAGGCGCAGATCGGCGGCGCTCTTCGAGGCATTGCCCGCTTCCCCCGGCGACTGGCAACCGGCCAGCACGAGGCCCGCGCCGACCGCGGCGAGGCCGGTCAGCACACGGCGGCGCTCGGGGTCGTCGGGCAGATCGGTGCCGGCGGCATCGGTGTCAGCAAGGCGGTGCGGATCGTTGTCGTTCATTCGCGATTCTCCTTGACGCTGCGGTAGCGAAACTGGCGGTAGCGGGGCGAGGGCGCGCAGTGCGATGCGCCGCGCTCGAACCGCATACTCGCACCGTTTGAGGTCAGCGCGAAGGAGAAAAAACGAAACGGCTGCCTGAAAAAGCGCTGCCGCGACGTGTGCGGCCTGGGGCTGTCACAGCGTTGTCACCGCGTTGTCACCGCGTGATGAGCGCGTGCTCACCGCGTGGATCAAGCAGCGGGGGCATCGCGACGATCGTCCGGCGCGGAGATCAAGGCCAGCTCATACGCGGTGCTGCGCCCGCCGCCGTCGGTTTTCCGCAGGACACCGGCCGCGATCAGCTCGTTGATGTCGCGCAGCGCGGTGTCCGGCGAGCACTTTGCGATGCTTGCCCACTTGCTGCTCGTGAGTTTGCCGTCGAAGCCGTCGAGCAGCCGGTTGACGAGCTTCGACTGGCGCTCGTTGAGCGGCGTGCCGGCCATGCGCTGCCAGAAACGCGACTTCACGAGCACGGTGTCGAGCGTGGCGAGCGCGGCGTCGAGCGCGCGCTGCATATTGTCGAGGAACCATGCAAGCCACGCGGTGATGTCGAGTGTGCCTTTTTGCGTGCGCTCGAGGATTTCGTAGTAGCTGCGCCGCTCGCGCTGGATCTGTGCGGACAGGCTATAAAAGCGCCGGCCGCTTTCCGTGTGGTCCATCTGCGCGAGCACCATGTCGCCGACCGCGCGTGCGATACGGCCGTTGCCGTCGTCGAACGGATGCAGCGTGACGAACCACAGGTGTGCGATGCCGGCCTTCAGGATCGGGTGGTGATCGAAATTGCTGTCGACCCAGCGCAGAAAGCGCGCCATTTCCTTCTTGAGCCGCGGTGCCGGCGGCGCTTCGAAGTGCACGCGTTGACGGGCGCCGGAGCCGGACACGACCTGCATCGGGCCGCGCGCATCGTCGCGATAGGCGCCGACGCGAATCGGCGTGAGCCCGCTGTAGCCGGTCGGAAAGAGGGCGGCGTGCCAGCCGAGCAAACGCCTGCGCGTGAGGTCCGAGTTGCAGTGGAGCGTGGCGTCGAACGTCATTTCGACGACGCCTTCGACGTGGCGATCGACCGGCGCGAGCGCGCCGATATCGACGCCGAGCCGGCGTGCGATCGACGAGCGCACCGAATGCGCGTTCAGCGATTCGCCTTCGATCTCGCTGGTTTTCAGCACGTCCGCGGTTAGTGCGGCGAGGTTTGCTTCCTCGCGCTGCGCGAGGCCGGCGTCGTACATGCGCCCGAGCAGCAGTCCCTGCGCGCCGGTGACTGCCGCGAGCGGTGCGGCCAGCGACGCGAGGTCGTAGCGCCATCGCGGCCAGTCCGGCGCCTCCCAGATGTAAAGGTAATCTCCGCTTTCCATGCGGAGATTATGAGCCTCATTGACCGCATCGGCAAATTTATCTCCGCATGTTTTGCGGCGATTAACGATCGATTCGCCGCACGCTCGCGCGGCACACGGAGCCCGATACACGGTTCTCGCACTGAGCGGTATCGCGAGTTGTCTAAATAGTAGGACTATATCGGCTGGATATTAGCGATTCGACCCGCGCTCCGGAGACCTTCCCGGGGTTTCGGCCGTCGCCGGATACGGGATCTGGCGCGCGCTATGCAGTGAGAATGACGATGCGCACAGGCCTCTCGACGCTCGGGAAAGTACCAATCACCGCCGCACGGGCGCATGGATATAGTTTGGCTATTAACGGACCGGGTGGACCCAGATTCGCTGTCACGGGCGGGGGCGTCGCGTTGAACCGGCTTCGGTTAATACGTTTGCAGTTGGGCTGCTTGATCGATTGTGCAGTGTTGCGAAAGGTGGCGCCAGCTTTTTGCTGTCGCGTGCCCGTAAGGACGCTCGCCTGCGGTAGCCGGCGCCAGAACAGACGAAATAAATCGGAGACAGAAAATGAATCACACGAGACGCCTGACACTGGGCGCGCTGGTCGGTGCGGCGCTGCTGTTCGCGGCGGCCATCAACGGTCACGCGGAAGACAAGAAAATCACGCTCGGCTTCGCCCAGGTCGGCGCCGAAAGCGCATGGCGCACCGCCAATACCGTGTCGGTCAAGCAGGCTGCGAAGGACGCCGGCGTCAATCTCAAGTTTTCGGACGCGCAGCAGAAGCAGGAAAACCAGATCAAGGCGATTCGCTCGTATATCGCGCAGAAAGTGGACGTGATCGCGTTTTCGCCAGTTGTCGAATCGGGCTGGGAGCCGGTGCTGACCGAAGCGAAGAACGCGAAGATTCCGGTGATCCTGACCGACCGCAACATCGACGTGAAGGACAAGTCGCTGTATGTGACGATGATCGGCTCGGACTTCCTCGAGGAAGGTCGCCGCGGCGGCCGTTGGCTCGAAGAGCGCTACAAGAACGACAAAGGCCCGATCAATATCGTCGAACTGCAGGGCACGGTCGGCTCGGCGCCGGCCAACGATCGTCATGCGGGCCTCATGGAAGTAATCAGGAACGATCCGAAGTTCAAGATCATCGCGTCGCAAAGCGGCGACTTCACGCTCGCGGGCGGCAAGCAGGTGATGGAAGCGTTCGCGAAGACGTACGGCAAGCAGATCAACGTCGTCTACGCGCATAACGACGATATGGCGCTCGGCGCGATCCAGGCGATGGAAGAAGCGGGCCTGAAGCCGGGCACCGACATCAGCGTCGTCTCGTTCGATGCGACGAAGGGCGGCTTCCAGGCAATGGTCGCGGGCAAGATCAACGTCGACGTCGAATGCAGCCCTCTGCTCGGGCCGCAACTGATGCAGGCCGCGAAGGACATCGTCGCCGGCAAGCAGCTGCCCAAGCGCATCACCACCGAGGAGACGGTGTTCCCGATGAGCGTCGCCGCCCAGGTGCTGCCGACGCGCAAGTACTAGGTCCTCGTCGAGCAGCAGGTCCGGCGCCGGCGCGGCACGCGCGGCGCCGGACTTTTTTCAGGCTTTCTTCTTCGTCTTCGCTACGCTCATGAGCGACTCTCCCATTCTCGAAACTCTCGGCATCAGCAAGTCGTTTCCGGGTGTCAACGCGTTGCAGGGCGTCGATTTCCGCCTGTTCCCCGGCGAGGTCCACACGCTGATGGGTCAGAACGGCGCGGGCAAATCGACGCTCATCAATGTTCTCACGGGCGTTCATGCATACGACGCCGGCGCGATTCATCTCGCGGGTGAGCCCGTGCAGTTCGCGACGCCGCTCGAAGCCGAAGCCGCCGGCGTTCGTACGCTGTACCAGGAAGTGAACCTGTGTCCGAATCTGTCGGTCGCGGAGAATATCTTCGCGGGGCGGCATCTGAAGCGGCGCGGCGCGATCGACTGGAAGTCGATCCATGCCAGGGCCGAGGCGGCGCTCGCCGATCTGAACGTGTCGCTCGACGTCACGCGCTCGCTCGACGCCTATCCGATCGCGGTCCAGCAGATGGTCGCGATCGCGCGCGCGGTATCGGTCGATGCGCGCGTGCTCATACTCGACGAACCGACCTCGAGTCTCGACGACGGCGAAGTGGCGCGCCTGTTCGACGTGCTGCGCAAGCTCAAGCGGTCGGGTATTGCAATTCTGTTCGTCACGCACTTTCTCGAGCAGACCTACGCGATATCGGATCGCATCACGGTGATGCGCAACGGCGAGCGCGAAGGCGAGTATCTGGCGAAGGACCTGCCGGTCGACGAACTGGTCGCGAAGATGGTCGGACATGCGCGCATGTCCGAGCGTCTGAAACAGGCGGCGAGCGAGCCGCCGAAGGCCGCAAGCGAAGCGCAGCCGATCTTCGAAATGCGCGGCGTCGGCCGGCGCGGTCTGCTGAACCCGATCGATATCGACGTGCGGCCCGGACAGATTCTCGGCCTCGCGGGCCTGCTCGGCTCCGGCCGCACCGAAACGGCGAAGCTGTTGTTCGGCGCCGAGAAATCCGACGAGGGCACGGTGCTCGCGCACAACAAGCGCGTCAAGCTGCGCTCGCCGCGCGATGCGGTGCGCCACGGCATCGGCTATTGCCCGGAAGACCGCAAGAAGGAAGGCGTGGTCGCGGAGCTGTCGATACGCGAGAACATCGTTTTCGCGCTGCAGGCGCGGCGCGGCTGGTGGCGTGCCATTAGCCGCGCGAAGCAGCGCGAGATGGCCGACGAGTACATCGGCATGCTCGGCATCAAGGCGCGCGACGCCGAACAACCGATCGGTCTCTTATCGGGCGGCAACCAGCAGAAGGTGCTGCTCGCGCGCTGGCTCGCCACCGAGCCGAAGATGCTGATTCTCGACGAACCGACGCGCGGCATCGACGTCGCCGCGAAGTTCGAAATCATGGATCGTGTGCTTGCGTTGTGTGCGAAAGGGCTCGGCATGCTGTTCATCTCGTCCGAAGTCAGCGAAGTGGTGCGCGTGAGCCACCGCATCGCGGTGCTGCGCGATCGGCGCAAGGTGGCCGAAATCGCGGGCAACGCGGTATCCGAAGATCAGGTGTATCGGCTCATTGCAGGGAGTGATCAATGAAAGCGATCAAAGCCGCGTTTCAGCACACGCTCGTGTGGCCGGTGCTCACGCTCGTGTTGCTGATTGCGCTCGACGTTGCGTATCGCGCGAACTTTCTTGCGATTTCGATGTTCGAGGGCCACTTCTTCGGCGCGCCGATCGACATTCTCAATCGCGCGGCGCCGCTCGTGATCGTGTCGCTCGGCATGACGCTCGTGATCGCGACGCGCGGCATCGATATTTCCGTCGGCGCGGTGGTGGCGATCGCGGGCGCCGCCGCGGCGATGCTGCTTGCCGATAACGCGACCAATGTGACGACAGCGGTGGCCGCCGCGCTCGCTGTCGGCCTTGTCGCGGGCGCATGGAACGGCGTGCTCGTTGCGTTCGTCGGCATGCAGCCGATCATCGCGACGCTGATTCTGATGGTGGCCGGCCGCGGCGTCGCGCAGTTGCTGACGGGCGGGCAGATCATTCCGATCGGCGCGCCCGCTTATCTCGTGATCGGCGGCGGCTATCTCGCGCGCATTCCGTGCGCGGTGTGGGTCGCGGCGGCAGTGACCGCGGCGACGGTCTTGCTGATGAGCCGCACGGCGCTGGGCCTGTTCATTCGCGCGATCGGCGTGAATCCGGTGGCGACACGTCTGGTCGGCTTGCGCTCGAGCCTGATCGTGTTCGCCGTTTATGTGTTCTCGGGGCTGATGGCCGCGATTGCAGGCGTGCTGATGAGCTCGAACGTGCGCAGCGCCGACGGCAACAACGCGGGCCTGCTGCTCGAGCTCGACGCGATTCTCGCGGTGACGCTCGGCGGCACGTCGCTCGCCGGCGGCCGCTTCAGTCTCGCCGGCACCGTGATCGGCGCGCTGATCATCCAGACGCTTACGTACACGACATATTCGATCGGCGTGCCGCCCGAAGCGACGCTCGTCGTGAAGGCGATCGTCGTGCTGCTGGTCTGCGTGATCCAGTCGGAGTCGGCGCGCGCGCTGCTCGTCAGGCACGTGAAGCGACTTTTTTCGTTCGCGCAAGCGAAGCCCGTCGGCGAGGCCGCGAAATGAGCACCAGGCAGAATACGAAGATGAGCGCAAAGAACGAACAGAACCGCACCGCCGTGAAATCGACTTTCGTGACGCGCCTGCTGGATCCGCGCACGCTGCCGATCGTCGTGACGATCGCGCTGTTCGCCGCGCTGTTCGGCTTCGGCTCGGTCATGTACACGGGTTTCTTCTCGCTGCAGGTGGCGCTCGGCCTGCTCGTCGACAACTCGTTCCTGCTGATCGTCGCGCTCGGCATGACGTTCGTGATCGTGTCGGGCGGCATCGACCTGTCGGTCGGCTCGGTCGTCGCGTTGACCACCATTCTCTGCGCAGTCGCCGCGCAATGGTGGCACTGGCCGATCTGGGCGATCGTGCCGCTCGTGCTGCTGTTCGGCGCATTGTTCGGCGCCGCGATGGGCGCACTGATTCATTTCTTCAAGCTGCAGGCGTTCATCGTCACGCTCGCGGGCATGTTTCTCGCGCGCGGCGCCTGCTTTCTGATCACGACGCAGTCGATCACGATCGACGAAAAGACGTTTCATGCGGTGTCCGCGTTCAGCGTGCCGATCGGCAGCGGCTCGCTGAATTCGGGGGCGCTGATCGGCATCGCCGCGCTGCTCGTCGCGATCTATATCGCGCATTTCACGCGCTTCGGCCGCAACGTTTACGCGATCGGCGGCAATGAACGGTCGGCCTTGCTGATGGGCTTGCCCGTCGCGCGCACGAAGATCGGCGTTTACGCGCTAAGTGGCTTCTGCTCGGCGCTCGGCGGTGTCGTGTTCACGCTGTATCTGCTGTCGGGCTACGGGCTGCAGGCGCAGGGGATGGAGCTCGATGCGATCGCGGCGACGGTGATCGGCGGTACGCTGCTGACGGGCGGCGTCGGCTATGTGTTCGGCTCGGTGTTCGGCGTCGGCATTCTTGGCACGATCCAGACGCTGATTACGTTCGACGGCACGCTCAGTTCGTGGTGGACGCGCATTGTGATCGGTGCGCTGCTGTGCGCGTTCTGCCTGCTGCAACGCGTGATCGAACGCCATGCGGCGAGCCGCAAGTCGAGCGGCACGGGGCTGCATGCGGGCACGAAGAAGGTGCGCGACGACGAACGCGCGCCGCAAGCGGATGCGAAGGATCAGCCGGCGAAGGACAAGCCGGGACTCGCGGCGATGATGACGCGTCGCACGTGAGCGGCGCGAACCCGTCGCGAAAACCGGGGGTGTGAACCAGTGGCGAAAATCGTTGGCGCAAACCGTGAGCGCGTTATTGCGCCGGCCGGTCGACTTCGATGCCAAGCTCCGCGGCCATCCGTTCGACGAGCGCCTCGAGGTGCGCCACCTTGCCCGCAAGTTCGCGGTAGTCGGCCTTGAGCGCATCGAGTTCCGCGTTCATGGCGCCCGGCGACGCGCCGCCTGTTGCAGATTCGCCTGCACTGCCGCGCGCCTGAGGCTGCGCTTCGCTTGCGTGCGCTTCGCCGCACATCAGATGCATCCAGCGGCTTTCGCGCTCGCCCGGCGTGCGCGCGAGTTTCAGCACGAGCGGCGTGTCGCGCGCGGCGAGTTCGTCGAGAAACGCTTCGACGGAAGACGTGTCGGCGAACGAATGCAGGCGCGTCGTGGCGAGGCGCAATTCGGCCGCCGTCTGCGCGCCGCGCAACAGCAGCGCCGTGAGCAGCGCGGCCGCCTGGCGCGGCACACCGAGTACGCGCTCGAGATTGTGCTCGAAGCGCGGCACGCGGCTGCTGCTGCCTTCGAACACGAGGCTGAGCCGTTTCAATCCTTCTATCGCGCCGAGCACTTCGGCTTCGCTCGCATTCATGACCGGCGAACGCGACGTCTTCTGATTGCAGCCGAGCGTCAGCGCGTTGAGCGACAGCGGATAGGTGTCGGGCACCGTATGCTGCTTTTCGAAAAGCACGCCAACGACGCGTGCTTCAAGCGGAGTCAGGGCGCGCAGTGCGGCGCGCGGCGTATCGTCGGCGGAGGGGGAATTCATATGCGTGGGTCGTTCGGGTGGATCGGCATCCGCGATTGTCCGCCAAAACGCCGCTTTGCGGCACCGCGCGATACCGGGCATCTCCATGTTGCGCACTCCGCGCCCCATGTGCGGCGCTATCCTGCCTTCGGTTTGCGCACGATGACCAGCGCGATTCCGCCCAGAATCGCCACCGCGCTCGCAACGAGCCGCGCCGTCAACGCTTCGTTCAGGATCGCGACGCCGCCGAGCGCCGCGATCAGCGGCACGCTCAGTTGCACGGTGGCCGCGCTCGATGCCTTCAGTGCCTTCAACGCCGCGTACCAGATCACGTAGCCGAGCCCGGAGGTGACTGCGCCGGAGATCAGCGCATAGACGACACCCGCGTGGTCCACGGATAGGTGCGTATGCATCGGCGTGCCGACGAGACTCAGCCCGCTGAGCGCGACCGCGAACGGCACCGCGCGCAGAAAGTTGCCGGCGGTCGCCGCGACGGGATCGGCGGCGCGTTTGCCGCGCAGCGAATAGACGCCCCACGCGACGCCGGCGCCAAGCATCAGCAGCGAAGACGCGAGCGGCGGCGCAAGCTTCGGCAACGCGGGGCCGCGCAGCACGAGGCCGGGCATCACGAGCGCCACGAGGCCCGCGAGCGCGAGCGCGAAGCCTAGCCATTGGCGGATCCGCAACCGTTCGCCGCTCCATAGCGCGTAACCGATCATCGTTGCCTGCACTGCGCCGAACAGCAGCAAGGCGCCCGTGCCGGCGGCGAGCCGGACGTAGGCGAACGAAAACGCGGCGGCGTAGACGAACAGCGCGAGCGCCGCGTACCAGTCGCCGCCAGCCTGCGCAGGCGGGCGGGCACGGCCGCGCTGGATCAGCCAGAGCACTACCGCCGCGGCGACGATGCGGATCGTGGTGAAGGTCGCCGGATCGATCGCGGTCGCTTTCAGCGCGACGCGGCACAGTAGCGAGTTGCCCGCGAAAGCGAACATCGCGAGCGTGGTCAACGCGGCGAGGCGCGAGCGCGACGCCGCGGTGCGAGTTGCGGCAAGCGGTTGGGGAGGAGGCGCCGAACGCATCGCTTAAGCGTAGCAGTCACGCGTGACAGTCGCCACGCGCCCGTGTCTTCGTGACGACTCGCGGGTTGTCTCTCCAGCCGGTCCTCGCGTTGCTGCTCGAGTTGCGCCGCCTCTGTTCCATTCAGGCGGCGGCGGACGGCTTGATGTTCTGGTTCCGGCTGAACAGATTGTGCGGATCGTAGCGGTCCTTCACGGCGACGAGGCGTTCATAGTTCGGCCCATACGCCGCGCCGACCCGGTCGGTCTCTTCTTCCGTCAAAAAGTTCACGTACACGCTGCCGAGCGCAAACGGTTTGGTGTTCTCGAAGAACGCCCGCGACCATCCGATGCAGCGCGCGTCGTCGGCCGCATCGCTCCAGCGGCCGTGCACGTTCATCACGTATTTCGTGTCGCGCGCCGCATACGCGGTGGCATCCTCGGCGACGCGCGACATCGCGCCGCCGACCTGCCCGAAGAAAATCTCGCACTGCGGCGACGGCAGCGTGCCGATCGCCTCGAGCAGCGCATCGATCAGGCCGTCCTGCAGCGCGGAAAGATTGTGCGATTTCCAGTAATTGCGTTCGCCCGGTGCGAGGAGCGGATCGAACGCCTGTTGCCATGCGGTGTACGGCATCGGTCCGAGGTGCTCGCCGTATGGTGCGGTGCCGAACTGGCGCACGGCTTCGACGGCCTGCGGACCGTTTTCGACCGGCCCGGTGTAGCAGATCGCGAAGGCGAGCATCGGCTTGCCGTGCACGTCGGCCGGCAGGAACGGCAGCGGCGGCGCAAGGCGAGCGACGGCCCAGACGGTCAGCTCATCGGGCATCGAGTCGACCGCATTCCGGTAGCGGCCGAGCGCTTCCTTCGCCTGATCGAGCGGCAGCACGACGAGGCCGCCGTAGACCTGCGGTCCGAGCGGTTTCAGTTCGAATTCGAACATCGTGACCACGCCGAAATTGCCGCCGCCGCCGCGTATCGCCCAGAACAGCTCTTCATGTTCATCGGAACTGCAGTGCAGGAGCTCGCCGTCGGCGGTGACGATGTCGGCGGAGACGAGGTTATCGACCGTCATGCCGTAACGGCGGCTCAGCCAGCCGAAACCGCCGCCAAGCGTGAGCCCTGCGACGCCGGTCGTCGAATTGATACCGAGCGGCACCGCAAGACCGAATGCCTGCGCTTCGTGATCGAAGTCGCGCAACGTGCAGCCGGGCTCCACATACGCGCGGCGCGTGAACGGATCGACGCGCGCCGATTTCATCGCGCTGAGGTCGATCACGAGCCCGTCGTCGCATAGCGCGGTGCCCGCGATATTGTGGCCGCCGCCGCGTATCGCGAGCGGCAGATGCCGATCGCGCGCGAAGTTCACGGCGCCGCGCACATCGGAGACCCCGGCGCAGCGGACGATCACGGCCGGACGACGGTCGATCATCGCATTCCAGATCGTGCACGCTTCGTGGTAACCGGCGTCGTCCGGCACGAATACCTGTCCGCGCGTGGCGGCTCTCAAACCATCAACTGCGTCCTTCGACAAGTTCGGCATGACACACCTCCGCGCACGAGAGTTTTTAGTCCACCACGGCGATTCCATTTCGGAAGCCTTACCGTTTTCAAACTCAGTAAATGGGCGGTGTTATCGAACACAAACTAAGGTAAACCCGCGGCGCGCACGGCGACCGGCGCGAAACGCACGATACACGGCCCTTAGGCATGGCGAATGCCTGCTGCGAAGGTTTCGTGCGGAATGCGAACCGATGGAATGCTTCGGGAATACGGCGGGATATGGAGCAGGGGATAGGGGTGACTTTGCGCGAGGCCAATGGTCCTCGCGCGCGCGATTGCTCAGACGGTAAACGAGCCGGTGTGCCCTGAGAACGAGTGCGGGCGTTTCGCCGAGTTCAGCTGTTGGCGATCGCACGAACGCACCATTCAGGGGCGCCGGCGATCGCGGATATTGCGCGCTTCAGTGAAAGATCAGATACAGAATGACGAGTACGATAAGCGGCACACCGAGCATCCAACCGATCAGATAAGGCATTTTCGTTCTCCCTTGTGCGACTGCCGAAGCGCGATATCGCTTCATGACCGCAGCGCTTGAAGACGTATGCGCAAAACGCGTACCCAAGGTGGCTGCTGATCGACGCTCTGGCACGCGCGTACCGATGACGCTATGCTCGCAACGCACTCTGGAGGAGCGAAAATGCGAGGGGAAGACTTGCAAACCCCGGCGCTGGGGCCATCCGCGCCGCGGCTCGACGGCTATCGCGAGGACGCGTGTTCGGTCGCGGATTTCGCGGCGCAAATTGCAATGGGCCGGGAAGCGCAGCGGGCGCAATTCGCGCATTCCGCACCGCATGGCATTGCGCTGTACGAGTGCGGCACGCTGCGCGATGCACTGGAAGATGCGGCCGCGCGCGCCCGCCTGTTCGCGGAATGGGTGCATGTACTGCGCGACGGCGCGGGCGCGATCGTGCTACGGCATGCATACGACGATACCGCGCCGATCGACGCAGCGACCGCGCTGTTCGATGCGATCATTGGCGCCGAACGCGCGCAAGGCGGCGCCGGCGGCGACCACTTTGCCAAGGCAGGCGCGAACGACCGGATCTGGAATGCGCTGGAAAAACTGTGTCTGCGCTCGCCCGACGTTTTCGCTGCCTACTACGCGAACGAATTCGTCGCGGCCGCCGCCGAAGCATGGCTCGGCCCGCAGTATCAGATGACGTCCCAGATCAACGTCGTGCGGCCCGGCGGCGCCGCGCAGCAGGCGCATCGCGACTATCACCTCGGCTTTCAGACTGTCGACGAAGCGCAGCGTTTTCCCGCGCACGTCCACACGATGTCGCCGTTTCTGACGCTGCAAGGCGCGATCGCGCATGTCGATATGCCGATCGAAAGCGGGCCGACGAAACTGCTGCCGTATTCGCAACGCTATGCGCCGGGCTATCTCGCCTGGCGGCGCGCCGACTTTCGCGAATACTTCGAAGCGCATTGCGTGCAACTGCCGCTCGAGAAGGGCGACGCACTGTTTTTCAATCCAGCGCTGTTTCATGCGGCCGGCGACAACCGCACGGCGCACGTCGCGCGAATGGCGAATCTGCTGCAGATATCGTCCGCATACGGTCGCGCGATGGAATCGGTCGATCGCGTCGCGATGTGCGAGGCGATCTATCCGGTGTTGCGCGATGGCGTCGCCATTGCGCGTTTCAGTGCGTCCCAGCTCGATGCGGTCATCGCGAGTTGCGCCGAAGGCTATCCGTTCCCGACCAATCTCGACCGCGATCCGCCGCTGGGCGGCCTTGCGCCGCCAAGCCAGCAGGCGCTCGTGCGCGAGGCACTCGCTGCAGCATGGTCCGCGGAGAAGTTTTCCGCTGCATTGCATCATCACGCATGGCGCCGGGAGACCGACGCGTCCGCCCACGCTCGCGAACGCGCACAGTGCATCGGCCAGGCTCCGTTCGGTGACGCCGTTCGCCCGATGGGCAAGGTTGGACTTTGACGCATTGGGGCTCTACGATAGGGCTCCCTACAAGCCGGATCCAACACGCCCATGCAAAAGATTTCCGCATCCGCCTGTCTACCTGAAGATCTCGAACAAGCCTTGCTGATCGGCCGCGTCTGGCGCCGCGATGGCGCGCACGAAGGGCCATGCGTGGTCGCCGTGCGCGGCGGCGAGGTGTTCGACATCACGAAAACGGTGCCGACTACCGCCGATCTTTTCGATCGCGACGATGCGGTCGATGTCGCGCGCAACGCGCAAGGCGATGCACTCGGTCCGGTCGCCGCGCTGATCGATGCGGCGCTCGCGGCGCGCACCGATGCCGCAATGCCGCGCCTGCTCGCGCCTTGCGACGTGCAGGCGATCAAGGCAGCCGGCGTGACCTTCGCGGTCAGTCTGCTCGAGCGCGTGATCGAAGAGCAGGCGGGCGGCGATCCGTCGAAAGCGAGGGAAGTGCGCGCGACGATCACGGCGCTGATCGGCACCGACCTGTCGAAAATCGAGCCCGGTTCAGATGCGGCGATGCGGCTGAAGGCCGAACTCGAGCGTCGCGGCGCATGGTCCCAATACATGGAGGTCGGCATCGGGCCCGATGCAGAAGTGTTTTCGAAATCGCAGCCGATGTCGTCGGTCGGCTTCGGCGCGGATATCGGCCTTTTGCCCGTGTCGGTGTGGAACAATCCGGAACCTGAGATCGTGCTTGCCGTCAACGGCGTGGGGCGCATCGTCGGCGCGACGCTGGGCAACGACGTCAATCTGCGCGATATCGAAGGGCGCTCGGCGCTGCTGCTCAGCAAATGCAAGGACAACAACGGCTCATGTGCGATCGGACCGTTCGTGCGTCTGTTCGATGAGCGCTTCACGCTCGATGCGGTGCGCGAGGCGAGCGTGTCGCTGCGCGTCGAAGGCGCGGACGACGGCTTCGAACTCGACGGCGTGAGCCATATGACCGAGATTTCGCGCGATCCCGCCGATCTCGTCGCGCAGACGTGCGGCGCGCATCATCAATACCCGGACGGCTTCATGCTGTTTCTCGGCACGATGTTCTCGCCGATCAAGGACCGCGATGCCCCCGGCGGCGGCTTTACGCATCACCTCCGCGACGTCGTGACGATCTCGGCGCCGAGTCTCGGCGCGCTCGTCAATACCGTTCGGCTGTGCACGGAAATCGAGCCGTGGACCTTCGGTGTGCGCGCGCTTTATCGCAGCCTTGCGCAGCGTGGGCTGATCGGCTGAGCCGGGCTCGCGCGATTCCGTCGCATCTGCCAAGGCCCGCTTCGGCGGGCCTTGTTATTTCCACTTCTGCTTTTGCGTGTGTCGTCGCCCGGACTGCGGGCAAACGTCAATGTGCTGCGTTGCGTCATTCTTTCCTGCCTGCCATCTGCTTTCATATAAAAGAGTGAAATCGACAATGCGTAAGACATACGTTTGATATCCGTTTTTAATGTGTATGGTTAACCCCGATTTAAACGTAAACGAACAAAAGGGACATTCTCTATGTTGTTTTGATTTCATTTTTGAACATTGGACCGGTCGGTCGGTACGACGAAAGCTGCGCCCTAGAAGCATTAAAAAAGGAGAGCGATTTGGTCTTGGAACTGGAGCAGGTCACCGTCGTGGCGGGCGGGCTGACGTATCTGTACAGCATCGACTTGCGACTCGTGCCGGGCGCGATCAACGTGCTGCTCGGCCCGACCCAGGCGGGGAAGACCACGCTGATGCGCGTGATGGCCGGCCTTGACCGGCCCACTTCGGGGCGTGTGCTCGTCGACGGGAAGGACGTGACCGGCGTCAGCGTGCGCGAGCGCAATCTCGCGATGGTTTACCAGCGGTTCATCAATTACCCGGCCATGACCGTGTACGAGAACATCGCGTCGCCGCTGAAGCTGCAGCGCGTCGACGCGGCGGAAATTCGCCGACGGGTGCTCGAGGTCGCGGCAAAACTCCATATCGAACATCTGCTCGAGCGGCGTCCCGGCCAATTGTCGGGTGGTCAGCAGCAGCGCTGCGCGCTGGCGCGAGCGCTCGTCAAACGCAGCTCGCTCGTGTTGCTCGACGAACCGCTCGTCAATCTCGACTACAAGCTGCGCGAAGAGTTGCGCGAAGAACTGACCACGCTTTTCAGCGACGGCAACACGACCGTTGTCTATGCAACGACCGAGCCGCTCGAAGCGTTGCTGCTCGGTGGCTATACGGCAATCGTCGACAAGGGCCGTGTGTTGCAGTTCGGTCCGACGCTCGACGTGTACAACGCGCCGGCGAGCGTCGATGCGGCCGCGGTATTCAACGACCCGCCAATGAACATGCTGACGAGCGAGCTGACCGCAAGCGGCAGCGCGCGCTTGCCGATCGGCATCGAAGTGCCGGTGCGCGGCGCGCAGCGGACGGCGCACGCGAGCAACGGCGCGATGGAGGCGAACGGCGCGAACAGCCGGGACGCAGCGGGTCTTGCCAACGGCACATGCCGCATCGGCATTCGCCCCGGGCATCTGCGGCTCGTGCCGAACCGCCCGCAGGCCTTGCCCGTGCGTTGCAGGCTCGAACTCGCGGAGCTGAGCGGCTCGGAAACCTATCTGCATCTGCATACGCTGAGCGGCGGCATCAATCTGATCGCCCAGTTGCAAGGCGTTCATCAGATCGACCTCGGCACGCAGCTCGACGTCTTTGTCGACCCTGACGAACTGTTCGTATTCGGCGCGGACACGAGGCTCGTCTCGAGCCCGGAGGCTTTGCATGGCGCGCATTGAGTTCGAAAATCTCGCGCATGCGTACCGGCCGAATCCCGCGACGCTCGACGACTATGCGCTGCAGCCGATGAGCATGGCGTGGGAAGACGGCGGCGCCTATGCGCTGCTCGGACCATCGGGATGCGGAAAGACGACGCTGCTCAATATCGTCTCGGGGCTCGTTGCGCCATCCGAAGGAAAAGTGCTGTTCGACGGGCGCGACGTGACCGCGCAAAGCCCGCGCGAGCGGAACATCGCACAGGTGTTCCAGTTCCCGGTGATCTACGACACGATGAGCGTATTCGACAATCTCGCGTTCCCGCTGCGCAATCGCCACATCGCCGCAAGCGAAGTGAAAAAGCGCGTGCACGAAGTGGCCGAGATTCTCGATATGACACGCGAGCTGCCGCGCAAGGCGAGCAATCTGGCGGCCGACGCGAAACAGAAGATCTCGCTGGGCCGCGGGCTCGTGCGCCAGGACGTCGCGGCGATCCTGTTCGACGAACCGCTGACGGTGATCGATCCGCACATGAAGTGGATGCTGCGGCGCCAGCTGAAAAAGATTCACCAGCAACTGAAGCTCACGCTGATCTACGTCACGCACGATCAGGTCGAAGCGTTGACGTTCGCCGACGAAGTGGTGGTCATGACCAATGGCCGCGTGGTGCAGCAAGGCGGCCCGGAAGCGCTGTTTCTGCGGCCCGATCACGCGTTCGTCGGGTACTTCATCGGCAGCCCCGGCATGAACCTGTGCCCGGTCGAACCCGATGCCGACGGCATCAGGCTCGGCGCGCAACGTATCGCGCTCGACGCCGACACGCTATCCGCCTTGAAGCAGGCGGCCGGCCCGCTCAAGCTCGGCATCCGGCCGGAATTCGTGCGCCTCGCGCACGAAGGCGAGCGCGGCGCCGTGCGTGCCCAATTGTTGCGCGCGCAACAGCTGGGCAACTATCAGCTCGTCAGCGCGCAATGCGACGGCCACTTGTTCAACGCGAAGCTCGAGCCGCATCTTAGCGTGCCGGACGGCGGCGCGGTGTGGTTGAAGCTCGTCGCTGCCGAAACGGTGTTCTTCAGCAACGACGAACGTATTCCCGTGAAGGTCGCCGAAAGGACCGAACGATGAACAAACCCATCAACCAGAAGGCGTGGCTCCTCGTGGTGCCGGTGTTTCTGTGCGTCGCGTTTTCCGCGATCCTGCCGCTGATGACGGTGGTCAACTATTCGGTGCAGGACATCATCAGCCCCACGCAGCATGTATTCGTCGGCACCGAGTGGTTCCGCAACATCATGACGGACCCCGATCTGCGTGGCGCGCTCGGGCGGCAGATCATCTTTTCCGCGTGCGTGCTGCTGTTCGAGATTCCTCTTGGCGTCGGCCTTGCGCTTGCGATGCCCGCATCGGGCTGGCGCGCGTCGGCCGCGCTCGTCGTGCTGGCGATGCCGCTGCTGATTCCATGGAACGTCGTCGGCACGATCTGGCAGATCTTCGGGCGCCCCGATATCGGCCTGCTCGGCTACGGTCTCAATCGCATCGGCTTCGACTACAACTACACGGCAAGCCCGACCGACGCCTGGATCACGGTGCTCGTGATGGACATCTGGCATTGGACGCCGCTGGTCGCGCTGCTCTGCTATGCGGGTTTGCGTGCGATTCCCGACGCGTTCTATCAGGCTGCGGAGATCGACGGTGCGAGCCGCTTCGCCGTGTTCCGCTATATCGAGCTGCCGAAAATGCGCGGCGTGCTGATGATTGCCGTGCTGCTGCGTTTCATGGACAGCTTCATGATCTATACCGAGCCGTTCGTGCTGACGGGCGGCGGCCCCGGCGATTCAACCACCTTCCTGAGCCAGTATCTGACGCAAAAAGCGGTCGGCCAGTTCGACCTCGGCCCGGCGGCCGCGTTTTCGCTGATCTACTTCCTGATCATCCTGCTGCTGTGCTTCATTCTGTACAACTGGATGAGCCGCGTCGGCAAAGGCGGACCGGCCGCGCAAGGAGCCGATCATGCATGACCGGACCGGCCGGCGCCGCTGGATTCGCGCAGTCGTACTGATCGTCTACATCCTGTTCGCGCTGATCCCGCTCTACTGGATGCTGTCGATCGCGTTGCGCACGAACGAGGAAACGATGTCGGCGTTCGCGCTGCTGCCGCAGCACGTCACGTTCGACAACTTCAAGGTGATCTTCACCGACCCGTCGTGGTACTGGGGGTATATCAACTCGATCATCTACGTGGCGATGAACACGGTGTTTTCGGTGCTCGTCGCATTGCCGGCCGCATACGCGTTTTCGCGCTACCGTTTTCTCGGCGACAAGCACATGTTTTTCTGGCTGCTGACGAATCGTATGACGCCGCCCGCGGTGTTCCTGCTGCCGTTTTTCCAGCTCTATTCGAGCATCGGCTTGCAGGACACATATCTCGCAGTCGCGCTCGCGCACATGCTGTTCAATGTGCCGCTTGCCGTGTGGATTCTCGAGGGCTTCATGTCGGGCGTGTCGCGCGAAATCGACGAGACCGCGTATATCGACGGTTATTCGTTCCCCGCGTTCTTCGTGAAAATCTTTCTGCCGCTGATCAAGTCGGGCGTCGGCGTGACGGCGTTTTTCTGCTTCATGTTCAGTTGGGTCGAACTGCTGCTCGCGCGAACGTTGACGACCGTCAACGCGAAACCGATCGCCGCCGTGATGACGCGGACCGTGTCGGCGGCCGGCATGGACTGGGGCGTGCTGTCGGCGGCCGGCGTGCTGACGATCGTGCCCGGCGCGCTCGTCATCTATTTCGTGCGCAACTACATCGCGAAGGGCTTTGCAATGGGGAGAGTGTGATGCTCAGATGGATGTACTGGACACCGGAAGTCGCGATCTTCTTTGCGTGCGTCGTCGTCATGCTGGCCGGCATGACGGTCTGGGAGCTGCGTGCACCGACCGTCGAACGCAAAGGCTTCCTGCCGATATCGACGACGCGCGGCGATCGGCTCTTTATCGGTCTGCTCGCGGCCGCTTACGTGAATCTCGGCTGGCTCGCGGTGACGAGCGAGGGCGCGAACGTGTGGCCCGGCGTGGCCGCCTCGGCCGTCGTGCTGCTGATCGTGATGTGGAAAGGATGACGCCGCACCGTACGCGAACGAACAAGGTTAGAAGAGACCGGTTCCGTTGATGCCCCGAGCGGCCGCCGGCGGATGATCCAAGGGGTGTGGAGACACAGGAGAAGACCATGCAACACAGGAGACGGATCGTCACGCTCGCGGTCGCAGGCGTCGTTGCAGGCGCTTTCGCGAACCATGCCGCGGTGGCGGGCATGCCCGAGGCGCAGAAATGGGTCGATAGCGAGTTCCAGCCCAGCACGCTCAGCAAACAGCAGCAGATGGACGAGATGAAGTGGTTTATCGACGCGTCCGCGAAACTGAAGTCGCAGGGCGTGAAGGAAATCCATGTGGTATCCGAAACAATCGATACGCACGTGTATGAATCGAAGACGCTCGCCAAGGCATTTACCGAAATCACCGGTATTCAGGTCAAGCACGACGTGATTCAGGAAGGCGACGTTGTCGAAAAGCTGCAGACGTCGATGCAGTCGGGACAAAGCATCTACGACGGCTGGATTTCCGATTCGGACCTGATCGGCACGCACTATCGCTACGGCGTGATCATGCCGCTGTCCGACTATATGAGCGGTGAGGGCAAGCCGTACACGAATCCGGGGCTCGACATCAAGGACTTCATCGGCACGAGCTTTACGACCGCGCCGGACAAGAAGCTTTACCAGTTGCCGGACCAGCAGTTCGCGAATCTGTACTGGTTCCGTGCCGACTGGTTCGCGCGCAAGGATCTGCAGGACAAATTCAAGGCGAAGTACGGTTACGACCTGGGCGTGCCGGTGAACTGGTCGGCCTATGAAGATATCGCCGAGTTCTTTACGAACGACGTGAAAAACATCGACGGCGAAAAAGTCTATGGCCACATGGACTACGGCAAGAAAGATCCATCGCTCGGCTGGCGCTTTACCGATGCATGGCTCTCGATGGCAGGCGAAGCGGATAAGGGCATTCCGAACGGCATGCCCGTCGACGAATGGGGCATTCGCGTGACGCCGGACGGCTGTCATCCGGTCGGCGCGTCGGTGTCGCGCGGCGGCGGCACGAATAGCCCTGCCGCGGTGTATGCGACGACGAAGTATATCGACTGGTTGAAGAAATACGCACCGCCCGAGGCGTCGGGCATGACGTTCAGCGAAGCGGGTCCGGTACCGGCGCAAGGTCACATCGCGCAGCAGGTGTTCTGGTACACGGCGTTCACGGCGTCGATGCTCAAGCCCGGCAACGTGACGAACCCGGACGGCACGCCGAAGTGGCGCATGGCGCCGTCGCCGCACGGCGCGTACTGGAAGGACGGCATGCAGAACGGCTACCAGGACGTCGGCTCGTGGACCTTCTTCAAGTCGACGCCGGCCAACCAGCGCGCGGCCGCATGGCTCTACGCGCAGTTCGTGACGTCGAAGACGGTGTCGCTGAAGAAGTCGATCGTCGGTCTCACGTTTATTCGCGATTCGGACATCCATAGCGATTACTTCACGAAGAACGCCGACAAGTACGGCGGCCTGATCGAGTTCTATCGCAGCCCGGCGCGCGTGGCATGGACGCCGACCGGCAACAACGTGCCCGACTATCCGAAGATGGCGCAGTTGTGGTGGAAGAACGTCGGCACCGCGGTCGCCGGCGAGAAGACGCCGCAGGCCGCAATGGACAATCTCGCCAAAGAGATGGACCAGGTGCTTGCACGTTTGCAGCGCGCGGGAATGAAGTCGTGCGCGCCGGAACTGAACCCGGAAAGCGATCCGTCGAAGTGGCTTTCCGATCAGCATGCGCCGTGGAAGAAGCTGGCCAACGAAAAGCCAAAAGGCGAGACGGTCAAGTACGATCAGTTGCTTTCAGCGTGGAAAGCTGGAAAGGTTCGCTGACCCGGCGGCACTCGTTGCGCATGTAGAAAATTTCACGTTATGAGCATGAAAGGCGGCACCTTCGGTGCCGCTTTTTTCTTTTCCAGACGCGGATTTAGATGCGATCGGGGCTTCCACATGCAGGCGCGCGATCGCTCCGCGTTGCGGCTTTTGTTTCGAATTCTTTCAAATTGTTAACTGATGCGTTTCGGCTACACCCTTGTCAGCCAACGATTGCCCGGCAGCGCGGCTTGTGTAATGATACCGATTCTCATTTATTTGTAACTGTTTCTAGCCAACAATAAGCAATCCCCAGCCGGTCGCGATGCTGCGCCACGGCATGGGGGCGGTCCCCGCACGCCTATTCGCGTGCGCCGGCGGCGTAGTGCCTGTCGGCTCATAAGAATTAATTGACAACGACAGGGAACCAGATGTTCAAGACGACGCCAGTCGCGGCGGCCGCCATGGCCATTTTCGCGACGCCGCTTTACGCCCAGACCACCAGCGCGCCCACGGCGCCTGCCGTGCCTTCAGCCATACAGGTCGCTCAGGCCGCAACAGGAACACAGACCGCAACCGGAGTTGCTGACGCAGCAAACAGCGGCGCTGCGGGCGGCGCCGGAAGCTCCGCGCCGGGCGCGACCCTGCCTGCCGTGAAGGTGACCGGCCAGGCCGACACCAGCAACGACTTCCAGCCTGACATCTCGAGTGTCGGCGCGAAAGTGCCGACCGCGTTGCGCGATATTCCGCAGGCAGCGGTGGTCGTGCCGAAGGCCGTGCTGCAGTCGCAGGCCGCAAGTTCGTTCACCGACGCACTGCGCAACGTGCCGGGCATCACGATCGCGGCGGCCGAAGGCGGCACGATCGGCAACAACATCAACCTGCGCGGCTTTACCGCGCGTACCGACATCTATCTCGACGGCTTCCGCGATCGCGGCCAGTACTATCGCGACACGTTCAACCTCGAATCGATCGACGTGCTGTACGGCCCGTCGTCGCTGTATTTCGGCCGCGGCTCGACGGGTGGCGTGATCAACCAGGTCAGCAAGCAGCCGACCCTGAAGCCGCGCGCCGACGTATCGGTGCAGGCGGGCACGCATGACCGCTATCGCACGACCGTCGACCTCGATCAGCCGATCACCGACACCTCTGCATTCCGAATCAATGCCTTCGGCCAGGATCTCGGTTCGACGCGTGACGTCATGAAGAGCAAAGACTACGGCGTCGCGCCGGAAGTGAAATTCGGTATCGGCACGCCGACCGAAATCACGCTGAGTGCGCTGATCCAGCACAACAACGATCAGCCCGACTACGGCATTCCCTCGCTGAATGGTCACCCGGCATCGGTAGTCGGCCCGTCGACGTTTTACGGCTTCACCAACGACCGCACGATTCAGGACGTGCAGACGTTCTCGGCGCGCATCAAGCACCGCTTCAACGAAAACGTCACGCTGAGCAACCAGACGCAGTACAGCCACTACAGTACCGACGTGCGCGCCTCGAATCCGGCCGCGGTGCTGACCGGGCCGCTCGCGACGTCGACGGCGTTGAGCAACGGCAACTTCACCACGCTCGATCCGTCGCAGCTGTTCGTGAAGATGCAGGGCAAGGACCGTGTGATCAACGATCATTCGTTGTACAACACGACCGAGCTCGAAACGAAGTTCGCGACGGGCTTTATCAAGCATGACCTGCTGGTGGGCGTCGACCTCAGTCACGAGACGTACAGCAATCAGTCTTACACGGCGACCACGCCGGGGCTGCCGTCCAACACGATCGCGATCGTGCCGCTGCTCAATCCGGCATATGTGCCGACGCCGGGAAACCTGCAGATCACCCGCGGCAATCTCGCCGAATCGAGTGCGAACGGCATCGGCGTCTATGCGAACGACACGGTGTCGATCGGCGAGCACTGGAAGGTCGTGGGCGGCGTGCGCTGGGACCGCTACGAAGCGTCGATCAACAACTCGATCAATGCGCCGGGCTATGCGACGCAGACGAACTACTTCACGAGCGTGCGCGGCGGCGTGATCTGGCAGCCAACCGACTGGCAGTCGTACTACGTGTCGTACGGCACTTCGTTCGACCCGTCGCTCGAAGCGTTGACATTGACGAACGGCCAGCAGAACCTGCCGCCCGTGCACAACAAGTCGTATGAAATTGGCTCGAAGTGGGATCTGCTCGGCGGCGGCCTGTCGGTCACGCAGTCGCTGTTCAACATCGAGCAGACCAACGCGCGCACGCAGAATGTGGACGGCACGTACACGCTCGACGGCAATATCCGCGTGCGCGGCTATCAGGCCGGCGTCGCGGGCCGCATCACGAACAAGTGGCAGGTGTTCGGCGGCTACACGTATATGGACGGCGATATTCTCGAAGCGCGCGACGGCACGCAGGGCAATACACCGGCGAACACGCCGCGCAACATGCTGACGCTGTGGACGACGTACGCGTTCACGCCGCAATGGGAAATCGGCGGCGGCCCGATTTACACGGGCCCGCGCTATGCGGCGAATAACAACCGCGTCGAAGTGCCTGGCTATACGCGCTGGGACGCGATGGCGGCGTTCCACCAGAAGCACTACGACATCCAGCTGAACCTGATCAACCTGACCAACAAGCACTACTACGATGCGATCATCCAGTCCGATGGCGGCCGCGCGGTGCCGGCTCTGGGCCGTACGTTCCTCGCGACGCTAAACTATCGCTTCTATTGATCGCCGCGGGCGGGTCTTCGAACCCTCACGAACGCCGCGCGCGTGCGTGCCTTGCAAGCAGGCATGCGCGCGGCCATGCAGGAAGCGCCAAACGATGATTGTCTCCATTCCCGACGTTCTGAGTCCTGCCGAGGCGGCCGCCATGCGCGTGCAGCTCGAAGCGGCAACCGACTCATGGGTGCACGGCCGTGCGACCGCCGGCTATCAGGGTGCGCCCGTCAAGCACAATCAGCAGATTGCTGAGGGCTCGCAAATCGCGCTCGAAATGGGCGATCGCATCGTCGCGTCGCTCGAGCGCAACCAGCTTTTCATCAGCGCGGTGCTGCCCAACAAGGTGTATCCGCCGCTATTCAACCGTTACGAAGGCGGCATGCATTTCGGCAGCCACGTCGACGGCGCGATCCGGCTCGTGCCGGGCAGCGGCCGGCGCGTACGCACCGATGTGTCGATCACGCTTTTCCTCACGCCGCCCGACGAATACGATGGCGGCGAACTGCTGATCGAAGACACTTTCGGCTTGCAGGAAGTGAAGCTGCCGGCCGGCCACGCAATCGTCTATCCGGGCACGAGCCTGCACCAGGTGCGTCCGGTTACGCGCGGCGCGCGCGTATCGAGCTTCTTCTGGGCGCAAAGCCTCGTGCGCGACGATACGCAGCGCGCACTGCTGTTCGACATGGACAACGCGATCCAGCGCCTCAATGCATCGAACGGCGACGAAGCCGCGCGGCGTACGCTCGTTGGTTGCTATCACAACCTGTTGCGCATGTGGAGCGAGACCTGATTTCGGTCGGTTGACGCGGAATTGGCGCACCGCTCAGCGCAGATCGCGCGCTTGCCGCGTGGTTTGCGCGTAACCGGCCGGTCTACACACCAGCGTCTGCGCGGTGTAGACTTGCGCCCTACAAAATAAACGAACACGCAGCTCGCAATTGCACGATTGATTGCCCGTCGTCAGCGGCGATTCTTCCGGCTGCAGCGTTTCGATAAAGTCGCCTGCCTTTTTTCTGCTCCCTCTCACTCGCAGCTCGCTGACCAGTTCGCCGGTTACCGCGTGACCGAATCGAAATGCAGCATGAATAGCGTCCTTATAATCCGAAGCTTTTGAGGTCCTCGTTTGCGTAGTCACGACGCCAGTTCATTGCCGTAAGCGCACACGTTTGCGTTGCGGCCAGTGCCGCTCATATTCGGACGCAAACGCGTTAGCCCGTTAAGCACGGCCTTTAGAAGCCGGGCAAGCGGGCCATTCCGCGAGGAATGAAACGAAAGTGCGGCAACATTAACCACACGACTATGCGATCGAGAAACATCGGGGTGTACTGCGTATTCGCTGTCTGCATGTTCGCGCAAGCGACCTATGCAGCGGCGCTCGTCGCGTCGGCGCAAGCGGCGCCCGCAGACGCAAACGATTCCGCCGGCGGCGCGTTTTCAGGTACCGATTGCGCAGGACCCGCCGTGCTTCGCTTGCCGGCGCCGCTCGGTGGCATGGGCATGAACCAGACGCTCGACGCCGACGCACCGGTCAACTGTCGTTTCACGCACATCGCGGCGAGCGATGATGGCGGCGAGGCACAGACCTCGGCGCCGTTCGATCCGGCCGCGCAACGAACCGCGACGGGCACGCTCGCGCCCGATGCGAACGCGCAGCAAAATCTGACTACCGCCGTCAGCGGCGGTATCGGCGCGTCGTTCATTCAGCCTTCGACGGCACGCCCCGCGACTCCTGCACCGGCCCCAACCGATAACGCGCATTCGAGCACCGACTCGGCTCGCGGCGGCGCCTCGGATTCGCCGGGTCCCACGACCGACTGGCGGTTCGTGATCCGCATCGGCATCGCGATCCTGCTTGGCGCCGCGTTGATCGCCGCGCTTATCGCAAGCGCGATGCTCGCACGCGCACGCTGGTTCAGTCCGCGCGCGACACTTGCACGTGCCGCGCGGCGCGGACTGCGGCGCAACGAATTTCATCTCGAGTATCAACCGGTCTTCTACACGCGCACACAGAAGTGTGTGGGCCTCGAAGTGATGCTGCGCTGGCGCAATTCGGTGCATGGCATTCGCGGCGCCGAATGGTATATGGAGCAGCTCGATCGCACGCCGATTGCGGAACGCATTCTCGACTATGTGTTCGAGACCGCCGCGACCGAACTAGAAACGTTAGACCATAGCGATTCGCTCTATCTGATCGTCGATGTGCCGGCATCGATGCTCGACTCGGCCGACTCGATTGCGAGACTCGTCAGGATGGCGAATCGACTGACGGCAAAAAGCCATGTCATTTTGCAGATGCCGATCGATGACATATCGGATGTGGTATCCGCGGTCGCGCAATTGCGTACCGACAGGATCCGGGTTGGCGTGTCGCATGTGCGGTCGGCATCGCCGGCGCTCGACTCGGCCGCGCGAGCCGGCTGCGATTTCGTGAAGGTCGATCGCGAGGTGATGGGCCTCGAAGAGGGCGCACGCGCGCATCGGTTGCACGAGATGGCGAGTGCGGGACGGCGTTTGAGCATGGCCGTGGTGGTCGACGGCGTCGAAGGCGTGAGCCAGTTCCATGCGGTCGGGCGCGCGCATATCGATCTCGCGCAGGGCTTCTATCTGGGCAAAGCGATCTCCGCTTCGCGCTTCTCGACGTTCTTCGACGACGAGATGAGGCATCGCAAGGACGATTCGCCGCCGCGTTTCATGCATGCGTTCCAGTCCCATTGATCGAACCGTGTCTGTATGAATAATGAAAGAAATGGGCTCGAATATGAACAGGGATCACATAAAGATGGCGTGTGACGACCCGATAGTCCCGGCCCCGGAAGGCGAACTCGCAAACGTTTATGCGAATCGCGGCGGCGCGCGCCGCGATCGCTCGAAGCCCCGCCGATCAAGGCAGAGCCGCTCCGCTGGCGGCTCCGCCGGAACACCGGGCCGGGTTTGGGCCGCAGCGGTTACCGCATAACTTTTGCCCCACCCTAAATGCCGATTGGTTGTGGCCGATATCCATTGAAGCGGCAACCAGGTGTCCGGAAGCACCGGGCCCGAGACGGAATGGAAATGACGCAATGGGATTATCGAACTCCGAAAAGCAGCGCAGGTACCGGCAGCGGCATCTAGGGCCCGGGGGAGGGAGCGAACGCTTGTCCGTTTTTGTCCGGATATCGACGAAGCGCAACCTCGAACGGCTTGCCAGCCACTATGGCAACACGATCACGAATACGGTCGAGAATCTCATCAACGAAAAGACGACGAGCATTCTGAACGCCCTCAGTGAGACCGAACAGCACGAGTTCTATAGCGAAGAGCCGGTTCACAAGCGGCAGAGCGCCAAATGACCGTGCGCTGAGCGCGTGCATGCGCTCAGCGCAAGCAGGCATTTTCTTTTAGCCGATATCGTTTCGCACGCCTATGATGCCGTAACGACACGTGCAGAACCGGCGACCTCCATCTTCATGACGGATTGCGAAATAATCCGTTCGAATCGGAAAACCGCCGCGCCCGCGTTGATAGAAGATCCTGATTGTCGATGCCGGCGCCGCGTCCCGCAGTAGCCACGCCCCGCGCGAGCGCCACCCGAACACAACGCAACTCGCTTCACGGAATGCGGGAGCTACGATGTTCACCGTCAACGTCAATGGACAAGACCAGCAGGTCGATGCGACGCCGGAAATGCCGCTCCTATGGGTACTGCGCGATCTCGTCGGCCTGACCGGCACGAAGTTTGGCTGCGGCATTGCACAGTGCGGCGCGTGCACGGTCCATCTCGATGGACAGCCAGTGCGCTCGTGCGTGATGCCGATCGCAGCCGTCGGCACACGCAAGGTCACGACGATCGAGGCGATCGGCGGTACGCCGGCGGGCCGCAGGATCCAGCAGGCATGGCTCGATCTCGATGTCGTGCAGTGCGGCTACTGCCAGTCCGGTCAGATCATGTCGGCCGCCGCGCTGCTCGCCGCGCATCCGCAGCCGAGCGAGGCCGACATCGATATGGCGATGGCCGGCAACATCTGCCGCTGCGGCACCTACGTGCGGATTCGCGCTGCGATCAAACAGGCCGCAAAGGGAGCGTGAAATGCGCATTCCACCGCACAGCGTGGAGCGCGCTTTCAGCCGGCGTGATTTTTTGCGTGCCGGGCTCAGTGTCGGTGTCGCGGCGGGCGGCGGTTTGCTGCTCGGCGTGAGCTTCGATGCGCGCAGCGACGGCGCCCCAGCCTCCGCGAGCGTGATTGCCGGCGACGGTTCGCTGCAGCCGCCAGCGGGCGTGTTCGCCCCCGACGCATTTATTCGCATCGATCCGGACGGCACCATCGCGCTTGTCATTTCCAAGGTCGAGATGGGACAGGGTGTCTACACGGCGATTCCAATGCTGATCGCCGAAGAACTCGCCGTGCCGCTCGATCGCGTGAAGGTCGAACATGCGCCGCCGGACGCCAGGCTTTATGCCGATCCGCTGCTCGGTCAGCAGGCCACGGGCGGCTCGTTATCGATTCGCGCGACATGGGAGCCGATGCGGCGGGCCGGCGCCGCGGCGCGCATGCTGCTCGTCAATGCGGCGGCACAACAGTGGCAGGTCGATGCCGCCGCCTGCGTCGCGCGCGATGCGGTTATCACGGATACGGCGAGCGGCCGCACGCTTGGCTACGGCGAATGCGCGTCGCGCGCGGCCGGCTTGCCCGTCAGCGCCGATCTGCTCAAGACCGTCACGCTGAAAAAGCCGCAGACATTCACGCTGATCGGCACAGCGCACAAGCGCCTCGATTCGCCGGAAAAAGTGAACGGCGTCGCGCGCTTCGGCATCGACGTGCGCGAGCCCGGGATGCTCGTTGCAATGGTCGTCAATTGCCCGGTGATCGGCGGCAAGCTCGCGAAGGTCGACGGTCGCGTCGCGCTTGCGCAGCCCGGCGTGCGGCAGATCGTGAAGCTGGACAACGCGGTGGCGGTGGTTGCCGACCACACATGGGCCGCGAAGCGCGGCGCGAGCGCGCTCGTGATCGACTGGGACGAAGGCGCCAACGCGAATCTGACCACTGCGATGCTGTTCGACGATCTGCGGCGCGCCTCGCAACGCCCCGGCGCGATCGCGCGCAAGGACGGCGACGTCGATGCGGCCTTCAAGGGCGCGGCAAAAAACATGGACGCGGTTTATCAGCAGCCGTTCCTTGCGCACGCAACGATGGAGCCGATGAACTGCACGGTCCATGTGACGGGCGACCGGTGCGAAGTATGGATCGGCACGCAGGTGCCGACGCGTGTCGTCGATGAAGCGGTCAAGGTCACGGGTTTGCCGCCGGACAGGATCGTCGTGCACAACTTCCTGATCGGCGGCGGCTTCGGGCGCCGGCTCGAATCGGACGTCGCCCGGCAGGCGGTCGCGATCGGCAAGCAGGTCGATGCGCCGGTGAAGGTGATGTGGAGCCGCGAGGAAGACATCCAGCACGACATGTTCCGCCCGTGCTACCTCGATAGCATCGCCGCCGGACTCGATTCGAACGGCAAGCCCGTCGCGTGGACGCACCGCATCGCGGGCTCGTCGATCGTCGCGCGCTGGTATCCGGAGTGGTTCAAGAACGGCATCGATCCGGACGTGATCGAAGTCGCGGCAACGCTGCCGTACGACGTTCAGGCGCAGCGCATCGACTACGTGCGCCAGGAGCCGCGCGGCATTCCAACCGCATTCTGGCGCGGCGTGGGTCCGACGCGCGGCACCTTCGTCGTCGAGAGCTTCGTCGATGAACTCGCGCACGAGTCGAAAACAGACCCGGTCGAATACCGGCGCGCGCTGCTCGGCAAGACGCCGCGCGCGCGCAATGTGCTCGACGTCGCGGCGCGCGCGGCCGGCTGGGGCACCGGGATGCCGAAAGGCAAAGGGCGCGGCGTGTCGGTGATGAACGCGTTCGGCAGCTTCCTGTGCGTGGTTGCCGAGGTCGACGTGAAAGACGGCGAGGTGCGGGTCGAGCGCATCGTCTGTGTGGTCGATTGCGGGCATGTCGTGAATCCGAACACGATCGAAGCACAGATCGAGGGCGGCGCGATTTTCGGCATCACCGCGACGCTGTGGGGCGAAATCACGCTGAAGGACGGCCGCGTCGAACAGACGAATTTCACCGACTATCGCGTGATGCGGATCGACGAGGCGCCGCGCATCGAGACGATCATCGTGAAAAGCGAGGAAGCGCCGGGCGGCATCGGCGAACCGGGCACGTCGGCGGTGATTCCGGCCGTGACCAACGCCATTTTCGCGGCGACCGGCACGCGCGTGCGGCGGCTGCCGGTCGGCGATCAATTGCGCTCGGGCCAGACGGCGTGAGGAGAGTCAACGTGAACTCGTATCCGCGCCTGGTGCAAATGGTTGCC
This sequence comes from Paraburkholderia sp. SARCC-3016, assembly GCF_031119615.1. Classification (NCBI taxonomy): domain Bacteria; kingdom Pseudomonadati; phylum Pseudomonadota; class Betaproteobacteria; order Burkholderiales; family Burkholderiaceae; genus Paraburkholderia; species Paraburkholderia sp. SARCC-3016. The sequence goes on along the minus strand of NZ_JAVHZD010000002.1, from coordinate 73,245 downwards.
GCAGCGCTTGTCGTGCTGTGCGGCGGCCTCCCGGCCACGTGTCGCGCACAAGGCGCGAAGGCCGATGCCGCGCTGGTCGCGCGCGGCGAATATCTCGCCAGGGCCGGCGACTGCCTCGCCTGCCACTCGACGCCGCGCGGCAAGCCGTTTGCCGGCGGCCTGCCGATGACGACGCCGATGGGTCGCATCTTTTCGACGAACATCACGCCGGACCGCGAGACCGGCATCGGCCGCTACAGCGAAGCCGATTTCGCACGAGCGGTGCGTGAGGGCGTCGCGCCGGACGGTCATGCGTTGTATCCGGCAATGCCGTACCCGTCGTACGCGAAAGTCAGCGATGCCGACATGAAGGCGCTCTACGCGTACTTCATGCAGGGCGTGCCGCCGGTCAAACAGGCGAACCGCGCGAGCGACATTCCGTGGCCGCTCAATATGCGCTGGCCGCTCAAGCTCTGGAACATCGTCTTTCTCGACAACGCGCGTTACCAGACGAAAGCCGGCAAGGACGCGCAATGGAATCGCGGTGCGTACCTCGTGCAAGGCCTCGGCCATTGCGGCGCCTGCCACACGCCGCGCGGCATCGGCTTTCAGGAAAAAGCGCTCGACGAAAGCGGGCGCGCGTTCCTGACGGGCGCGCCGCTCGAGAACTGGTTTGCGTCGAACCTGACCGGCAACCACAACACGGGCCTCGGACGCTGGAGCGAGGACGACCTCAATACGTTCCTGCGCACGGGCGCGAATGCGCACGCAACGGCATTCGGTTCGATGACCGACGTGATCAACTACAGCACGCAGGCGCTGACCGATGCAGACACGCGCGCGATCGCTCGCTACATCAAATCGCTGCCGGGCGGCCGCAGCGACGATGGGCCGCCGTATGCGCCGCATCCGGATGGCGAGCGGGTGGTGCTGGCCGCGATGCCTGACAATCGGGGCGCGCATACGTACGCGACTTACTGCATGCATTGCCATGGCGCGGGCGGACTGGGCGCGGCGCCCTGGCTCGCGCCGCTTGCAGGCAATCCGAACGTGCTCGAGCCCGATCCCGTCTCGCTGATCAACGTCACGTTGAACGGCACTGGCGCGCTTGTGATCGGTGGCGTGCCTGCGCCATATCCGATGCCGAAGTACCACGCGATGCTGACCGACGAGCAGATCGCGGACGTGCTGACTTTCGTGCGCGGCAACTGGAACAACGCTGCGCCGGCGGTCAGCGCCAAGGCCGTGGCGAAGGTACGCAGCGCGACGCGCGCGCCGTGAAGCGCTTGTCACGCACGGGCGCAGTAACCGGACGCACGAAACCCTCACGGTCAACGGTCGAGCGCGGCTTTCGTCCGAAGTATCGGCAATTCTGCCTCTGCTTCAAGCATGAGCCGCACGAAAGTCCCCAAAAACAAGGCGTCAAACGTGATTTCTTTGCCGGCAACCTGACTACAATTCAAACAGCCGCTATCTGCGTTCGCGTCTACGGCGGTATTAACGACACCGACGCGCTCAACCCAAGGAGGCTGGAAAATGTCGATTCGTTTAGGAGAAGAGGCACCCGATTTCACTGCCGAAACTACCGAGGGGACGATCCGTTTTCACGACTGGATCGGCGACAAGTGGGCCATCCTGTTTTCGCATCCGAAAGATTTCACGCCGGTCTGCACGACCGAACTCGGCTATATGGCCGGCCTCAAAGCCGAGTTCGACAAGCGCAATACGAAAATCATCGGGCTTAGCATCGACCCGGTGGCGGACCATCAGAAATGGCTCAAGGATATCGAGGAGACCCAGGGCCATGCGGTCAATTACCCGTTGATCGGCGACGCTGACCTGGCAGTCGCGAAGCTATACGACATGATTCACCCGAACGCGAGCGGCGGCACGCGCACTGCCGTCGACAACGCGACCGTACGTTCGGTATTCCTGATCGGTCCGGACAAGAAAGTGAAGGCGATGCTCGTTTATCCGATGAGCGCCGGCCGCAACTTCGACGAAGTTATGCGTCTGCTCGATTCGCTGCAACTGAACGCGAAGCATACGGTCGCCACCCCGGTGAACTGGAAGCCGGGCGACGACGTGATCATCCCGACCTCGGTATCGGACGACGATGCGCACAAGAAGTATCCGCAAGGTTTCAGGACGCTGAAGCCGTATCTGCGTTACGTCGCGCAGCCGAAATGACGCGCACCTGAAACGCTCGGACGGCGAAGTTGCCCCCACACTTCGCCGCCTGCGACCGGGATGCCGCGCAGGTCTCGAGCGCGCTCCTTACTTGAAGCTCTGGAAAAAGCTGCGCGCGGCGACTACGCAGAAGGGCGCGGCGAGTGTATGGATATCGGCCGACAGCTGCAACTGCGCAGCGGGCGTATTGCCGAGCTGTGCGGCTTCCTGTGCACGTGCGGCGGCAAATCCCGCCTGCAGCGCCGCGAACGGCCCGGATGGCGCCGCGTTGCCCGGGTCGACGTCGATCATGGTCAGCTTCGATGCATCCACACCTTCCTGCTGAAAAAACTTCGTGGCGATCTGCGTGTTCGAGAAGTACACGACGCTATCCGAATGCGCGCCGCACACTTGCACCGAAACGGCAGGCTTGAAGTCGAGCAGGTCGTTGCGCAACGCGTCCTGGCGAAGACCGGTCGCCGGCGCGCAGTTCGCAATTCGTTGGCCTGTCGCGTCGCTGCACGGGTTGGCGGCGACGTCGGCTACGAGTTGCTCGCGAAAGCTCGTGTTCAGAAAGAAATTGGCCGGAGCGAAGCCCGACTGCACAACGAGGGCCGTATCCGGATTCGACAGATCCGGCGGCGGCAGCGAGCCGGTCTGGAACAGCGCAGTCGCCGGTATCGCGTTTTCCGCAAACAGCGTCGTTTCGGGCGCCGTGCCGGGGAGAAGGGTGGGCGCGCGCGCCGCGTATTGCGGGGCAAACGTGTCGGTCGGCACGCGATAGACGTTGTTGTACGCGTGCTGCCAGCTGGCGACAATCAGATCGAACAGCAACGGCGCGGAGGCGCTCGGGGCGCCGTCGATTTCCTCGTCGACGAGATGCGAGAGTGCGTACGGTCCGCTCCCCGCCGCGAATGCCGCGGGGCGGAACTCGATCGGCAATTGCTGCATCGCGCGCAACGTAGCCAGTGCAACGTGGGCGCCTTGCGAGTAACCGGTTACGAACAGTTTGTCGAAGATGCTGTCGAGCAGCACCGAAGGAAATCCGATGCGTGCGGCGCGCAACGCGTCGATCATATCGGCAGACTGCTGGTCTGCATTCAGAAACGGCGCATAGGGCAACGTCGAACCCGCATAGCCAGCATAGTTCGGCATCACGACAGTAAACCCTTGCGCAGCGTAGACGGCGGCGACGAGCAGTGCGTCGTCTTCGCCGTCGATATCGCCGTTGAGATTGGTCGAGTCATAGTTCTTGTCCGTCGACGTGCCGTGCCCGTAGAGCACGACAGGGTGCGTGCCCGAGCAGCCGGCGGCCGAACCGGAAGGCTCCATCACCGCGGTAGCGGCGGTGGTCGGTTCGCCGGCTCCGCCGATCGTGTGGTAGCCGAGCGAAGAGATGTTGACGGTGCACTTTGGCGTGCCCGCGATTTGCAGCAGCGCCGGAGATTTCGCCTGAAGCAGTGCCGTGAACGCCTCGGGTGTAAGCGTCTCTTTGCTGACCGGTCGCCCCGTGGGTATGCCGCGCAACGGGATCCGCGCGGAAGCGGCGGCAGTGGTGCTCGCGGTGTTCGCAGTGCTCGCATCGACGGTGGCGCCCGGGCTTGCAGGCGCAGCCTCCATCGTCTGCGCGTACACGCTCGCCGCGCCAAGCAACGCCCCGAGTGCGGTGGCGGTTCTGATCATCGTGTAGAGTGGTGGCATAACTGATTTTCTCCGGTTAGAAACGCATTCCGATTGCGTGCCATGGGTGTCGTTCGTCATTCGTGAACGGCCTTAAACGTGCATGGCATGTGGCATAACACCGGACATGCGCGCGAATTCCTGCGCAGGAAAGAAATCGCAGGCAGACCCGACGAGACACGAAGACAAAAGCATCGAGACAAAGCACACGGAGACGGTCAGCATGGACTCATTCGACGACGACCTCGCGCGGTTCGCTGCCGCGGGCGCACCGCCGTTACCGGCGAGCCGGCGTCAAGGCCACGTCGACCATGACGGAGCAAGGATTTGGTATGCCGCTTGCGGGCGGCACGGCGATCGCGCGCCAGTCGTACTGCTGCATGGCGGCCTCGGTCACAGCGGAAATTGGGGTTACCAGGTCCCGGCGTTAGTGGCGGCAGGGCACTACGTCGTCACGATCGACAGCCGCGGACACGGACGCAGTACGCGCGACGCGCGGCCATACAGTTATGAATTGATGGCATCGGACGTCCGCGCGGTGCTCGATGCACTGCGTATCGAACGCGCTGCGTTGATCGGGTGGAGCGACGGCGCATGCACCTCGCTGATACTCGCGGCTCAAGCGCCCGAGCGCGTGGCGGGCGTGTTCTTCTTCGGCTGCAATATGGACCCCGGTGGTGCGAAGCCGTTTGTCGCGACACCGGTGATCGACCACTGCTTTGCGAGGCATGCGAAGGACTATGCGCAGCTTTCGGCCACGCCGCAGCAGTTCGACGCTTTCGTCGAAGCAGTCAGCACGATGCAGAAGACGCAGCCGAACTGGAGCGTGCATGAACTCGCGCGAATTCGCGTGCCGGTGACGATCGCGCATAGCGAGCATGACGAATTCATCAAGCGCGAACACGCTGAATATCTTGCCCGCAGCATTCGCGGTGCGCAGTGGGTGGTACTGGAAGGCGTCAGTCATTTCGCGCCGCTGCAACGGCCCGCGCTTTTCAACGGCGCGGTGCGATCGTTTCTTGCACGACTCGCCTGAACGGAAGGGGCATGCGAGCGACGTGAGGCGGGGTGCAGAACCGCGCCTCGAATGTCGCGTTTGAGCCGTGTCTAGTTCTTCTTTCGGATCGTCACGTCGCGCGCGGCCCGGTGGTTGATTCCGCGGTCGGCACGGCGGCCGCTTCCTTCTGCAGATGATCGACAAGAATGCGGGCCGGCATCGGCAGCGTGTCGAAGTTGCGCGCGACGATCACGAGCGGCCGGAACGCCCACGGTTCTTCGAGTTCGACGGCGCGTATGCCCGCCGACTCGAGATAAGGCATCACGCCTTGTTCGGGCAGCACCCCGATGCCGAGGCCCGCGCCGACCATGTTGCGCACGCCCTCGAAGCTTGTCACCTCGATGCGCACGCGCATGCGCCGGTCTGCGCGTTCGGCGGCCGCGCGGCACAGCTTTGGGATCGACGTGCCGTACGGCATGCAAACGAAATCGTCGTCGAGCGTTTCGTCGAAGGCGACGCGCGCGCGGTCGGCGAAACGATGCGCCTTCGGCACGATCAGGACGAGCTTGTCGACGCGATACGGCCGCACCTGCAGGTCGCCGAGCGCGTCGCGCGACGCCGCGCAGATGCCGAGGTCGGCGACGCCGCTCGAGATCGCCTGCACGACTTCGTCGCTGGTCTTCTCGACCATATCGACGCGCACTTGCGGATTCACATGCAAGAACGAGTTCAGCGCCGCGGGCAGGTACAGCACCATCGCAGTGAAATTCACGTAGATCCGCGCATGGCCGCGCAAGCCTTGCGAGTATTCGGACAACTCGTCGGAGATCTGCTGCAGATGCTCGACGAGCCGCTTCGCGTGATGATAGAGTGCGTCCCCGGCCGGCGTGGCGAGCACGCCGCGGCTATGCCGATAGAGCAGTGGCGTGCCGGCCTCGGCTTCGAGATCCGACACGCGCTTGCTGACCGCCGACGCGACCAGATGCATGCGTCCCGATGCTGCCGCGATACTGCCTTCTTCGACGACGGCGACAAAAATCCGCAGCGACTCGATATCGAAACGCAGCGGACGCTCCTCCGGGATGCGCATGCTCTAACGCCCTTTGTGTGCGGGTTTCCCCTGGTTTCTCGGTGGTCCTCGCGGCAGAGTGTCGGCCAGAGGCTATCCATCTCGATTGACGATGGCTGCACTGAATAATCAGAAATTCTCAAATCGTGCGCCAAACCGCATTCTATAACCCGTGCAGCGTCGCGGTGCGGACGATCGCAGGCGGCGTTCGCCGCGGCGAGCCATCGCGTGTCGCGAAGCCCATACGGACAACCGGGACCGCAGCATGACCGGCGACAGCCTCGCGCAATCGGCTCGTCCGCGGATTTCATTTCATTCAATCGGTTGAACTCAATCGCATCGATGGACGCAACCCTTTTCTCCCCTTTGAAGCTCGGTCCGCTCGAACTCGCGAACCGTATCGTGATCAGCCCGATGTGCCAGTACAGCGCGATCGACGGTTCGGCGAGCGCATGGCATCGCATCCATGTCGGCAATCTGTCGCAGAGCGGCGCGGCGATGATGCTGCTCGAAGCGACCGCGGTCGAAGCGGCGGGCCGCATTACGCCGCACTGCCTCGGCCTCTATTCGGACGACAACGAGCGCGCGCTCGCGCGCGTCCTCGACGACGTGCGCGAATTCAGCGACATGCCCATCGGCGTCCAGTTGAACCACGCGGGGCGCAAGGCATCGAGCGAACCGCCGTGGCGCGGCGGCACGCTGATTGCCGTCGAAAACGGCGGCTGGCAGACCGTCGCGCCGTCGCCGGTCGCGCAACGCGACGGCGAAGCGACGCCCGCCGCGCTCGACCGCGACGGCTTGCGGCGTATTCGCGACGCGTTTGCAGCAAGTGCGCGGCGCGCCGCGCGCGTCGGACTTGCCGCGATCGAATTGCACTTCGCGCATGGCTACCTGCTGCACCAGTTTCTGTCGCCGCTGTCGAATCGGCGCAGCGACGAATACGGCGGCTCGCTCGAAAACCGCATGCGCTTTCCGCTCGAGGTGTTCGAGGCGGTGCGCGCCGCGTGGCCCGCGGACAAGCCGCTCGGCGTGCGCGTCTCGGCGACCGACTGGGTGGACGGCGGCTGGGATCTCGAAGGGACGATCGAACTCGCGCAACGCCTGAAGCAACTGGGCTGCGACTGGATCGACGTGTCGACGGGCGGCTTGTCGCCGTTGCAGAAAATCCCGCTTGGGCCTCATTATCAGATTCCATTTGCGAAAGCGGTGCGCGAGGCCACCGGTATGACGACGGTGGGCGTCGGGCTCGTCACGCAGGCCGCCGAAGCGGACAACGCGATTCGCAGCGGCGAGGCCGACCTGATCGCGCTGGCTCGCGCGGTGTTGTGGGATCCGCGCTGGCCATGGCATGCGGCGGCGGAACTCGGCGCAAGCGTGACGGCGCCGCCGCAATACTGGCGCAGCGAACCGCGTGGCGTGAACAAGGTGTTCAGCGGCGCGTCGTTCGGACAGCGATAAAAGAGAAACGCGATAAGCCGACGCAGAACGGCGGCAGCACGCAGGCAAGTACATTGGAGACAAAGCGAGATGGAACAAGGGCACATTGCGGTCGGCTCACGCGGCCGCTGGTACGACGGTTTGACGGCGATGCACTGGCGCGTGCTGCGCGCGAGTTTTCTCGGCTGGATCTTCGACGGCTATGAGGCGCTCGTGCTCGTCGTCGTGCTCGCGCCGATGCTGCACTCGGTATTGACGCCGGCACAGGCTGCATCCTCGACCATCTATGCCGGGGTTGTGATCGGCATCACGCTGCTCGGCTGGGGCATCGGCGGCCTTGTCGGCGGCATTCTCGCCGACTACGTCGGCCGCAAGCGCATGATGCTGTGGTCGGTCCTGTTATACGCACTTTTCTCCGGTTTCACCGCGTTCTCCGACACGGTCTGGACCTTGTGCGCGCTGCGCTTCGTGACGGGCCTCGCGATGGGCAGCGAGTGGAGCACGGGCATTGCGCTGCTTTCCGAGACGTGGCCCGAGCAAGCGCGGGCGAAAGGCGCCGGCTTTCTGCAATCGGGCTTCGGCTGGGGCACGCTGACGGCGGCGGTCGTCTGGTACGCGATGTCGACGCTGCATCCGCTCGGCGCCGAAACCTGGCGGCTGATGTTCGCGCTCGGCGCGGTGCCCGCGCTATTCGTGCTGTACATACGGCGTGGCGTGAACGAATCGGAGAAATGGCAGCGCGCGGTGCGCGAGAAGCGCTGGAACGCGACATCGGCAACCGCGTCTGCGCAACGCGGCGCGAATGCGCTCACGCACGGCGACAAGCGGCCTTTCACGCTTACGCAACTGTTCAACGAGCGCGAGGCCGCGCGCCGCACCGTTATTCTGCTCGTGCTGTCGATCGTCACGACGGTCGGCTGGTGGGCGATCTCGAGCTGGCTGCCGACGCATACAGTGGCCATTGCCAAAGCCGAGCATATTGCCGATCCGCTGTCGTGGGGTTCGAAGGTTTCGATCTCGTACACGATCGGCGCCATCGTCGCGTATATGGTCGCAGGCTTCATCATCGATGCGATCGGCCGCAAGGCGTTTCTGTCGCTGGGCTTCGTCGGCTCGCTCGTGACGACGGTGATTACCTACAGATTCACGGGTAGCGTCGAAGCAATGATGGTCGTCGCACCGGTCAACGGTTTCTTTACGCTTGGTTGTGCGTACGTGTGGATGGCGATCTATCCGTGCGAACTGTTCACGAGTACCGTGCGTTCGACTGCGATCAGCTTCGTGTTCAACGCGGCGCGGCTGATCGCATGGGTCTTTCCGATCATCGCGGGCGGCATGATCAAGTCGTTCGGCGGCGTGCCGCAAGCGGCGATGGCGCTCGGTTCCGTTTATGTGATCGGTATCGTGCTGCCGTGGTTTTTGCCGGAAACGCGTGGGCAGGGCATGCCTGACTGACGCAACGAGCGTGTCCGTCCGCGGGCGACGAGCCATTTCGAAGCGCGCGGTATCCAGCCGTTCCCGAACGGTTGAATACCGCGCGCGTGCTTTTGTGCTTCGCGGTCGCGACTCGGCTCCGGCCACTTTAAAAAGTCTCCTGTAAAAAACCGCTTGAACAAGTTGCGATGCGCAATTATATTGGTTGCGCATCGCAACCAAAAAGAAGCGGCTGGATCGCAGCAATAAACAGGAGACTCACGATGGATTACGTCGCACAACCCGAAAAACCGCGCGACCGCACGATCCTCGAACTGCGCGAATTCTCGCGCAAACTCGTGCGCGAACTCGGCTTCATGCGCTCGACGCTCGCCAACAGCGAGCTCGCGCCGTCCGCCTGCCACGCGATTCTCGAGATCGGCGGCGCGCCGGGCATGCCGGCGCGCGACCTCGCCAATTTGCTGCGGCTCGACAAATCGAATACGAGCCGGCAACTGGCGAAGCTCGAGGAAGCGGGCCTTGTCTACCGCGAGGCCTCGAGCGACGACGCGCGTTCGTCGCTGCTTTATCTGACCGAAGCCGGGCAAAAACTGCGCAGAAAGATCGACCGCTTCGCGACCGACCAGGTGTCGAACGCATTGCGCAAGCTCGTGCCGGAGGACCAGCAGGCGCTCGTGCGATCGCTCGCGCTCTATGCGGACGCGCTCGCGCTCGATAACGACGCCGGCAGGACGGCGCGCGGCGCGCCGGTACTCGTGCCGACCGCGCAGATCGAGACCGGCTACCGGCCCGGCTGCATCGGCGACATAGCAGCCCTGCATGGGCGTTACTACGCGCGCGAGTCGGGCTTCGGCGCGTTTTTCGAGCGGCGCGTCGCATCGGAACTGGCCGACTTCGCCTACCGGTTGCCCGCAAGCGGCAAGGAGTTGTGGTGCTACGTGGAAGACGGCCGCACGCTCGCGTCGATCGCGATCGACGGCGACGAGGCGACCGGCAAAGCGCACCTGCGCTGGTTTATCGTCGACGATGCAGTGCGCGGCACCGGCGTTGGGCGCCGCCTGCTCGCGAAGGCGCTCGATTACGTCGATGCGCGCTTCGACGAGACGTTTCTATGGACATTCAAAGGGCTCGACGCCGCGCGCCATCTATACGAATCGGAAGGCTTCGTGCTCACGCATGAAGCCGAAGGCATGCATTGGGGACAGCCGGTGGTCGAGCAGCGCTTCAACCGGCCGTCGCGCGGCTAGGCGGCCCAGCTTTGGAGATGTCGGGCGCGACGCGAACCGGCGCACGGCGTTGCGCCGTCCGGCCCGCGCCGGCTGGTGCTGACGATCAGGCGTCGAGATCGAACACCTGCTCCATCATCGACCACTGTTCGTGATCGTTTGCGCTCGCAAGCCGTGTCTGGCAAGGCGCGGTGAGCTCCCACCAGCGCTGCGTTTCAGGGTCCGCCGCGATCGCCGCTATGTCGGCATTGAAATCGTCGCCGTGATATTCCCAATATCCAACCAGCAGATTCTCCGGCTCGCGTAGAAAGATCGAGTAATTGCGGATATTCGACTGCCGGATCCGCGCGAGAACGGCAGGCCATACCGCCGCGTGCAGCGCCTTGTATTCGGCGATTTTCTCCGGCGCGATACCGATCAGCATGGCCATCTTGCGCATCCAAAGCTCCGTTGCATGAGTTCGAGGAGCGCCTATCGTACCCGGATTGCCGCTTGCATACAGGGGAGGCGCACCATGCCGACGAAACCTCAGGCAAGTGCGTCGGCTGCATTCACCGCGTGTTCCACATGTTGCGCGGGGCGAATCGCATCCCGGTTCCGATCGATGCCGATGCCGGGCTCGATCGGCGCGTACGCGTAGCCTTCGTCGATGCGTACGCGCGAATGCGCGAGCGAATCGACCTGCGGAATGTACTCGACCCACTTCGCGTTCGGCACCGCCGCGCACACGCTGACGTGCGGTTCCATCAGGAAATGCGGACAGATATCGAGGTTCAGTGCTTCGGCCAGATGCGAGACTTTCAGCCACGGCGTAATGCCGCCGATGCGCGCAACGTCCGCCTGTACGATCGAGCATGCATCGGCTTTCATATATTCGCCGAACTGCCCCGGGTAATAAAGCGATTCGCCGATCGCAACGGGCACCGACATGGCCAGGTTGAGCCGCCGATGCGCATCGATGCTTTCCGCCGGCAGCGGTTCTTCGAGCCGACGCCTTATATCGAGCGCATCGACAATGCGCCAGTGCCGTCGATGGCCGAAGTCGGCGCAGGAATGAAAGACGCGGCGCACGCGCTGACGTCGCTGATGGGTTTCAACCTCTATTGGCAAGGCATGCCGCGCGAATCGCCCTAGCCATGGCGCATCTGCGCAGGGTGCGTGCGCATTGAAAAACACGGATCGCGCGCCGCAAGCGCGCTCACCGTGTGCGGGCAAAGATAACGGAACGGTAATCTGCGCGACCGCGAACAGCAAAGCAGCGCGTCTTACGATCGTGCGTCGCTCGCTCGAAACCTTCACGCACAAAGGCCCCCGCGCATGTCTACTCGTTCCCGACTCGCCACCGTCGTCGCGACGGCGGTTGCATTGCTCGTGCTGTCCGCCGTCGCGGCCATCGCGTTCGTCTATTCCGGTATCTACGACGTATCGGCCAGTTCGAAGGACAATGCGGCCGTCGCGTGGCTGCTGCATCGAACTTATGAAGCATCGCTGCACCGCCACGGCGGCAAGGATCTGCCGCCGGGCGATCTGATGTCGCTCGAAAACATCCGCGCCGGCGCGCGCATGTACGACTCGACCTGCGCACTGTGCCATGGTGCGCCCGACCGCCCGCTGAGCGCGGTCGGGCAGGGCATCGAGCCGTCCGCGCCGCAACTGCTCGCGGCCAGCCGCCGCAACAAGCCGCCATTGATGTTCTGGGTGATCAAGCATGGCGTCGACATGACCGCGATGCCCTCGTTCGGCAAAACACAATCGGACGCGACGATCTGGCAACTGGCGGCATTCCTCTACGACGCTCGCGGCATCACGAAAGACCGCTACGAGGCGCTCAAGGCGGGCGCGAACTGAACGGCGCTCGACGTCGATCGGGATCGCAGCCCTCAGCAGCCCTCAGCAACCTGCAGCAACCCGCTCCAGCCCGCTTCAGCCCACGACCACGCCTATCGGCGCGTAGATAACAGACTCGTAATCAACGCGTCGGAAACGGGTAATGGCCGGCAGCGCACACTGTTTCCATCCCGAGACACTTCGCGGCCGCATGAAGCGCCAAGCCTGTGCTGACGCGCTGACGCGAAGGAGGCTCGCACGTCGTTCATCTTCGAGGAAGTCTGGTCATGTGGATCGTCAAGCTCGCGCTCAAGCGCCCGTACACGTTCATCGTGCTGGCCATCCTGCTGTTCATCATCGGGCCGCTCGCGATCGTTCGTACGCCGACCGATATCTTCCCGAATATCAATGTGCCGGTGGTCAGCATCGTCTGGTCGTTCAATGGCCTGTCGGCGCAGGACATGGCGCAGCGGATCACCTCGATCTACGAACGTGCGCTGACGACCGACGTCGACGATATCGAACACATCGAATCGCAGTCGCTGAACGGCGTCGCGGTGGTGAAGGTGTTCTTCCACCCGGGCGCCGACATCAACCGTGCGGTGGCCCAGGCGTCGTCGAACTCCGAATCGCTGTTGCGGCTGCTGCCGCCCGGCACCTTGCCGCCGAACATCATTACCTACAACGCGTCGACCGTGCCGGTGCTCGAACTCGGGCTGTCGAGCGACACGCTGCCCGAGCAATCGTTGTACGACCTCGGCAACAGCTTTATCCGCACGCAGCTTGCAACCGTGCAGGGTGCTGCCGTGCCGTTGCCGTTCGGCGGCAAAGTGCGCCAGGTGATCGTCGAACTCGATCCGGCCGCGCTGCAGGCCAAGGGCCTCGCCCCGCTCGACGTGGTCAACGCGGTGAATGCGCAGAATCTGATTCTGCCCGGCGGCACCGCGAAGATCGGCACGCGCGAGTACAACGTCGAGATGAACGGCAGCACCGACTCGATCGCCGCGCTGAACAACCTGCCGATCAAGACCGTGAACGGCGGCGTAGTCTATGTGCGCGACGTCGCGCATGTGATCGACGGCTACGAGCCGCAGACGAATATCGTGCGCAGCGACGGCAAGCGCGCGGCGCTGCTCGAAGTCGAAAAGACCGGCAGCGCATCGACGCTCACGATCATCCAGCAAGTGAAGTCGATGCTGCCGAAGATCGAGGCGGGCCTGCCGAGCGCGCTCAAGGTCACGCCGTTGTCGGATCAGTCGGTGTTCGTGAAGTCGGCCATCAACGGCGTCGTGCGCGAAGCAGCGATCGCCGCCTGCCTGACCGCCGCGATGATATTGCTGTTTCTCGGCAGCTGGCGCGCGACGCTGATCATCGCCGTATCGATTCCGCTCGCGGTGCTGACCTCGCTCGTCGCACTGTCCGCGCTCGGCGAGACGATCAATATCATGACGCTCGGCGGACTCGCGCTCGCCGTCGGGATACTGGTTGACGACGCAACCGTCGCGATCGAGAACATCACCCATCATCTCGAGAACGGCGAAGCGCTGCACGATGCGATTCTGAACGGCTCCGGCGAGATCGCAGTGCCGACTTTCGTTTCGACATTGTCGATCTGCATCGTATTCGTGCCGATGTTTCTGTTGTCGGGCGTGGCACGCTATCTGTTCGTGCCGCTGGCGGAGGCGGTGGTGTTCGCGATGTGCGCGTCGTATTTCTTCTCGCGCACGTTGATTCCGACGCTCGCGATGTATCTGATGCGAGCGAAGAAGAAGGTGCAGGGCGCGCCTGACGCCGCATCGCAGCCGGGCCGCTTTGCTGTATTCGCGCATTTTCAGGCTGCATTCGAGCGGCGTTTCGAGGCGCTGCGCCTCGTGTATCGCGGCGCGCTCGAACGCGCGCTTGCCCGGCGGCGCCGCTTTATTCCGCTGTTTCTGCTGCTGTGCCTCGGTTCGCTCGTGCTCGTACCGTTTATCGGCCGCGATTTTTTCCCGGCCGTCGACACCGGCGAAATCCGTCTGCATCTGCGCGCCCCGACCGGCACGCGCATCGAAGAAACCGCGCGCATCACCGACGAAGTCGAAGCCAGAATCCGCACGGTGATTCCGGCCTCGGAGCAGGGATCGATACTCGACAACATCGGCGTGCCCGTCAGCGGCATCAATCTGACGTATGACTCGTCGGACCCGATCGGTTCCGCGGACGCGGACATCCTGATCACGTTGAAGCCCGATCACAAGCCGACCGCCCAATATGTCGCAAAGCTGCGCAATGTGCTCAACGCATCGTTTCCAGGCGTGGCGTTCGCGTTTCTGCCGGCCGACATCGTGAGCCAGATCCTGAATTTCGGCTTGCCTGCGCCGATCGACGTGCAGATCGTCGGCAACAAGCTCGCCGCGAACCGCGTGGTCGCCAACGAACTGCTGACGAAACTGCGCGGCGTGCGCGGCCTCGTCGACGCCCGCATCCAGCAGCCCGGCGACGAGCCTGCCATCAATGTCGACGTCGATCGAACCAAGGCGATACAGGCGGGCCTCACGCAGCGCGACGTCGCGCAGAACCTGCTGATCGCGCTGTCCGGCAGCTCGCAGACGTCGCCGAATTTCTGGCTCGACCCGAAGAACGGCGTCAGCTATCCGCTGATGGCCGAAGTGCCGCAATACGACATCCACTCGCTGCAGACGCTCGCGAATATCCCGATCACCACGGTTTCGCCGAAGGTCAATCCGCAGAACCTGCTCGGCACGCTCGGCACGATGTCGCGCGGCACGCAGCAGGCAGTGGTCTCGCACTACAACGTGCAGCCGGTGCTCGATATCTTCGCATCCGCGCAAGGGCGCGACCTCGGCGGCGTCGCATCCGACGTATCGAAGCTCGTCGACGAAGCGCGCGCGCAATTGCCGCCCGGTTCGTCGATCGTCGTGCGCGGCCAGGTGCAGTCGATGAACGAATCGTTCAGCGGACTCGGCTTCGGCCTCGTGTTCGCGATCGTGCTCGTCTATTTGCTGATGGTCGTGAATTTTCAGTCGTGGCTCGATCCGCTGATCATCGTGAGCGGCTTGCCCGCGTCGCTCGCGGGCATTTCGTGGATGCTGTTCGCGACGCACACCACATTGAGCGTGCCCGCGCTGACCGGCACGATTCTGTGTATCGGCATCGCGACGGCGAACAGCATTCTCGTGATCAACACCGCGCGCGAAAAACTCGCGGCCGGCATCGAGCCGCTTGCCGCCGCGCTCGACGCCGGCTTCAGCCGCTTCCGTCCGGTGCTGATGACAGCGCTCGCAATGCTGATCGGCATGCTGCCGATGGCGCTCGGCCTCGGCGACGGCGGCGAGCAGAACGCACCGCTTGGCCGCGCCGTGATCGGCGGCCTCGCGGCCGGCACGATGTCGACGCTGATCTTCGTGCCGGTGGTGTTCGGCATGGTCCATGGCTGGCTCGCAAAGCGCAGAAAGTCGGGACGCGCCGTCGATTCCTCGACTTCCGCGCACGCATAAACCATGACAGCGCCTTCTTCGAGATCCGATGCGATCTGTTCGTGATGCCTTCTTCAGATAGAGATCCGCGATGAATACCCCCCAAACCGAGGAAACCACGCAAACCGGGCCGGCCCAGCCGGGCGACAGCAACGTGTCTGACGCGAGCACGGGCGCATCGCTGCCTGCGCGTCGACGGCGCCATGGCGCGCTGCCGCTCGTGATCGGCGGACTTGCCGCCGTATTGCTTGCGATCGGCCTCGTGCCGCGGCTCGAAGCGAAGCGCGCGTTGACGGAGCAGGTCGCTGCGCAACGCGCGCTGCCGGTGTCGATCGTGACGCCGAAGCCCGCGCCCGCGTCGAGCGAACTGCTGTTGCCAGGCTCGGTGATGCCGTATGCGGATGCATCGATCTATGCGCGCACGAGCGGATACGTGCTGCACTGGTACACCGATATCGGCGCAAAAGTAAAAGCCGGCGACACGCTCGCCGTGATCGAAACGCCGGAACTCGATGCGCAATTGCGCCAGGCGCGTGCCGACGAAGCGACCGCGCAGGCGAACTACGACTACGCGAACACCACTGCAAAACGCTGGCAGCAGTTGTTGCAGACGCAATCGGTGGCGCAGCAGGACGCCGACGCGAAAACGAGCGATATGGAAGCGAAGCGCGCCATTCTCGCGTCGGCGCAGGCGAACGTCGCGCGGCTCGCGGAACTCGTGTCGTACGAAAAGGTGACGGCGCCGTTCAACGGGGTGATCACCGCGCGCAATGTCGACGTCGGCGCGCTCGTGACCGCTGGCGGCACGCCGGGGCTCGCAGCAATGCCGGGCGAACTGTTCCATATCGAAGAGACCAATACGCTGCGCGTTTTTATCGACGTGCCGCAAAACGATGCGAGCGAAGTCGGCACGGGCACGCCTGTCTATCTGACGACGCAGCAATATCCGGGGCGGCGTTTCGATGCGAAGGTCGCGCGCAGTGCGGATGCGATCGACCCGGTGAGCCGCACGCTGCGCGTCGAAGTCGACGTCGACAACAAAGACGGTGCGCTGCTGCCCGGCGCGTACGCGCAGGTGCATGTGCAGCTCGATTCCGCGCATCCGGCGCTCGAGCTGCCCGTCAGCGCGCTGCTGTTCCGGCCGGACGGCGTGACGATTGCGGTGGCCGGGCCCGGCGACAAGGTGCAATTGAAGACCGTGACGATCGGCCGCGACTTTGGCACCTATGTCGAAGTTGCGACGGGACTGGCGAAGTCCGACCGCGTGATCAACAACCCGGGCGATGCGATCGTGACCGGAGAGAGCGTCGCGATCGAACCGCCGGCGACGGCGCGCACGGTTGCGGCGGCGAACAAATGACACGCGCCGATGCGCACAATCAGGAGTCGATGATGACAACGCCGCCCCTGTTCCTGAAGCGTAACCGCGCTCGCGTCATGCTCGCTGCCTTACTTGCGTGCTCGCTTGCGGCCTGCTCGACACTGCCTGCTTACACGAAGCCCGAAGTCGACGTGCCGGCTCGCTATGCGGGCACGCAAGCAGGCATCGCCAGCGCGACGACCTCGCCGCGGTCTTCGCCGCCGCAATCGACGAATGGCTGGTCGCTCGCCGCTCCCGCCGATGCGACGCCGCGCGGCCCATGGTGGACCGTCTTCAACGACGATGAACTGAATCGCCTCGAAGCCCGCGTCGACATCTCGAACCAGACCGTCAAGAAAGCGGTCGCGCAATTGCAGGCGGCGCGCGCGATGGTCGCGTACCAGCGTTCGGGCTTCTTTCCGACAGTCGGCGCAGGCGCTTCGACGTTGCGCTATCGCACGTCGCAGAACATCAAGCACCGCTCGCTTGCGGGCGTGACGGAGCCCGACTATTCGGTGGGTCTGAACGCGAGCTGGGAGCCCGACCTGTTCGGACGCGTGCGCGACGCGACGGTCGGCGCGCGCGACGAGGCGCAGGCGTCGCAAGCGGATCTCGATGCGGTGCGTCTGTCTGTCAGCGCGGATCTCGCCGCCGACTACTTCGATCTGCGTGCACTCGATATCCAGAAGAAGCTCCTCGACGATACGGTGACTGCTTATGCAGCCGCGCTCAAGATCATTCAACAGCAGTTCCAGAAGGGCGTCGTCGATGCATCGGCGGTTGCGCAGGCACAGACGCAACTCGAAAGCACGCGCACACAGGACACCGATATCGACTTGCAGCGCGCGCAGTTGCAGCACGCGATCGCGACGCTGATCGGCGAGCCGGCCTCGACGTTCACGATTGCGCCGATCACGGCCGCGGTGCCGGTGCCCGACATCCCGCCAGGCGTGCCGTCCGAACTGCTCGAACGCCGGCCCGACATCGCGGCGGCCGAACGGCGCGTCGCCGAGGCGAACGCGCAGATCGGCGAAGCGCGTGCGGCGTACTATCCGAACCTCACGTTGTCGGCGAGCGCGGGCCTCGAAAGCACGTTTTTCGCACCGTGGCTGACGGCGCCGAGCCTCTTCTGGTCGCTCGGCGCCCAAATTGCCGGCACGCTTTTCGATGGCGGCCGCCGCGACGCGGCGCTGCAAGGCGCGCATGCACAGTACGACGGCGTGGTGGCCGATTATCGGCAGACGGTACTGGTCGCGTTCCAGCAGGTCGAGGATCAGCTCTCCGCGCTCACGACCCTGGCGAGCGAAGCGCAAACGCAGCAGCTCGCGGCCGCCGCCGCGGCACGCTCGCTGCAACTGACGACGAACCGCTTCAATGCGGGCGCGGTCAGCTATCTCGACGTCGTGACCGCGCAGACGATCGCGCTGACGAACGAGCGCACCGTCGACCAGATCGACGCGCGCCGTATCGACGCCAGCGTGCAGTTGATGCGCGCACTGGGCGGGGGATGGGATCGGGCGGTGCTCGCATCCGCCACTTCAACCTCGACTACTTCCGCTTCAATGGGAAAAGCAGAATGAAACGCGTGCCCGTTTCGTCGCTTTCGGCGAAGGCGCTGCCGCCGTGCAGTTCCATGATCGTGCGCACGATGGCAAGGCCGAGGCCCGTCGACGCGGGCCCGGCGGGCGCCGTGCGCCGCGCGGGGTCGGCGCGGTAGAAGCGGTCGAAGACGCGCTCGAGCGCGGACGGATCGATATGCGAGCCCTCGTTCGCGACGCTCACGCGCAGACTTTCCGCGGCGCGCTCCGGTTGCGCGCTCAAGGTGATTTTCCCGCCGCGCGGCGTATGGCGAATCGCATTCGCGAGCAGATTCGACACCGCGCGCCGGAACAGTTCCGCATCGGCGCGGAACGCGCTGCCGCTGGTTTCGCTTTCATTTTCGCTATTGGTCTTGTTGTCGATACGCCGGGCGTCGAGCACGCGTACCTTGACGCCCGCATCGTCGGCGATGCCCTCGAAGTAATCGGCGACGCGCGCGAGTTCCGCGTGCGCATCGAGCGTTTTCATATGGGTGACGAACTGTGGATGCTCGGCACGGGCAAGAAACAGCACGCTTTCGATCATCCGCGACAAGCGTTCGCATTCCTCGAGGTTCGATTCGAGCAAGGCCTGATATTCTTCGACACCGCGCGGCCGCGCTAACGCGACCTCGGTCGAGCCGCGCAGATTCGCGAGCGGCGTGCGCATATCGTGTGCGAGATCGGCCGTGTATTGCGACATCCGTTGGAACCCGCCGGCAAGCCGGTCGAGCATCGCATTGAGCGATGCGATGACGACGGCGAGCTCGCGCGGTGCATCGTCGATTTTCATGTGCGCGTGCAGCCGGTCCACGGTGATTGCTGCCGCATGTGCCGCAAGCTCGCGTAGCGGGCGCAGCGATTCGTGCACGAGCATCCAGCTCATCAGAAACGCGAGCAGCATGCCGCCGAACCCCGCGCCGTACAGCCGGTCGCGATAGTGGTCGAGCAGCAGCCAGCGGTCGGTCATGTCGCGCGCGATGACAATCGTGACCGCGCTGCCGTCGGCCAGTAGCGCATCGGTGGCGAGGCCGCGCACGG
This sequence comes from Paraburkholderia sp. SARCC-3016, assembly GCF_031119615.1. Classification (NCBI taxonomy): domain Bacteria; kingdom Pseudomonadati; phylum Pseudomonadota; class Betaproteobacteria; order Burkholderiales; family Burkholderiaceae; genus Paraburkholderia; species Paraburkholderia sp. SARCC-3016. Next base: position 53,973 of record NZ_JAVHZD010000002.1, on the reverse strand, counting down.
GCATGCGCGAGCCCTGTTGCGTTTCGACGATGGCGGTGTCGGTAATGCGTTCGGCTTGCGCGACGCGCTGCGTCGCGACGAGCGGCGCCAGCATCGACGTCGCGCCGTCCGCCGTGTTGTGGCTCGACAGCATGTTGCCGTCCGAGTCGCGCACGTCCATCGACAGCGCCGTGTTGCCGAGCACCTGGCTCGTGAGCCGGTCCGCATGCGCGCGCACGTCGTCGAACGAGCGTAGCTCGTTGGCAAGGCGTCGCGTGTGACGCGCGGCGAGCACGATTTCGTCGTCGTCCTGGTGCGTGACCTGCCGTTCGAGCGCGAAATAGAGCACGCTGCCGACCAGCGCGAACACCGCGATCGTCGTGCCCGCGAACGCGAGCGCGAGCGTCGTGGTCAGCGACCGGCCGGCCATCAGTCGGGCGTTTTGCATTCGATCACGTAGCCGACGCCGCGCACGGTCTGGATCAGCTTGACGTCGTAGCCATCGTCGATTTTGGCGCGCAGCCTGCGAATCGCGACTTCGACGACATTCGTGTCGCTGTCGAAGTTCATATCCCACACGTACGACGCGATCTGCGTGCGGCTCAACACTTCGCCCTGGCGGCGCGCGAGCAGTTGCAGCAGCGAGAATTCGCGCGGCGTGAGGTCGATGCGATTCGCGCCGCGTTTGACGCGCCGCCGGTTCACGTCGATTTCGAGGTCGCCCACCTTCAGTAATTCGCTTTCGCGCGGCGGGCCGCGGCGCGCGAGCGTGCGCACGCGCGCGAGCAGCTCGACGAAGGCGAACGGTTTGACGAGGTAGTCGTCGCCGCCGAGTTCGAGGCCGCGCACGCGGTCGTCGATGTCGTCGCGCGCGGTCAGAAACAGCACCGGCGTGGAACGCGTGGCGCGCAGGGTTTTCAGCACGGCCCAGCCGTCCATTGTCGGCAGCATGACGTCGAGCACGATGACGTCGTAGTCTTCTTCCTGTGCGAGGATCAGGCCATCGGCGCCGTCGGCCGCGACGTCGACGCTATAGCCCGATTCCTCGAGACCTTTCTTCAGATATGCGCCCGTCTTGGGCTCGTCTTCGACGACCAGAATCCGCATGTGGGTACCTTGCAAAACGCGGAACGGCTTTCGGCGCCATTCTCTGCGCCGTTCCGTTGCGCAGTGTTCGATCGGGTGCTCAATCGCGGGTTTTATTTTAACGGGGCTTCGTGCAGTGCGTTTTCGAGCGTCGCGAGGCGCGCCGTGCGTTTTTGCAATCGCGTACGCGTTTGTCGTGGTCTAGTGGCCGCATTCGCTGTGCAACGGGGCCTCGGAGCGTGTTTTGCAACGGGTGTTGCGGCATTTCTTTCTGACGTTTGCGATGCGCAGCGACTTTCGCGCGGTTTCCGCAAAGGGACATGCTGCACTATCTGCGGCTATGGCCGCGCGTATGGTCGGCGAACAGCATCGTGCACTGGGGCCGCCCGCAAACTTTCACGTGCAGAAAGTTCTCGTTGCAGATCAGTGTCGCGAGCGTCTGCGCGATCGGCAGCAGCAGCGATTCCGGCGATCGCCAGCGGCGCTGCTGTTCGCACGAGCGACGCCTGCCCGAGCCAGGCCAGCAAGTCTTCGCCATCATCGATCCAGTCGATCTCGACATCGAGCGGCGTCGCGATCGAATTCAGACGACGCCTTCGTAGCGGCATTCGCGCAGCAGGCGAGCGCGGACGAACTGGCGGTGCTCGCCGCCATGCAGTGGCCGATTTCAGCGGCGTGCATTGGCGTGCCGATCGAGGGACCGCTCTGGCGAGAGCGGCCCAACTGGTATCTCGTGGCTGAACAGGACCGGATGATCAATCCCGAGAAACAAGTGGCGCTCGCCACGCGCATGAATGCGCGGGTGCATTCGCATGCGGTCGACCATTCGCCGATGATTGCAACGCCGCAGGTCGTGACGCACATTATTGTCCAAGCGGCGGATGCGGTGAGGAGCCGCTAGTTCCGATGGTTGCCGTTCGCGATGTCGATAAGGGGTGAATGCGGCTGCGCTCAGCGCCGCTCGATACGCATCCGGCCGGGCGGCTCGAAGTGCGTGCCGAACCGCACGAGCCCGGCGTTACGTAGATGGCACGCCATTTCGAAGCTGACGAGCACGCCGGGGTCATCGTTGTCGATAATCGTGACGTCGATCGAGCGGATACGCGGCTCGTACTTGAGCAGCGTGGCTTCCATCTGTTCCTTGAGCCGGTGTGCGGATGACGGCAAAGCCTTATAGATGCTGCTCAGGTCGGGCAGCCCGTAGTCCGGCAGATGTTTGAGCGCGCCGGCTCGTGTGTTCAGAATGCGACGCACGTTTTGCTGCACGCTCAGACACTCGAGCGTGCGATCGCTGTGCGCATGGAGCGGCTCGCCGTCGATATGCGCGAGCAGGATGTCATGGAGGGATGGGCCGGCGGGCATGGTTTCGCGGGTATGCTGGTTGCGGGGGCTTTGTTATGTGGTCGCGGTCGCAGTCGCAGTTATTGGAGGTGTACGGCGGCTTTGCGCGATGTCGCGTTCGATAAAGTCGATTGTGAGCTTGCCCTCCGGTGAACCCGAAAGCCGCACTTCGGCGGGCACGGTACCGGTCGCGATGCGCACGAGCAATTCACGCGCAACGGTGGGCAAAATGCGTTGATCGATGAATGCGTCGATGCTGCGGGCGCCCGAGTCGCGCGCGACGCAGTGTTGTGCCAGTGCGTCGACTAGCGCCTCGTCGCACGCGAACAGGACATCGTGCTGTCGGCGCAGGCGGTCGGCGAGTTTCGCAAGCTTGAGGCGCAGGATCGATGCAAGCGCGGGCAGGTCGAGGGGCCGATAGACGAGCGTCTGGAAACGCGCGAGCAGCGCTGGCTGAAAGTGCGCCGTCAGCGACGGGCGGATCGCTTCGAGCAGTTCTGCTTGCGAGATTGCGCGGTTATCGGCGGTCGCATCGTCGATTTGCGTGCTGCCGAGGTTCGACGTCATCAAAATCACGCAATGGCGGAAGTCGATCTCGCGTCCTTCGCCGTCGCGCATCGTGCCGCGATCGAACACCTGATAGAAAAGGTCCAGCACGTCGCGGTGCGCCTTCTCCACTTCGTCGAGCAGGATGACGCTGAATGGCCGCCGCCTGACTGCTTCGGTCAGAATGCCGCCGCGTCCATAGCCGACGTAGCCGGGCGGCGCCCCTTTTAGCTGCGAGACCGTATGCGCTTCCTGATACTCGGACATGTTGATCGTGGTCAACGCGGCCTCGCCGCCGAACAGCAGGTCGGCGATTGCCAGCACCGTTTCGGTCTTGCCGACGCCGGACGGGCCGGCGAGCAGAAACACGCCGAGCGGAGCCCGCTCGTTGCCGAGCCCCGCTTTAGCGGTGCGCAGGCTTCGTGCAAGCGCGGCAAGCGCATCGTCTTGCGCGACGACGCGCTGCGCAAGCTGTGCTTCGAGCGTAAGCAGGCGCTGCAGCTCGTCGTCGACGAGATCGCCAACCGGGATGCCGGTCCAATCGGCGACCACACGTGCGACCGCTTGCGCATCGACGTCTGCGAACACGAGCGGCGAACTGCGTTGTACGTCGGCGAGCGCCTCGCGGGCGGTGCTTAGCGCGAACGGATCGCGCATCGGTGGTTCGGCGTCGCGGCGTGCGTGCAGCGCGGTGACGAGAGCGAGCTCCTGTTCGTATCGCGCCTGCAGTTTCTTTTGTTCTTCGGTAGCGGTTAAGAGCAGCGCGTCGAGCGTGGCGCGGCGCGTCTGACTGATTTGATGGTCTTCGATGCCGGCCGCCTCGTCTGCATCGAGCGTTGCGCGTTCCAGTTCGAGCGCGACGACCGCTGCGCGCGCGCGTTGCAATTCCGCCGGCGGCGACTCGAGCGTCATGCGGACGCGGCCCGCCGCGGTGTCGATGAGGTCGACGGCCTTGTCGGGCAACTGCCGCGCGGGAATATAACGACGTGACAGCCTGACTGCCGCAACGAGTGCGTCATCGCGGATATGTACGCGATGGTATTGCGCGTAGCGGTTGACGAGCCCGCGTAGCATCAGGCATGCGGCTTCGTCGTCGGGCTCGTCGACCTTGACGATCTGAAAGCGGCGTTCGAGTGCGGCGTCGCGCTCGAAAAACTCCTTGAACTCCGACCACGTGGTCGCAGCGATGGTCCGCAGTTCGCCGCGCGCGAGCGCGGGTTTCAGCAGGTTGGCCGCATCGGCTCCGCCTGCGGCGTTGCCGGCGCCAATCAATGTATGCGCCTCGTCGACAAAAATCAGGATCGGCACCGGTGACGCGCGGACCTCGTCGATGACGTTCTTGAGACGCTGTTCGAACTCGCCTTTGACGCCAGCGCCGGCCTGCAACAGGGCGAGGTCGAGCGTAAGAATACGCACGTCGCGGATCAGATTCGGCACGTTCCCTTCGGCGACGCGCAGTGCAAGCCCCTCGACGAGTGCCGTTTTGCCGACACCGGGTTCGCCGACGAGAATCGGATTGTTCTTACGCCGGCGCACGAGAACATCGACCATCTGCTGGATTTCGCGATCGCGTCCGAAGACCGGGTCGATTTCGCCGCGGCGTGCTTTATCGGTCAGGTCGAGCGCGAAGCGGGAGAGAGCTTCGTCGGCAGAGTGTATTGCTTGATATGCGTTAGATCTGCGTTGAGGAGATGCCGGCGCGGACGATGATACGTCCGCTTGCTGGCGCGCGGATGTGGGTTGGGCGCACCGACGGGCCTCTCGGGTGGCGGCGGTTTCGTCGGTCGCTTCTGTTGCGGCGATGGCTCCGATTGCTCCGGTTTGCACGGGCGCAAGCGTATAGGTGGCCGATTCGGTGACAGGTGGCGGCGTCGCTACGTGTTCGGTCGATCGGGAACCAAGCCGCGGCATCAGCCTGCGGATCTGTGCGGCGGATAGTGGTAGCAGAGAAAGCGCGCGGCGCGTATGCAATACGTGCGGCGCTTCCATAATAGCCTGGAGCAAATGGCTCGAGCGGATTACGTCACCCGTGGTGTCAGTCAAGGCGTCCACCAACGCGAGGCTCCACGCATCCTGCAATACCGTAGCAGCCTGCAGCGACAGCGCTGGCTTACCGCGCAGATTGCGTGGCGCGCGGGCGATCGATTCGAGTAGCGCCTGCCAGAGTGCATCGATATCGATGTCGCAATGCTCGAGCAGCGCCGGGACATCGCCGTCGCCGGCCTCAATCAGTTTCAATAGCCAGTGCTCGACGGAAATTTCGCCCGCAAGACGCGCCTGACAAAGGTTCGCGGCTGCTTCGAGTGCGCGCGCGCAGTGAGGGTTGAGCCTGCGCAGCAGCGCAGACGTATCTCGGGTATTCGTAACGGACATGCTTCGATCGTCTCGCGGGATGAAATGACACGGCCAGAAAAGCGTGGCAGACGTTGCATTGCGTCTGGTACGGCGTTTGGCTGCCGTTGATCGTCGGTTCGATGCGCCAGCTGCGCCGCGGAGCGAGCTGGCGAAACAGATGCTTTCGAGACTGTCGTGTGGCGCCGGTACCTACGTACGTTTGGTGCCTGCGTGGCAAGTGCGTGGCAAGTGCATGGCAAGTGCGCCGCACGACATCGGCTCAAACGATCAGGATCGCTCGTTCCACGTGTCTTTATGGATGATGTTGCCATCCTTGTAAGACCACGTGATCGTCTCGTAACGCAGTTCCACGTCTTCAAGATGGTTATGCTTCTCGAAGTCCGGGTTCTTGATATCGAGCATCTTTGGCTTGACGGCGACAACCTTCACGTTGTCGAGCTTCGTGTTGAAGTATTCTTTTTCCTTGCCCGCGTCGTCGATCCTGTACCACTTGATTTCAACGTTCTTAAGGGTTTGTCCGCTCGTCACCGCCTTATAGAGATACGGGGTGGACGAGTCCGTCTCTTTGGTGAGGGTGATCGGCTTATGCACGCGGGTGCCCGTGAGCTTGCCGGTGTTGCCGTCGGTCGGAATGTGGACGCTGTGATCGAATGCGACAAGCTCGACACTACCTTCACGGCCTTGCACGGTTACCGAGCCTTTGATGTCCGCGCCGCCATCATCCTTGAGCCACATATATGCTGGAATCGCCATTTTCTCTCCCTTTTCCTGCTGTTTCGTACTGCAACGATGACCCGGAGCAACTGGCTCCGGGGCCCCAATTCCCGAAGCGGAGCGCTTCGGGATTCAAACGGATTGGTGAATCGGGTTGAATACAGATTCGTGACCAATGCGTTATCGATGCTCCATCAACGCGCTGTCGATGCGCTATCAACGCGCTGAGGAGCCGTATCGGGTACGAGCGTGATTTCGACGCGCCGGTTCTTTGCGCGACCTTCGGATGCGTCGTTGCTCGCGATGGGCCGCGTATCGCCATACCCCTGGATTGCAAACTGCGTGGCCGGCATGCCTGACGCGTCGACCAGCCAGTCGCGTACGGCGGCTGCACGTGCGATCGACAGCCGCAAGTTGCTATCCGGTGCGCCGGTTGCGTCGGTATGCCCGGCAACGAGAATCCGCTTGCGGGGATTCGCCCTGATCATCTCGAGCGCACCGACCATCGCACGCGTCGAGCCTGGTTTCAGTTGCGCGTTGCCGCTGTCGAATAACGACATGCTGTCGAGCGTGACGACTGCCGGGGGAGCCTCAGGAGGCTCGTATGTCGCGATTGCGTCGTTCAGCGCCGGCATCAACTGTGCGCCGCGGTACATGCCGAACGACAGATGCAGTGGAACACCGAGGCGCGCGTAATGCTCGAGCTGATCGCGGTCGGCGACGAGTGCCTGTAGCGCGTCGCGCCTCGCGGCATCCTGCGCCGCGGGGATTTTTGCGTACCGCTGAAGGTTGGCGCCGATACGGTCGATCAAGGTCACGTTGTTCGACGCGGCGCCCCAGAAGGCGATTGCCGCCGCGCATGCGGTCAGCGCTACAGCGTGCGCGAGCGCAGCGAGGCGAGGCGGGACCCAGCGCTGCTGCGGCATCGCTTCAATGAGCGGCTGCGGCAGAGGCCATGGCGACGGCGATGCCGGCATGGTTGCCGGTACGACGGCGGTTTGCGACTCGACGTCTCTTTCCCAAGGCTTGCCTCTTCCCGTTGCGGGACCGCAGTCGACCCAGCCGACGCCATGTAGCGTGCATGGAGCCGAAGGCTGCCGATCATCGGTTAAAGCCTCGATCACGATTCTCCAGGTCCAGTCGATGAGCGATGGCAGGGCGGCGGCGCGGGTGACCGCCCGATGGATTGAGTTGGCGCGTTGCACATCCGCGCTTAAGGCGTCGGCGTTTAAAGCAATGGCGTTTGATGCACTGATGCTTAACGCGTTGGCTTCGGCGGCCTTGGTGATGGATTCGAAGAGGCCGGCAGCGCTGTTCTCGGGCATTTTTTCCAGGCGGCCGGAAACCACTGCCGCCGGAAGAATGCGCCTGGTTGATGACACGCCATACCACAGCGGTCCCGTGATGCCTGTCATGAACCTCGATGACTGCCAGCGAGATTCGGCCGTGGTATTCGGCGTTGTTTTCGATAAGGTAGACGAGCTCGTGCCGACTACGCCATCGATCGTTGCGGCGGCTGTTTCATGTGAATTTCCATCGGCCGTTACCCGTTGATAGATGGCGAGGTAGCCTGGCAAACGCGCGCCAAGCATTCGTGACGCGTCGGCTATCGCCTGACGCATCACGCGAAGTCGTTGCGTCAACGTGTCGAGGTCCGAATGCAGAGCCGGCGCGACCGAAAGCACAAAAGCCTCTGGCGCTCGGCCATTGCGCCACTGTCGGACCGCAACCGAAAGCTTCGGCAGATCCCGCGGCCGTTCCGCGCGTATCCAGATTGCACCCTCGCCGATATGCACGAAGCGCGCTTCGCCGACGCGATCGAAGATCGCAGGCAAGCCGTCGCCGGTGACGACGACCAGAGGCATATTCGTCCGCAATCGAACTGGAATCTCAGACGCCGCAGCGCCAAGCGCTGCAAGTACACGCGCGTTTTGCGAGCGAGCGGAAATGAGTTGCCGGGTGCGCAGCCATACGACTGCAAAGGCCAGCAGTCCGATGAACGCCGTTAGCAGCAAGACCGGGGTCTGGCCTAGTCGCGGAATAAACCACAGCACAGCGAGTGCAAGCACCGCGGCAAGCGCCACCATTGTCCGAAACGGATAGCCGAGGCCCTCGTTCCCGAGGGCCGTCGCTGTGTTGGACGGAATCGCTGCCGAGCCATCCGGCTCGGTAGCAGATTGAGCGTGCGATATGCGCTCGAACGGCGTTGACGCAAAGCGCGGCGGCACGGACGACATCGGTTCCGACGGCGGCGACCCGTCCCGCGCGGGTTCCAGCAAGGCGGACTTGACAGACCGAGTCACGGGCGCACCGCCTGCGATGCAAGATGTGCGGCTTGTGCATCGAGCGTCGCGTTCCACGCGAACCATATGGCAACCGCCACCGCTCCAGCGATGCTTGTCATTGCCCACGGCGACAGGCGATAGAGCGAGTCTGTAAAACGCCAGCCTGAACGTTCGACGACGAACGTCTGGTCTCGCGCAGGTCTTAGCGTTTGCAGTCGCGTGTTGAGCGCCTCGATGAGCGCCGCGCGTTTTGCGGCGCCGTCGCCTTCCGGCGTGTTCCATGAAAGCGACGCATACCGGCCGACAAAACCCAATGCGAGGATGGTTTCATAGCATTCAAGCAGATCGACGTTGGGCGACGCCTCGATCATCCGTTGCTCGAGTCGTTCGAATACGCTTTCACCGGCATCGTGCCGACCGGTCTGCACAATTTGCAGAGGTTGTGCATCCCACTGTGATAGGTCATTGGCGGATAGATGGCGCAGTGCCGTCTCATCGAGTAGTCCGCATTGAGCGATGACCGCGTCCTCGCGCACATCACGCGGATAACCGTGACGCTCGAGCGCGGCGGCAAACTGCGTAACCAGTTCCTCAGCGCGGTCGCGAAGCAACCTGTAGGTAGTCGGCGTTTGGTTCGCCGAGAGCTGGGTGACGACCAGTGCGGTGTCGCGCAGCAGACTACGCATGCATTGCGAGGATGTGCGAGTGGCATCCGTCGAGTAGTCAACCAGTCTTGAAAAAGGGGCGAAGCCGAAAAGATTCATGACCGCAGCACCGCGTGGAGTTGAAGCGTCGCATCGGGAATCGATGCGGGTAAATAGATCTGGCAAGCGCGCGCAGCGAGCATGCGCGCGTGTGCGGGATCGTCAGCGTCCAGCGCAAAATAGTGGTTGTCGAGGCGCACTGGAATCGCGGAGGGCACGCGCTGTACCGGCTTAAGCGGAATGCCCGTGAGCGCCGAATTGACGATTTGCCTGACATCGTCGGGTGCGCCGATCTTGCACAGTCGCGCGAATTGCTCGACAAGTTCGAACGGCGACAACGCTGCGCTGACCGACAAATACCAGTCCGCCGGGTCGGTCGCGATGCGTTCGTCAGCGAAAAGACCGGTCCAGGTTGTCGCGCTTTTCTGCGTTAGCGCAATGGACACGACGCGCGACGGAATGATCGCGTCGAGCAACTCACGGATCTTCGTTTCGAGCCGCGCGAAAACATCTTCGGCATGCGCGTGATCGTAGGTCGGGATGTCCGTGAGTTGTGCGCCTGTCGAAAACGTCATCAACGCGGCGGTAAGCTGAGCGAGTACCGTGTAGAGCCGCTCGGGCGGCTGCGACGGGTGGGACGCGAAAAACTGCAGTTGTGGCCACGCCGCATGAATACAGTGCAGGAGCCAGAAGAGTTGCACGTCCGCCACGCCGTACTCGGTGACCTGCTCGATACGCTCGCCGCGGCGTGCTCCGAGTGCGACGCTCTTCGCCAGCAGGATGTCCGCCAGGCGATTGATCCGCTCGATATGCAGCGGATGGCCGGCCAAGGTCAGGCAAGGAGGTACGTAGCGGTGATCGAGTTTGAACTCGCCACTGCTCGAGCGCGTGAGGCGGGCGATCGCGCATACCGTGTCGTCTTCGTTTGGTTCGAAGTCAAATAGCAGTCGCACCGCGTGGCGCTCGGCGGCGATCTCCGCTTCGCCGGTGCCGTTCAGATCCGCGACCTGCACGAATTCTCGAAACGACCGGCGCGGCCGCGCGAGAGAGTCTTCATCGAAGCGGCAGTTATTGCCATTCGCATTGGCAAGCGGCAGCGCTGCCAGCACAACGACGCTTTGCAGATCGACCGGTAATCCCTGTGACAGATTGCGGGCAGGCGGCAACGCATCCGCGACGGTCGAGTCGAACGGGGTGCCATCCGGAAAGCGCAATTTCAGTTGCGTGAGCTTGAGGCGACTCGCTGAGAGCGCTTCTTCATCGACATCGACGCCAAGTGTTCCCCACGGCTGTACGAGCGACGCCGCTGCGATCTGACGCAGCGAGAATTCAGCCCAACGTTCGTGCTGTTGAAAGTGCTGTTGCGTGAGGATCAGGCCTTCATGCCAGAGCGGTTTATCGATCCGCATAGGTGTAGCGCAAAAACGGTTTAAAGAATTGAATAGCGACGATCAGATCGCAATGAGGAGACGCGTGAGCATCGGACACACATACAAAAGCGTCGACTGAATAAAGCAAATAAACCTGCAAACCTTGAGTATCGGATTCGTAATCGTGAGAGCGGAGTGTACGCGATGAACAAATCCAATGGCAAACAATATTTTCAGCCATTTAAGTTATTTAAAGATATTCAGGAAATGTCAAATTGACTGACGGACGCATATATTTAGATTGCGAAAATTCCCATGAATCCCTTATCTGGCGGCGCTGCTGCATAAGAATGGGATTGGGCGCCTTAGGATGGCGTTTGCAAATATTTGTCAATGATATTTATGAGATGGTTACTTGTTTATTTTTCGTGCGAACATAATCAACACGCAGTAGTAAAAAGATCCCTGCTTATTTAAATGACTGGGGCAAGTAATCACGTCGTCCTGCGCGGATCGCCGAGCGAAGCCGGGTAGGATCGGCGGGATTAATTTATCTAAATAGATTGGAGCGGATACAGATGGACAGCTTCCAGCGCGAAATTCCGAAGAGTCGCGTCTCGATTACGTTGGACCTGCATACGGGCGGAGCCCGGAAGAAGGTCGAGTTACCGCTAAAGCTTCTAGTGGCAGGCGATTTCAGCGCGGGGCGAGAGCAGGCGCCGCTCGCTGAGCGCAAGAAGGTCAATATCGACAAGAGCAACTTCGATGCAGTGCTGGCCGACTACGCGCCAGACCTCAAGACGGCTGCACCGAACACCCTCGTCGACGACGGGTCCGAGTTACCGGTGCATCTCGCGTTCCGGTCAATGAGGGACTTCGAGCCCGAGCAGGTCGCGCGGCAGATTCCGGAACTGCAGGCGCTGTTGGCTATGCGCAATCTGTTGCGCGATCTTAAATCGAACTTACTCGACAACGGCACGTTCCGTCGCGAATTCGAAAAGATCCTGAAGGACCGATATCTGTCGGAACGACTACGCCACGAGCTGGCGCAGATCGGCAGCGCGGCTACGCAGCAGGAAGGGCATGCGTAAGCGCAGCGAGGCAAAACGCGCGCTTACCGCATTCCGCAACCATATGGCGACACGAACGCAGGCAGACAACGAGATGAACCAACAGAACGAAACCCGGCACGGGGCAACTGAAACTATCGTCCTTGAGGGATCGCATTTCGACCCCTCTGCTGCAAGCGACAGCTTGTATGCATCGCTGTGCAGCAAGATCAACCTGAGGCCCGTTAGAGAAGCTCGCCCGCTCGAGGCGTTTCGCGACAGCGACATGCTTTCGGAAGCCTCGGCCGACGAGCGGATTGCGCGAGGCATGAGTGCATTCCTCGATTTGATCAGCACCGCGAGCCATCCAGTCGACCGGCTCGACAAATCGCTGCTCGACTTCCATATTGGTCAGATCGACAGAAAAATCAGCCGTCAGTTGGACGCGGTAATGCATCACCCCGATTTCCAGGCGCTGGAAGGGCGTTGGCGTGGGCTCAAGATGCTTGTATCGCGCACGGACTTCCGCAAGAACGCGAAGATTGAAGTGCTCGACGTGTCCAAGGACGCTTTGACGCGCGACTTCGAAGACACGCCTGAGGTCATTCAGAGCGGCTTGTATCGTCTTACGTACATCGAGGAATACGACACACCGGGTGGCCAGCCTGTGAGCGCGATGATCAGCGATTTCGAATTTGCGAACTCGCCACAGGATGTCGCCCTGTTGCGCAACATTTCCAAGGTCGCGGCGGCTGCACATATGCCGTTTATCGGGTCGGTCGGACCAGCGTTCTTCGGCAAGAGAACGATGGAAGAGGTCGCCGCAATTCAGGATATCGGCAACTACTTCGATCGCGCGGAGTACATCAAATGGAAGAGCTTCCGAAACACGGACGATGCGCGCTATGTCGGGTTGACCATGCCGCGCGTGCTTGGACGTTTGCCGTACGGGAAAGATACGACGCCGGTACGCACGTTTAATTACGAAGAAGCGGTCACAGGCCCGGACCACGATCGTTATTTGTGGGTCAATGCGTCGTTCGCTTTCGCCGTGAATATGGTGCGTAGCTTCGTCAATAACGGGTGGTGCGTGCAGATTCGCGGCCCGCAGGCCGGCGGTAAGGTGGAAGACCTACCGGTGCATCTGTATGACCTCGGTACCGGCTCTCAGCCGAAGATTCCGACTGAAGTGCTGATTCCGGAGACGCGAGAGTTCGAGTTCGCCAATCTCGGATTTATCCCACTGTCGTTCTATAAGAATCACGACTTCGCGTGCTTCTTCTCGGCAAACTCGGCGCAAAGGCCTGCGATCTACGAAACGAAGGAGGCGACGGCGAACAGTCGTATCAACGCGCGATTGCCGTACATCTTCCTGTTGTCCCGCATCGCGCACTATCTAAAGCTGATTCAGCGCGAAAACATCGGTACGACCAAAGATCGTCGGTTGCTCGAACTCGAGCTGAACAATTGGGTTAAGGGTCTTGTGACCGAAATGAAAGATCCCGGCGATGAATTGCAGGCATCGCATCCGTTGCGCGAGGCTACGGTAACGGTCGAAGACATCGAGGACAATCCGGGCTTCTTCCGCATCAAGCTGTTTATCGTGCCGCACTTCCAGGTGGAAGGGATGGACATCGGGCTGTCGCTCGTGTCGCAGATGCCGAAGGCCAAGAACTGACTCATAGGTAACGCACAGGAGCGACCAGCGCGCCCGCGTTGGCGCGCCGGTAGCGCACGTCCATTCGCCGGTCGCACGTTTGTGAGGAGAAGACGAAGATGTCGATGGTTTTGCCTTCGCAGGCTTATGAGCTAAGGCTCGCGCCGCATCCTGCGCCATTCTCTGTTCTACGATTTACAGGGCGCGACGCGCTTTGCGAGTTGTATTGCTATGAGATCGAGTTCACGAGCGAAGTCGCCGGCATTCCGATGGACCAGGTGCTTGGCAGGCCGGCGAAGTTCATTGTCGACCCGATCGATCCGGACCTCGCTTATTTGCAGAAGATGTTCGGTGAGAACGCAGAGCGATTCAGCAAGAAGCCTCCGGCGCGGACCGTGCACGGCATCATCACCTGTTTCGATGAATTGGAGACGTCGTCGGACGAAACGCGCTACCGCGTCGTGCTCGAGCCCAACCTGGCGGATTTAAATCGCGGTGTAACAAGCCGGCTGTTCCAGAAACAGTCGGTTGAGGAGATCATCACCGATACGCTACGTCACTTTGGTTTCAGGGCGGGTGTCGATTTCGAGTTCAAGCTGCGTGGCGAGTACAAGCGGCATGAGTACCGCACGCAATATCGCGAGACTACCTTCGCATTCATCCGGCGTATAGCAGCGGAAGAGGGAATCTGGTTTCGCTTCGAGCAGAGGAAGGATCGCGCGGTTGTGGTGTTCGGTGACGACCTCGATGCGTACTCGCGCAATCAGCGAGTCGTACCTCTGCGGCATGATGCGGGCCTGGAAAGCGTGGGCGCTGAGGCGATCAAGTCACTTGAGCGCCGCACAAAGCGCGTTGTACGAGGCGTCAACCTCAATGACTACAACCATCGAAAGGCCGCGGTGGAACTGCTCGTCGAACACAATGCCGCGCCCGAGGATAAGACAACCGATGCTGTTTATTATCGCTGGGGCGAGCACTACGAGACACGGGAAGAAGGTCGACGCATCGCGCGGCTGAGGCACGAGGCACTTCTGGCCGAACAGGTCACGTTCGCGGGAAAGGGAAATCCGTTTGCGCTCGAAGCCGGCGAGGTGATGCGGCTCGATCAGAATGGGGCGGATGCGCCGCACGGCCTGCTGATCACGTCGGTTGAATCGGGCGGTGGTCGCAGTGAGTCGTATGCGATCCAATTTCAGGCTATTCCCTCGCATCGTGTCTGGCGGCCGAAAGTCGATGCGGCAACGCGGCCGTCGATCCAGGGCATTCTCCCGGCACGCGTGACATCGCCAGGAAACTACAAGTACGCGTATCTGGACGAGCGGGGTCACTACGTGGTCAAGCTCCCGTTCGATCTCGACGAATGGAGCCCAGGCGGCACGAGCCGGCCGGTTCGGCTTTCGAAACCCTATAGTGGGGACAACTACGGGCATCACTTTCCACTGATCGACGGAACGGAGGTGGCGCTTCTCTTTACGGAAGGGAATCCGGATCGGCCCGTCATCGTCGGCGCGATGCACGACAGTGAGCACCCGGATCTGGTCAACAACCTGAACCATACGTGCAATATCGTCCGTACGGCCGGTGGCACCGAGTGGTGTATCGAAGATAAGGAAGGTGTCGAGCACAGCCATTTGTCGACGCCTTACCAGACCAGCGAACTCAATCTTGGGCATTTGGTCGATGCCGACCGGAAGGAGCGTGGGCACGGCGCCGAAATGCGTTCGGACGCACATGCCGTGTCTCGCGGCGCGCTAGGAAATATGGTGTCTGCAGAGGCGCAACTGGCTGCCTCCGGGGATTTGCTCGAAATGCTCAATGCTGATGCGACATTTGGCGAGTCGAAGGAAATCCTGCGCTCGCTCAACGCGTCGGCACATGAGGCGAACGCCATTCCAGCGGAAGCAGACCAGCAGAGCGTGTTGATCGATCAAAAGCTCGCGAGGTTGCAGCGTCCTGCGATCGTCGCGACCGCGCCGGAAGGGATCGGTATCGCTAGCGGGGAACACATTCAGATTGCGGCAAGAAAGCAGGCATTTTTCACGGCAGGCGCGGGTCTCGATATCGGAGTGCTCAAGCGAGTGACGGTCGCCGCCGGCGAGGCGATTTCCATTCTCGCGGCACTGCTAGGCATCCGGTTACTTGCCGCCAAGGGGAAGGTGCAAATTCAGGCCCAAGGCGATGCGATGGAATTGATGTCAATGCAGGACATGGTCGTGAGCTCGTCGGATGGCGAGGTCACGATCACAGGGAACAAAGGCGTCACGATCGGGGACGGGTCCGGTGCCTATATCCGGTTGTCGGGCGGCAAGATTCTTTTGGGTAGCCCCTCAGGCGAAATTGAATTGAGAGGGGGCTTGAATATCAGTGGCGCAGATGGAGGCAATTTCAAATTTCCCATGTGGACGAAGACGTCTGTGAAGGACGTAAAGACCGCCATTGACTTCGGTTTCTCTGAATAAGCCTGACTCATGACAACAAAGCACACGCCGAAGAAACCCGCGCAAGCTTCTCAACCCGCACAACCTCGACTGCGGCAATTGCAGTTTGCCTTTCCGTTCCTGCGCAAAGCCGAAGGCAAGGCGCAGAAGGCGTCGCCGTTTACCGACGAGCACGAGCTTCACCGTCTGCTGGCCGAACGCGAGCCGTCCGGCTCGTATCCCGTCAGCAGGAGCGGCATGTGGCATGGCGGCATCCACATCACCGAGGCCGGTGCGGGCCGGGCAATGGACCTCGATGCGGGTCTGCGTGCGCTTGCCGACGGTCATCTGATCGCCTATCGCGCCAACCGCGCCTACCCGGTCAGCGAGTTTGCCGCGCCGGGCGGCGCCACGCTTCGCGCGCCGTACAGCACCGGCTTTGCGCTGTTGCGCCACTCGATGGAGTTCCCGCGCGGCTCGGCGCTGACGTTCTACAGCCTGTACATGCACCTGATGTCCGATGAGGACTATGCGAATTTCCCGGCGCGGGGAAAACCGTCTTACTGGACGAGGCAGTGGCTGGTCACCTCTTTCGCGCGTGACAGACCGGTCATCGGCAGAAACGGACAGGCAGCGGACGCGAGGCAGCTTGGCCTGCGTGTACGCACTGCGCCGACGCCGCACAGCAACGCGATCGGCATCCTGCCGCAGGGCGCCAGCGTCAGTATCGGAAAGAAGGAGAAGGGCTGGGGGCAGCTGAAGGACCTGCACGGCGCGCAGCTGCATCCACCGATTGCCGGAACGTTCGTTTCAGCGTCGGCGGCGATCGGCGGATGGATCTGCATGGGTCAGGAAAACGGCGGCCCGCTGGTTGATGAAGTCTTCCCGGACGCAGCATTCGACCAGGTGGTGATCACCGCGGCTGCGGATTGCCGGCCGGACGATGCGCAAGGCGCGGGCTTCTGCATCAGGGCAGGCGAGCCGATCGGCCACATGGGCCGTTATGACGCGCTGACCGAAGGCGGCGCGAGCGGGACACGCATGGCCCACATCGAAGTGTTCTGCGACGACAGCATCAGGCCGTTTATCGAGCAGAGCCGCGCGTGGATCTCGCAGCATGGCCCGCACAGGGAGGACTGGAGCGAGCTGGGCCTGCCCGCCGATCCGACCATCCTGCGGATCGGGCCGAACACGGTGCTGAACCAGCGTAACGGCGATACGTTCGCCGAAGGGGTGCAGCCGCAGTCGAGGAAGACCGATGTGGTCCAGGTCTACCCGCTGGCCGGGCTCGCCCGGGACAGAAGCCGGCACTACGCGGAACCGAAGCCGGACCCGCTCCAGCAGCGCACGGTGAACTGGTGGCTTGTCCAGAGCGCGAATATGCTGGGGCATCCGATCGAGGGCTGGGTACGGGAGTCGAACCACAAGGGCGGCATGGTCACGCGCGAATTCTCGCGCAAGTGGATCGATTTCCGGTGCATCGAGGACGCTCACGATGCGACCCATACGATCTTTGCGAACTCTGCGCAATGGATCGACTACGCAAGTCATGCCGAGGTGGCCGACACGGCCTCGCGCGCGAAGCTCAGTCCACTGATGCTGAAGGTGTACGACGCGCTGTTCACGCGCGGCGACGGCCGGCAGGCGGCCGTCGAGCTGTGCTCGCTGTCGAACACCGAACGGGGCGGTTATCCGTGGCTCGTGCAGGCTGCGTCGCGGCTGATCGTGAAGCACGGGAGCGAGTGGGCGAACCCGGCCAAATGGACGAAGCTGATTGCGGAACTCGACCAGCGCACGGGCACGAAGCCGCAGCGCGAGGAAGAGCTAAAGCGGATCGGCAAGCTTGCGTGGTGGGATGAGGTGAAGGCTCGGGTGCCGGGCTTTCCGGAACCCGATGTGTTTCATATTCATCCGATTGGGTTAGCAGCCAACTTTGCGCTCCCGCCTCAACTCGCCTGCACGCATTGTGGCGTCAATTTGACGATTACATCAGAAATTCTCGGGAGTATTTTTCCGCAGATCAATAGCGACAGCGCAAATGGTTTCGCTCAAGAACTAACTTCGGCTTTCGCAAAGTACGGAATCAATACATGCCGCCGCGTCGCGCATTTCCTCGGGCAGTGCTCGGTTGAGTGTGCAGGATTTACTGCATTTCGAGAAAGCTTGTGGTACACGGATGGAGATCGTCTCTGGATTACTTATAAGAGTGCACTTTCGACTGGATTGAAGCGTCTACACCCAGACTGGTCTTCATCGCAGATTGAGCAATATGCAAAAGCGCACCTTATAAGAAACGACTCGGAGCTCGGCATTGTGTTATTTGGAACCAATGCATATCCATCTGTCGACTATCGTGGACGAGGATTATTGCATCTCACCTGGTATGAAAATTACGAGCGCTATAAGACGTGGAGCGGAATTGACGTCGTTTCTGATCCGTCCAAAGTTGAAAGTGACCAGCACGTGGCGGCTGATTCTTCCGCGTGGTACTGGAGTATGCGTGCAATAGGGCCCTGCGCTGATACTAATGACGTAAAAGAGGTTACGCGAAAAATAAACCCGGCACTGAAAGACCTGGCGCGTCGCAGAAGCGCAACGAAGCTTGCGTTCAATGTAATCAATCAAGGATGCTTGCCGTGCAGGTGGGAGTGGGATTCGACATTGAATGGAGAGTACGGGTGGTGAAAAAATTAAAAGGATTGTTACTTTCTTTGGTTTTCTTAACTATCTCGTGGTCTGCACCTGCGTGGTGCGATGAGTATTTGGTACAGAGACTATCAGCCGGTCAGCTGAAGCGCGGATGCGATTTATCGTTATATGCAATCGAAACTGAGCGTGTCGCGATCGGTCGCCCGGATCACACCGTCGATTTGAGGTGGATATGTGAAGATGGAAAATCAAGGATCATCGATACGTATCAAATAGAAGGTGGAAGTCCTCAGGTTATAACAATTCTGTTTCGAAGAAACAGGCACATAATTGTTTTAGTGAAATGGGAGGCGCGGTCAAGAAATGCAGATGTATTTGGCGATTATTATAAGATATATGCGTATCAATATGCACCGACAAGCGTGGATAAATTGTTCCCAGTGGACCGGAATCTTATGAGCAAGCTTGGTGAGGGTTGGGAGGGGGATGTGGCTGGGAAGTCTGTTCATTTTCCGTATAAAGATGCCGCGGCTATCCGTAAGGCGCTTGATCGATTTGGTTACTAGTGTCGATTTTAATGGAGACCCTTGAGTGCTATACGGGCAAAACAGAACATCAGACGACGCGGTGATTAGCTCGCTAAACGTCAGACTGGGTCGCCAATGCGCGCGGCGCTATGGGCTCTCACCCGAATGCAGCGATGGCGACCGTACAAAGTGCGCAGCGACTTTCATCTTATCGTCCAGCAACACTCAATCGCGTTAAACCGATGCCTATCGACTTCAATCGCGTCCCACCGCTGGTAACCGTGCCTGCTCCTCCGCGGCTATCGACGATTACGTGGACCATCCTGCTCGCACTTACGCTTTTGGCCGGTGCAGCGCTCGCGATCGTCTTATGGCCGGCGGGCCGTCCGACGAACACGCCATGGTTCTGGTTTTGCCTGACAGGCTACCCGTTCCTGACGTGGGCTTTCCTGCTGTGCAGCCGGCTCGGCTATGGCTACATGATCCGCGCCGAAGCAATTGCGGCCAACTGCATGAGCGATGAAGCGAAAGACGCGTGCCATGCGCTTGCGGGCAGGCCCTTTGCAGTGCTTGGCCACGCCTGGTGTTTCTCGACACACGAAACAGACAATGCCCTCGACGGCATTCGGAACGGATCGACAAAGCTCGAAGCGCGACCTCGCCCCGAAGGCATGACTGGCAATGTCGCCGCCCGCTGGATGGATTGTCCGGTAGACCAACCAGGTTCAGGTAACGAGCTTGACGAATACGCCCGTCATCGCACGATATGTACGTCACTGCTCGCGCGATTCACCGACTATCTCGCTCCCCAACTCAACGCCTTGCCTGCGCAAACAGAGCTTCAGGTCAAGTTCCATGTGCAGTCGAAGTTAAAGTTCGATGAACTCGAGAGCCAATTGCGAGCGCTGTTGCTCGCGCGAACTACGATAGACACCAAGGCACTCGATGTCCAGTCGGCCAGCGCCCCGATCCCGCTTTTCCAGATCGACGCGTGGCTCGACAACCGGGACGACAGCAAAGCCTATCTGTTGATCGCAATTGAACTTCGCGACGCAATCAGCACGTTGTTGCCGGATGGCGTTGCAGAAGCCGGCGTCGCCTTGCTCGTCGGGCGGCCACACGTGCTGCCGTCGCCTCTGCGCTCCACAGCGACACATCTGTACCGACCAGCCAAAGGTGAGCCGGAGACCATCAAAGAAACGCTGGAGCTTGTGACCGGTTGGAGCGGGTTATCGATCGACGACGTGCAAACAGTCTGGACCCACGGCCTGACAGGCGAGCAGGCAACCGCGGCGCAACACGCGGCCAATCTCAAGAACAACCTCAACTGGATGAGGCTCGAAACGTCCGTTGGCGATTGCTCGTCAGCCGGTCCCTGGCTTGCCGCCGCGTTCGCTGCTGAAAACGCTCGGGCAACAGGGGAGCGGGAGCCACAACTAGTGCTGTCCCGGGACGACAACGAACTCGTTGCCCTCGTGTGCAAATAACAGATATGAACAAAAGCAGAATACAACCGCTCGGCCTCTTTATCGGCATCGCGGCCGCGATCATTTTCGTCTCCCTCGGTATTGCCGTATGGGTGCAGGGCGCCCGCTACGGATGGTCTCGCGATGCGCGAATCATGATCGAGCTTGGGCTGCTGTCCGCGTTGCTGCTCGCCATGCTGTTCGCGAAATATCTGGAAGCAGTCCTGCTGTTCATCGCGTCGTCAAGAGCAGCCCGCTGGTTTGTGCGCTACGACAGCCGGAAGCACGCACCGTCAGGTCTTTACACAGGCCTGGCTGCACATGACGAGCATGGCGAACACGACGCGCAACCCGATCCCGCAACCGCACTGCGCGACGCGCTTCGACAACGCCACGGCCGTCACTGGCGCTATCGCGACCGCTGGATACTGCTTGCGGGCGATTTACCGCAGGTCAGCCGTCTTGCGCCGCAGCTTGCCCAAAGCGGCTATGCAGTCACCGAAAACGCGGTCCTGCTTTACGCGAAGCAAATCACCACCACGCTCGATCGCGACTGGCTCGAGCAGGTCCGGCGTATGCGCCGCCGCCGTCCGGTCGATGCCATCGTCGTGGTGACCCGCGATCGCGGCGCGAAGCACGCGCGGGCCGAAGCCGACGAAGTCGTTCAACGGCTGGCACGCCACGCTCACGTGCTGCGTTGGGCTGCGCCGGCTTATCTGCTGCACGTCACCGATTTCGGCACCGAATCGCCAATGCCAGATGAAGCCATCGGTGTCACCTGGTCAAACGTGCGCGTGAATGCCGACGAAATCGATTTATCGTTGCAAGGCCTCGCGGACCATCTTGCGTATGCCGGTGTCGGACGGGTGGCTAGCGATCCTGTCGATCGCTACCCGGCAGCGCTTTCTCGATACGTCTCGGGTCTGCGGCGCTCGCTGTCGGAGGTGGTGTTCCGGGTTGCTCAGTCCCGCTTCTATACCCACGCGGTGCACGGCCTTCTATTCATGCCGCTTTACAAGGAGCGGGATCCGGTCGCGCCGGAAGCGCGCGAAGCGGCCGGCAGCAGCGGCGTGCAGCCGCGAGCGGACGCAGTAGTCGAAGCAGACGGAGCAGACTTCCTCTCTTCCCGATCCGTCGTCTGGCAAACCATCGCCGACCACAGCCGCAAAGTCCACGGCCGCCGCATCGGGTTTTCCGTGTCCACTACAGCCGCGTGGTTGACGACCGCAGCGTTCGCCCTGTGGATCGCTGGCACGGCCACGTCAGGTTTCACGAACCGCGCGGCAATCCGCGCTGCCGAACACACGCTCAGCAAGCTCACGAGCCATTCGACCACGTCCGGTCAGACCGCAACCGTGCTCGCCCTCGACGCGCTCGACAAACAGATCGACACCCTCGAGTCGCACTTACGCGATCGTGCGCCGTGGAGCACGCGTTTCGGCCTGAATCGCGACATCGCCGTTCTCAGCGCCCTGCGAGCCGCGTACGACTCAGCCGCGCACCGTTTCCTCGGTGAACCACTGCGTCAAAAACTCGAAGGCCGCCTGCGTCAACTCGCATCGTTGTCCGATTTGGAAATCGCGAGCGGGGGCGACACGCAAGTGCAAGCCGCCTACGACACACTGAAAACGTATCTGATGCTGACAAAGCCCGAACTGGCCGATGCCGCGTTTCTCACGCCTCAACTGATCGCAACGGGCATCCCCGCCCGTCCGCACGATTCGACGCTAGCCCCGGGCGCATGGGACGACTTGCGCCGTCATCTGCTGGCGTTCTACGCCACGCATCTGGCCGGCCGCAATCACGGTGCGAAGCCGGCTTCACCGGTTCCCGCGGACCGTGCACTGATCGCCTCGACGCGACAGACCATCATCGGCGTACGCGGCATCCAGAATTCGACCGACGCGATCTACCAGCAGATTCTCGACGATGCGCGACCGAAGTACCCGCCCGTGTCGCTTGCCACTTTGCTCGGCGACGGCGCGCCACAAGCACAGGCGTTCCTCGGTGTCGGCGGCGCCACGAGCCGCGGTCTTTTCAGCACCGCCACAACGATCCCCGGCGTCTTCACGCGCGCAGCCTGGGACGAACGCATCTCGCAGGCCATCGAAGACGCAAGCGAGAAGCGCGATACGAAAGCCGATTGGGTACTCTCGGACACGAGCACGCGCGCTGTCTCGCCGTCGACGTTGAAAGCCGACCTCGGCAAGCGCTATTTCGACGACTACGCGCGCGCGTGGGGCACGTTCCTGAACAGCCTGCGCTGGCAGCCGGCGCCTACGCTGTCAGGCACGGTCGACCAACTGACGTTGCTCGGCGATCCGCAACGCTCGCCGCTCGTCGCGCTGATGAACGTCATCGTCTATCAGGCGAATGCGGGCACGACCGCGCAGTCGCTGTCGGATACGTTGCTTCGCAAGGCGCAACATCTGGTCGGCGCCGACGAGCAGTCGAACAACACTTCGTTTAGCGGTGCGATCGGTCCATCCAACGATGGGCGTTCGCGACTTGCAGAGCGCACGCCGGCAACCGCATCGCTCGCCGCGGCTTTCGCTCCGATCCTTCGCCTGACCGGCAGCGACCCGCTTTCGATGCAGCAAACCTCCGGCAACCAGGCCGCCGCTCGGCTCGGGACCACGGGCGACCTCAGTCTCGCCCGCTATCTCGAACGCGTAACGGCCATGCGTCTCAAGGCGCAGCAAATGGTCGCCAGCGCGGACCCGGACGCGATGTCGCGTGTCGCGGCGCAAGCGGTTCTGCAAGGCAAAACATCGGATATCGCCGACAGCCGCGATTACGCGAGCCGCGTGGCGGCAAGCCTCGGCGAACAATGGGCGGGTTTCGGCAATCTCTTCGAAGCGCCGATGGACCAGACGTGGCAGGTCGTCGTCGCACCGGCTGCGTCGAGTCTGAACGAGATCTGGCGCAGCGCGATCGTCTCCGACTGGAATCGCAGCTTTGCGGGCCGTTATCCATTCGCCGACTCCGACAACGACGCATCGTTACCCGAAATGGCGCGCTTCATGCGCACCGACAATGGCGTGATTGCGCAGTTCGTTGCCACGCAGCTTGCGGGCGTCGTCGAACGTCAGGGCGACCGGTGGGTCGCCGCGCAAAGCGCGAACCATGGCGTGCTGACGCTCGATCCGAATTTTCTGGCCGCGTTGAACCGGCTCACGCGCGTGTCGACGGTGCTGTTTCCGTCCGGCGATGCGCACGTGCGCTACGAACTGCGCGCGGTCGCGACACCGGGCATTTCCGACATCCGCTTTGCGCTATCCGGCCGCGAGTTGCATTACTTCAACCAGAAAGAAGAATGGATGCCGTTCGAATGGCCAGGTCAGTCGCTCGACAACCTGTCGCATATCGAATGGCAAACCGAGCACGGCGGTCTGCGTTCCGCACTCGACACGCAAGGCCGTTTCGGACTGATACGCCTGCTCGAACGCGCAAGCGTTGCGCAGCAGGACAACGCGCGTTACCTGCTGTCGTGGACGCCGGATCAAAGCGAGGGCATTGCGCTTCGTGTGCAGTTGCGCAGCGAAGCGGGCGCCGGTCCGCTCGATGTACTGG
Source organism: Paraburkholderia sp. SARCC-3016 (assembly GCF_031119615.1). Taxonomy (NCBI): domain Bacteria; kingdom Pseudomonadati; phylum Pseudomonadota; class Betaproteobacteria; order Burkholderiales; family Burkholderiaceae; genus Paraburkholderia; species Paraburkholderia sp. SARCC-3016. Next base: position 30,255 of record NZ_JAVHZD010000002.1, on the reverse strand, counting down.
CGCTTCGGCATTTCGCGCTGCCGTCGCGCATTTTCGTGAAGCATTCGAGAAACGCAACGAGCCCAACGAACAGCGCAGCCGCCAACGCCGCGGCGCTCGATCCGCCGCCGCTGCCCGCCGCCGCGATCGCCTCGGCGAAGCGCGCCACGACGCCGTTGCCGGGCGGCCGCCTGATGCCGGAGGAGGCGCAGTAATGCTCTCGAGTCTGCTTAAGAATCTTTTTCCGTCGCGCGACGCCGACCAATTGTCGCGCGAGCGCCTGAACGCATGGGACGCGTGGCTGCAGCCATTCAAACCGCCGACCGGCGAAAACCACACCGCGCAAAGCGGCGGCATAGCGGGCCGCGACCCCGGCTACGAAGACGCCTTCTTCGAACTGAAGGACGAAGCGAGCAAGCTCTCCGGCATCGACGACGCGCTGATCGTCCGCCACTGCGAACAGTTGACGAAGGAGACCGGCAAAGACTTGCGCGTCGCCGGCTACTATACGTTCGCTCGGCTGCGACAGGACGGCCCCGCCGGTTTCGCCGACGGTCTGGAACTCGTCGCCGCGCTCGTCGACCGCTTCGGCGAGGCGATCCTGCCCGTGCGCGCCGAGGCGAAGAAGGGCGCGCTCGATATGCTGGCGACGACTCGCATGCTCGGCATGCTCGACAGCCGCGGCGAGTTCGAACCTGACGACTTCGAGCGCGCGATTGCCGCGCTCGATCTGCTTATCGCGCGTACGGGGGTGTGGCCCGAGCCGGCGCGCCCAGATCTGCAACCGCTCGTCGCGCGTTTCGCGCGTACCGAAGAATCCGCGCAGAATGTCAACGTGGAGTCTGCCGCGCGGCAGCCCGATATGGCCGCAAGCGCGACAGCGGCATCGACGATTTCATCGGCGCGCGATCTGCTCGATCAAACGCGTGCGCTGACCGACTGGCTGCGCAACCAGGAAGACGGCTATCTGTCGTCCGCGCGCGTTGCACGCAGCATTCGCTGGGACACGCTGCATGAACTACCGCCGGCCACGGCGAGCGGGCGCACGCGTCTCGCACCGCCACGCGGCGAAGTGCGTCAGCAATTGAAACGTCTCGTGCTGCAAAAGCAGTGGTATGAATTGCTCGAGCGCGTCGAAGGTGCGTTTATGGAAGGCGTCAACCACTTGTGGTTCGACCTTCAGTACTTCCAGCACGTCGCGCTCGATCACATCGGACCGCCTTACGACAGCTGGCGGGACTTGCTGCGCGCCGATTTTGCGCTGTTCCTCGAGCGCCTGCCCGCAATTGAACGCCTCGCTTTCGACGACGGCACACCGTTCGCCGACGATACGACGCTCGAATGGATTGCGCGCCACGCTGTGGTTCGCAATCTCGAAGCGGGCGACGGCGTGACGCCACTGCCGGTATCGGCCGATCACGAAGACGGCGCAGCCGGCGACTGGCCCGAAATCGAGGCGCAGGCGCGCGATATCGCGGCAAGCGACGGAATCGAGGCGGCTTTTATCTGGCTTGACGCAGTGCCGGGCTTGCGCACCGATCGTCAGCGCTATCTGCAGCGTCTCGTCATGGCGCGCATCGCCGATCACACCGGGCACGCGGACGCCGCGCTCGCATTGCTTGCCGAACTGGACGCAGCGGCGCGCGCTGTGCCGCTTGCGCGCTGGGAGCCTGCGCTGACGTTCGAGGTCAAGCACCACCTGATGCGCATGCTCAACGCGCAGAGCCAGAGAAAGGACGCCGATAGGCAGGCGCTGCTACGCCGCGTCGGCGAGCTGCAAGCCGAACTGACGGTACTCGATCCGGCCCGCGCGCTCGCGCTGCAATAACGGCGCAGCGCGGCACGCGATCCGGCGCAGCCCGACACAGCCCGACACAGCCCGACACAACTCGACATAACCCCATACTGAACCACCTACATCGATGGAAAACGACGATCCGATCCTGCGCTACTACGAAGCGGAAATGCGCTACCTGCGCGAGTCCGGCCGTGCCTTCGCGAAGGCGCATCCAGACCGCGCGCGGATGCTGAACCTCGACCGTGTCGGCGATCGCGACCCATACGTCGAACGCCTGTTCGAGGGCTTTGCCTTTCTGACCGGCCGGCTTCAGCAAAAGCTCGACGACGAGCTGCCGGAACTGACCGAAGGGCTCGTGAGCCTGCTATGGCCGCACTATTTGCGGATGATTCCGTCGCTGTCGGTCGTGCAACTCGTGCCGCCCGACGAAAAGCTGCAGAAAACCGAGACCGTGCCCGCCGGCATATCCGTGCGTTCTGCGCCGATTCCGATCGCGCCGCAGGACGGTGCCGAAGCAACGACGCCGAAGACGGTTCAGTGCGAGTACCGCACGACCCAGGCGGTCGCGCTTCAGCCGGTCGCGCTCACGCATGCGGGGCCGGCCGTGCGCCACGATGGCCGCTCCGTTATCCGCTTCTCCTTTGCATTGCATGCTTCGGCGCGCCGCGCCGAGACCGACCTGTCGCGGCTGCGCCTGTACCTGAACGCGGATCTGCCGACCGCTTTCGCCGTGCATCTCGCGTTGACGCGCGAGGTCGATACGGTTGCGTGGCGCATTGCCGGCGTACGCGACGGCGAAGCGCAGCCGCTTGCCGGTGTAACGGTCGAGCCGGCCGGCTTCTCCGCCGAAGAGCGTCTATGGCCGAAAGCCGAGGCGGCGTTTTCCGGCTATCAATTGCTGCTCGAGTACTTCACGTTTCGTGAAAAATTCCTGTTCGTCGACCTGTGCGGGCTTGATATCGCGAAGCTGCCCGCGAAGTCGACACGCTTCGAGCTCGAGTTCGTCCTCAAGCACGCGTTCCCTTCGGATCAGCGTTTCAACGCGGAAAACGTGCGGCTCTTCTGCACGCCTGTGATCAATCTGTTCCGGCTCGATGCCGAGACGATCGAAGCCAATCATCACGAAACCGAGTACCGTGTCGTGCCCGCCGGCCGTTACGGCGAGCATATCGAAACCTATTCGGTCGACGCGATCGAATCGTTCGACCATGTCACTGCAAGACGCTACGAATACGTGCCGTTCAAGACGTTCCGCCATCGCGGCGGAATGATGCGGCACGAAGCGCCGGAGCGCTATTTTCATACGCGCGTGCGGCCCGGTGTCGGTGGTCTCTACGAAACCTGGATCGTGCTCGGCGGCCATGCATGGGAGTCGGCCGAAACGCTGCCGCTCGAAAGTCTGTCGCTGCATGTGACCGGCACGAACGGCATGCTGCCGCGCAAAGGACTGCGTGAGGCCAGTATCGACGAGCTGGCCGAGAGCACGCCGAACGTCGCGGGTGTGCGCAGTTTCGTTGCGCCGACGCTGCCGTTGCATCCACCGACCGGCGACCGCTTCCACTGGCGTGTGCTGTCGCATCTCGCGCCGAACTTCCTGTCGATGATGGACGCGGAGGTGCTGCGCGGCGCACTCGCGCTTTACGACTGGACCGATGACGAACTCAATCGCAGGCGTCTAGCGGGCATTCTGTCGGTGTCGCAGGAGCTGCTCGAAGAGGTGTCGGGCGGTGCGGTCGAACGCGGCGTGCATATCGTGGTGACGCTCGATTCGCATGCTTTCGCGGGCGACGGCGACGTGATGCTGTTCGGCGAACTGCTGCATCGTTTTTTCGCGCTCTACGCGGAAATCAACCTGTTCACGAAGCTGTCGATCGTGAGCCTGCCCTCGAAGGCGCGCATCGCATGGCCGCGCAGCAAGATGCAAAGGGCCGCACTATGAAGCCGATCGATTCGCCGGCGCTCGAGCCGCTCGTCATGTCGCTGCTCGCGCGCGCGCCGCATATGAGTTTCATGCAGCTGTGCCGGCTGTTCGAGATGCGCGCGCCGGCCAGCCCCGGGTTCGGCACGCGCGATACGGCCGGGCATGAGCCGGTGCGGTTCGGTCCGTGGCCACGGCTCGGTTTCCCGGCCGGCGAGTTAGCCGCGGTCGAGTTCGATGAAAGCGAGGAGAGCCGCGAGAGCCGAGGGAGCGGTGCATTCGGCGCGGAATCCGGCAATCCTTATGACGATCGCGATCCGTATCGCGTGCCTGCCGCGCCGCCGACAGTCCGCACGACCTTCATGGGCCTGTATGGTGTCGACGCGGCGATGCCGCCGCACATGATCGACGAGATCGCCTTACGCGAGGAAGGACATGAAGCGCTCGAAGCGTTTCTCGATCAGTTCAATCATCGCTTCGCTACGCTGCTCTATCGCGCGTGGAAAAAATACCGTTATCCGGAAAGTTTTCGTGCGGGCGGCGCCGACCGGCATTCGCGCGATCTGCTGTGTCTTGCGGGCTTCGGGTGGGGCGACAAGCCCGAGCGGGCCGGTTTGCCGGCATCGCGCATGCTTGCGTTGCTGGGCTTGCTGATTCAGCGCACGCGCACGCCTGAAGGTCTCGAGGGCGTGATCGCGCTGGCGGCGCCAGGCGTGCGGGTGCGCGTCGACGAGTTCTGGCCCGTTGCGATCCTGGCCGGCGCGCCTGATCCGTTGTCGTCGGCCGGGCAACGCGGCGCGGCGGTGCGCGACGGCGGCAGGCGTGGGCTCGGCTGCGGCTATGTGCTCGGCAAGCGCATGATCTATCGCAACGGCGCGGTGCGCGCTACGCTGCGTCCTGCCGATGCGAGGCAGGCTCACGACCTGCTGCCGGGTGCGTGGCTGCATCGCGAACTCTGCGCATACGTGCGGCTCTATGTCGGCGTCAAGGCCAACGTGCATCTGCGCATGACGATTCCTTCGACGCTCGCGCCGCTGCCGACGATCGGCACACGGTGCGCTTCGGACGCGCCCGGCGTTACTCCTGCGCCGCGCCTCGGCTGGACGACCGTTCTGCCGGCCAGCGACGAGCGTTTCATTCATATCAACCTCGGCGTCTGCGAAGCCTTACTGGCGTCCCGGCCGAACCTCCGTCTGGACTCACATCATGCGTGAACAACGAAGTGCCATGTCTATGCCGATTGCCGCGGCGACGCGAGTGACGACGGCGATGGTCGCGTGTGCGACGCTGCTGTCGGCATGCGGCGCATGGCAGAGCATCTCCGATACGTCGGCGAGCGCTTATCGCGCGGTTTTCTACAAGCAGGTGAAGACGGTCGATGTCGATCTCACCGCGCGCGCATCGCTGAATCCCGACGACGCCGGCCGCGCGACGTCGGTTGCCGTGCGTGTGCTTCAACTGAAGGACCGCAAGTTGTTCGACGGCGCATCGTACGACGATCTGCTGAAGAACGATCGCACCGTGCTCGCGCAGGATCTGCAGGCGGCGAGCCTGTCGGCGGTGTTGAACCCAGGCGCGTCGGCGAGTCTTTCGCAGCCGTTGCAACCCGAAACGAAGTTCGTCGCGGTGGTGGCGTTCTATCGCGAGCCCGGGGGCGACGGCGCATGGAAGCGCGTGATCGACAGGAACCAGCTCGACCCGGATAAGCCGCTGAAGCTCGAGCTTGTCGATCAGAGTCTGCTCGTGGCGGGCGACGAAGCGCGGAGCCGGCCGCAGTGATGGACAATCGCGGTTCCAGCCGATTATTTTCGCACGGCACACCGGAGCAACTTCCGTGCGCGACATGCTTCTCGTCGTCGATGTGCAGCCGTCGTTCGCGCCGCCCGACTGGCTCGTGACCGATATTCGCGCGCTCGCGAAGCGGATGCCGTCGAGCGCGACGGTGGAACGGCACGACGAAAGCCGCACGCCATTCGAGCGGCAGCTTGGCTGGCGTCCGGCGCGCGACGACGAGAGCCTCGTCGCCGCCGATCGCGTGTTCGTCAAATACGGGTATTTGCCGCCGCGCGAGATGATCGACTATCTGGTCGCGCGGCAACCGGAGCGTGTCCTCGTGTGCGGCATGCAGACCGAGACCTGCGTGCTCGGCGCCGGCTATATGTTGTTCGATGCGGGCTTGAACCCGACGCTCGTCACCGATCTGACCGTCGGCTCGTCGCTCGACCGAAGCGGCGAACTCGGCGTAGCCCTGTGGCGCCATCATTTCCGGCAACTGACGACGGTCGCTGAACTGGGCGCACGATCGCCTGGCGGTGAGGTATGACAGAGGCGCCGTGAGCCTCACGGTTCCTTCGTAACGTTTACCGATTGGTCCGTTGCGACTGGTCCGTTGCAGCTGGCCGGCACACTCGGTCCGCTGCAACCGGTTTGCTGCAATTGATTCGCCGCACGGAGCTCCCCGGAGTGCCCGCAGATCATGCGGTGCTTCGGCCCACCCCATGCAGCGCACCATCAATGATGCGCGAACAGTCCACGCTGCGATGCCGTCAAGCTCCGGCGAGCGTCCGCTTGCGAGCTGCCGTCGCTGACGCCACCGTACGATTGCGCCGCGTCGGCAGCATCGCCATGGTTGGACGCGGTGATGGCCGTGGGGTCGGCTGCAGCGTCCTGGGCCGCTTGCGGCACGGGCCGCGCGTCGCTGACCGACGGGCGGTAGAACGGCGCCGGCCCATAGTTGCTCGCAATAGCGGGAGCGGCGACGGTCGCCAAAGCAGCGGAAGCTGCGAGCAGGGTGGCAAGAAGGGTGGTCCTCATAATCAAACTCCAGATGTCCGGTAAAGAAGCCAGGGATTCAGTCTTTGAACGCAGCGCGACGTTGTGCTCAGATCACGTTGATCGTTACGTCGATGTTGCCGCGCGTCGCCTTCGAGTACGGGCACAGCTGGTGTGCGCCGTCGACGACCGCGCGCGCGACTTCCGGTGCGAGCCCAGGCAGGCTCACGTTCAGCCGCGCTTGCAGGAAATAGTCGTTGCCGGCCGTGCCGAGATCGACCTCGGCGTCGACGGCCAGATCTTTCGGCAGCACGACTTTTTGCGCCGCGGCCGCACGATTCATTGCGCCGATAAAGCATGCCGACCAGCCCGCCGCAAACAGCTGCTCGGGGTTCGTGCCGGTGCCTGTTCCAGGCGGGGAAAGCTCGATATCGAGATTGCCGTCCGAACTGCGCGATGCGCCGTTGCGGCCGCCGGTCGTGTGTGTCTTACCCGTGTACAGCACTTTTTCGATGCGAGACATGGAAAAATTCCTTGTTGAATAAGAGGTCATCTCCCGATTTGCGCTTTTAGATCGCATGCGATTGAATCGGATGCGTGAATAATTGCCGATCTGTGCCGCCAAGTCAAGCACTTTCGATTAAATCGCATACGATGTATTATCCGACGATGATGCGGCGGTCCAATAAACGCCGAAGAGGGGATATAGATGAAGACTTCACGAACGAACGCCGCGGAGCGCCGCAGCGAACAGCCCGCGGACCCGCAGGCCGAACACCGAACCGCGCATCGAAGCGATCGAAGTGATCGACGCGATCGACGCGATCCCGCGGCCGACGCCTCCGATCCATCGACGCAGCGGCTGGCCGACTATCTGTGTTTCGCCGTCTATTCGGCCAATCTGGCGTTTGGCCGTGCATACCGGCCGATTCTCGACGGGCTCGGTCTGACGTACACGCAATACATCACGATCATCGTGCTGTGGGAGATGGGCAACGTGACCGTCGGCGCGCTCGGCGAAAAACTGTTCCTCGAATCGAACACGCTGACGCCGATTCTGAAGAAGCTCGAGGCGATGGGCTATCTGCGCCGGCAACGCGATCCGTCGGACGAGCGCCAGGTGCTCGTGAGCCTGACCGAAGCGGGTCGCGATCTGCGTGAAAACGCGTTCGGCAGGAATCTCGTCGAGGCGACCGGGTTGAGCAAAGACGAATTCAAAAAGCTGCAGAGGTCGGTGACCGCGTTGCGCGACAACCTGATCCGGCACGCGCACGACGAGTGACCGAGTTCATGACAGAGCCGTCGCCGCTATACCTGTCGCCACGCATAGCGCGACGATCGCAAGCGGCGGCGCATTCCAGCGCACGAGCAGCACGAATCCGAGCGCGACGACGGCGAAGTCGATCGGCGTGTGAACCGCGCTCGTCCAGACCGGCGAGTAGAGCGCCATCGCGAGCAATCCGACCACCGCTGCGTTGACGCCTGCGAGCAGCGCCGCCACGGCGGGTCGCGCGCGCAAGGACTGCCACCACGGCAGGGCGGCGATCACGAGCAGCATGCCGGGCAAAAAGATCGCGACCGTCGCGATGAGGGCGCCCGTCCAGAGGTGAGGCTGCAACGTCGACACCCAGCCGAGGTACGCAGCGAACGTGAAGAGCGGACCAGGAACAGCCTGAGCGGCGCCATAGCCGGCCAGAAAATCGTTTGACGCGACCCAGCCGGTCGCGACCGTTTGCTGTTGCAGCAGCGGCAGCACGACATGGCCGCCGCCGAACACGAGCGCGCCCGATCGATAGAACGCGTCGAACAGTTTCAACGCCTGGCTGTCGTGCGAGCGCGAGAAGGCGGGAAGCACAAACAATAGAACGCAGAACAGCAGCAGGGCGATCACACCGGCCGCACGCGAGATGCGCAGCCGCGCGTCAGGCGCAGGTTGCTCGTGTCGCGATCGATCCAGCGCGACCGACGAAGATGACGAGGACGGCGTCGCCGCGCGGCACAGCGCGAAGCCGAGCAGCGCACCGACCACGATCGCAATGAGTTGCGCATACACGTTGCCGCTCAGCACACCGATGACGGCCATTGCGCATAACGCAATCGCGGCGCGCCGCCGATCCGGGCACAAGCGACGCGCCATATCCCAGACTGCCTGCGCGACAACCGCCACCGCGACGAGTTTGAGCCCATGCACGAGGCCGTCGCCGAGGCCGCCCGAAAGATGCGGCGCGAGCACGGCAAAGCCGAGCAGCAACAGTACCGATGGCAACGTGAAACCGCACCACGCGGCGAGCGCACCGAGCCACCCGGCGCGCAGCAAGCCGATCGAAAAGCCGACCTGGCTGCTCGTCGGTCCAGGCAGAAACTGACAGACGCCGACGAGATCCGAATAACGCTGGTCGTCGAGCCAGTTGCGTCTTACGACGAACTCGCGACGAAAGTATCCGAGGTGAGCAATCGGCCCACCGAAGCTCGTCAGCCCGAGCCGCAGAAATACGGCGAGCACTTCGAGTGCCGCACGTGGTCGCGCGCGTGGCGCGGACGGAAGCGCAGAGGTGTTCATATGTCGATAGCCGGAACGGCAAGGTTCGTGGTAGTGCCGTCGCTAAACGGCGGGCACGCCATGATGCCCGAAACGCATGAAGCGTGTCGGGTTGCCGGCATCAGGTATCGCGGGGAGCACCCTTTCACCTGGAAGTGGCCACAGTATCGCCGGTGCTTGTGAAGGCCGCGTGTCAGTCGCGCAACTCGGGTCGTCGATCGCAAGCAATGCTTCCTATCGCGCCTTATTCAGTTCAGCAAATCTCACGTGCACCCATCACGCATCGCAGACGTGGCGCCGCGCGCGAATAGCAGCAACGATATTGACTGTGCACCAGGGAAATCACTTTAGAAAAAAATACGGTCCCTCAGGAGCGGCAATGTCCTCCATGCCGGTGCCGCTTGCATGCCTAACGAATTATTTGTCAGACCGTAAACCGAATCGGCACAAGCACTTGCGGATTAAAGGACGCTAATCGGTTAACCAGGAATGCTAAGCACAGTCATCCAGGATGCCTATTTTTTTCGAATGGAGCTGCCACAAGCGAGTCATTTTTCTCGACCACGCTTGCCCCTGTTTTCAGCCGCCGTTCCCCCCACTCATCAGGATGATTGACGAACATGACATCGAATAGCCGTCGTGATTTCCTGCGTGCGGCTGCGCAAGCCGCCGGCGCAGCCACCGCTCTCGGAGCATTTCCGGTTGGTATTCGCAACGCATTGGCCATCCCCGCGCACAACGCAAAAGGCACGATCGAAGACGTCGAGCACATCGTCGTGCTCATGCAGGAGAACCGTTCTTTCGATAACTACTTCGGCACGCTGCGCGGCGTGCGCGGCTTTGGCGACTCGCGGCCGATTCCGCTTTCCACCGGCAAGCCGGTGTTCTATCAGCCGGCGCCGAACGCAGACGGGTATGTCCTGCCGTTCCGTCCGAATCTGCCGAACCTCGGCTCGCAGTTCGTGGTGGACCTCGATCACGGCTGGATCGGCACGCACGACGCATGGAACAACGGCCGCTACGATCAGTGGGTGCCCGCGAAGTCCGCGACGACGATGTTCTACATGACGCGCGAGGACATGCCGTTCCACTACAGCCTCGCCGACGCGTTCACGGTTTGCGACGCGTACCACTGCTCGGCGATGACGCCGACCGATCCGAACCGCTACTACATGTGGACCGGCTGGGTCGGCAATGACGGCAGCGGCGGCGGCCCGGTGATCGACAACGCCGAAGCCGGCTACGGGTGGAGCACGTTCCCGGAGAAGCTGCAGGCGGCGGGCATTTCGTGGAAGGTCTATCAGGACATCGGCAACGGTCTCGATGCCGCGGGCGCGTGGGGCTGGACCGACAATCCGTTTATCGGCAATTTCGGCGACACGTCGCTGCTGTATTTCAACCAGTACCGCAATGCGCAGCCAGGCAGCCCGCTTTATCAGGCGGCACGCACGGGCACGAACGTGCTGCAGGGCGGTGGTTATTTCGACATCCTGCTTAACGACGTGAAGAACAACACGCTGCCGCAGGTCTCGTACATCGTCGCGCCGGAGGCATTCTCCGAACACGGCAACTGGCCGCCGAATTACGGCGCGTGGTATGTCGACCAGGTGCTGCAGGCGTTGACGTCGAACCCCGAAGTCTGGAGCAAGACGGTACTCCTCATCACGTACGATGAGAACGATGGTCTCTTCGACCATATGCCGCCGCCGTACGCGTCGTCGACGCCGGACACGGGCCGCTCGACCGTCTCGACGGCCAATGAGTTCTACGCGGGCGCGGGCGACAATCAGCCCGGTCCGTACGGTCTCGGGCCGCGCGTGCCGATGCTCGTTGTATCGCCGTGGTCGAAGGGCGGATACGTATGCTCGGAAGTGTTCGACCATACATCGATCATCCGCTTCATCGAGAAGCGCTTCGGTCACCACCACGACCTGCACGAGCCGAATATCACGGCGTGGCGCCGCGCGGTCTGCGGCGACCTGACTTCGGCGTTCGATTTCCGCAACCCGAACGGTCACGTGCCGGCACTGCCGGCCACGTCGTTCCCCCCGGACCAGAACCGTCACCCGGACGTCGTGCCGGCCGTGCCGGGCACGCAGTCGCTGCCGAAACAGGAGCCGGGCGTGCGGCCCGCACGCGCGCTCGACTACGAGTTCTTCGTGCGCGGCGACGTGAGCGGCGGCGGCAATGCGTTCCGTCTGCACATCACGAACACGGGCAAGCTCGGGGCGAACTTCCTCGTCTATTCGGGCAATGCGCAGGACCTGCCGCGCAGCTATACCGTCGAAGCGGGCAAAGACCTTGCCGACCAGCTGATGCTCGCAGCGAACGGCAGCTACGACTTCTCGGTATTCGGACCGAACGGCTTCCTGCGCCGCTTCGTCGGCAAGGTCGATCCGAGCGGACGTCACCAGAGCGGCAGCGTGGAGATCAAGGACGGCTACGACGTTGCGAACGGCAACCTGCAGCTGCGCCTGAAAAACGATGGCCGCGACGCTTGCACGTTCAAAATTTCGAGCGCATACGACTCGCATGTCCAAGGTTCGCTGCATGTGCGCGGCAACGACGCAAACGCGGTGATGGTCGACTTGCGCAAGTCGTTCGGCTGGTACGACCTGACGATCACGGTCGACACGGACAGCAACGCGCAATGGCGGATTGCCGGCCACGTGGAGACCGGGCGCGACAGCGTGTCGGATCCGGCGCTCGGCGGCTAGGCGCAGGCGAATCGGCTGGCGCCGCGCAGGGCGATCCGACTGCGCGGCGCCAGCCGCCTGAATATTTCGAGGAGGTCATCATGCCGCGAGCGTCGATCAGGCCGCACGTTCTTGCCATCTTGATCACCGGCGCATTGTTGAGCGCATGCGGTGAGCGCGGCGACTCGACGGCCGCGCAAACCGGCGCTTCGGCCCCGACAGGCGCCGCGTCCGAAAATACCGCCGCCGCCGGTCGCTACGACAGCAGCGGAAACGACAACAGCGACGGCGGCAACGGCACGCCGACGGGCCTCGCACCCGCGCCGTGGGCGATGTCCGCGCCGCAACCGGCATCGGACGGGCTGCGGCCGCCGGTCATTCATACGGTCGACTAGCGCTATAAGACGGCGTAGACCCCGCGCCGCGGCCTGTCGGCCGCTGTGCGCTTGCACACATCGCGCATCCGCGGCTTCGCTTCCAACGATGTGCGCCATTCGCGCGCGCATCTGATCCAGCTTCAGTACCGCATCCGGCAGGTGCGCCATCAGGCGCACCGCCGTTTGTGCGCGACCGTGCTCATTCAATGGTTGCAGCTTGCCGATAAGTGACCTGGGCAGCAGTGCCGGATCAGGCATTCATGACACTAATAAGTTCGTGTCACCGAGTCCTGGAATATTTTGTCCGCATCGATTGTTATGGAAACGACAACTCCCTTTTTGCCGTCGCCTGGCTTTAAACACGCGTAGCGCGGAAAGACGGTATGCACGCTTGCTGTGCACGCTTCGCCGATAGTGCGAAAAGCGCGCTTTCCGGCTGCACAAGCATCGAAAAAGGGACGTTTATCTATTTTGGAATCTCATGTTTCCTTTTTCAGAACGTGCGCAAAAGTCAGGCGCTCACACGTGGCCGGCGTGAGCGCGTATGCCGCTCGAAACGCCTCGTCGATAAGGCCATCACGCATCTATGGGAACTATTGCAAAAATACTGATCGTCGAATGGGACACGTCCTGCGCCGAGATCCTGTGGAACGAGGTCAGGCTCGCGGGCCACGAACCGCTCGCCGCATTTTCCGTCGAGCGGGCCGCCATGCTGATCGAGCAGGAGCATCCGCAGGCAATCCTGCTGCGCTGGAAATTGCCCGACGCATCGGGTTTGTCGCTGATCACTGATTTGCGCACGCATTCGGCCACCAGCCGCATGCCGATCATCGTGCTCGGCGAGGAAGACGGGGGCGAAGACGAATGCGTCCGCGCGCTCGATGCAGGCGCCGACGATTACGTGAAAAGACCGTTCGGCGTTCGCGAACTCATGGCGCGCGTGCAGGTCGTGCTGCGGCCGATCGAATACCGGGAAGTGCGCCGCCGCGTGGCGGTCGAGACGCTGACAATGGACCTGGATGCGCGCCGCGCGTTTGCGCGAACGGCGCAAAACCAGCATGAAGTCGAACTGCAACTGGGCCCGACCTGCTACCGGTTACTGCGCTTTTTTGTCGAGAACCCGTACAAGGTGCTTTCACGCAAGGACATCATCGAAAACGTGTGGTTCGGTTCGCCTGTCAAGGAAGGCATTGTCGATGTCTATATCAAATCGCTGCGGGAAACGCTCGATCCGCTGCGCGACAGTCTCGTGATCGAGACGGTGCGTGGCGCCGGATTTCGCCTTTCGTCGGTGGTCGACATCGCGCGTGGCCCGGAACTGCAGCAGGAACAGCGGCTGGTCGGCTCGCCAGCCAGTGCGCCGGTCACGCCGCCGGAGCCGCCGCCGCGCAAACGCCCGCCAGCCGCCGACGATCGGCCGCGCAACGGTGTGGCCGTGCCCGCCGGCGGCGCTTTACGCGACCAGCCGATGCTCGTGTCCGATCTGAGTGCGGCGGTCGAGAAGATTCGTCACCTGCAGGCGCTGCTGCAACGAAAGACGGAGGAGAACCGGCTGCTGCGCGACGCGGTTGACGGCGCTAGCGGCAAGCCGATGTCGCCGCGCGCGCTCGCCTCGAATGGGCACAAAAACAAGAGATGACGATGAACTTGCGCTAACAGTTTATATACGGTCAATTACTGATTACTTTAACAAAACACGTCATATCGACACGCATTTGTCACGCGGCTAACAAGCGGTTGAATTACTATTCACCGGCTTGATTAAGAAATTGGCCCTTCCCTATAATGCGTTCATGACAGATACGTCCGCCACAGCGCCATCCAGAAGCCGGGGACGCCCTCGCGAATTCGATATCGACGCGGCGCTCGACAAGGCCGTGGCGGTATTCTGCGAGCGCGGCTTTCATGCCACGTCGATCGTCGATCTGACCAACGCGATGGAGCTCGCGTCCGGCAGTGTCTATAAAGCGTTTAAAGACAAACAGGCGGTTTTCATTGCCGCGTTCGACCGCATGCAGGCCACGCGCGACGAATCGCTGCGGCGCGCCGTCGAACCGGGCCCGCCGCCGCGCGAGGCGATTCATCGCGTGCTGATGTTTCATGCCGATGCATCGTCGGGGGCAGCGGGCAAACGTGGCTGCCTGCTGGCCGGCAGCGCGATGGTGCTCGGCACGTTCGAGGCCGATGTCGTACAGCGCGTGAATACGGGCTTCCGCAAAATCGAAACGCTGCTTGCCGCGCTGATTCGTGCCGGGCAGAAAGACGGTTCGATATCGAAGCGCGTCGACGGCGAAGCGACCGCGCGCCTCATGCTCTGTGCGATGCAAGGCATGCGTGTGATCGGCAAGACCGGCCGTACGCGGGCGCAGATGCGGCAGACGGCCGATCTCGCGATGAAGCTGCTCGATTGACGTGCATGATGCGCCCGCCGGACGAAGATGCCGCCGGGCGCGATCAATACCGCGCGATGCTCGCGACGTCCTTCAGTTGACGTTCGTCACTGCAGCCATTTGCGCACGTCCTTTTCCCAATCGGGATCCCCGCATCCGGACGGATTCTCCGGTCCCAGCACGGTGATATAGCCGCGCGTCTTCATGCACGACTCGTACGCGCGGACCTGCGTGCAACGTCCTTGCCCCGAGTTGCGCGACACGGTCTTGCATTCGGCGATCGAGTGGTCCATCGGACCGAAGTCGAGGTCATCGGCGCGCGTAAGCGAAGGCGCGTCGGCGCCCGACAACGAAAATTCAACGGGCGCCGTGCTGGAGCAGGCGGCAAGCGAGACGGCCGCCAGCGCGGCAAGCGCAGCGGCGCTTCGTGCGAATAACGGGCCTTTTCGTTCAGTCATTGTGCGTTCTCCGGTTTCGATGGCGCGGACGCGGGCTTCGAGGTTGCACGTTGCGAAGCCTGGAGGTCACGAGACATCGAGATATCGAGGCCTCGAGGTCGATGCATTCCGGCTCGCCACTGAGGGGCGCCGACGCGCCACTGTACCAGCAGTCCGGTCCGCGCCCTATGCGTACGAACATTGCATCGTTACAAAACGCTTGGTATTCGATTCGCGAAACGTTATGTTTTGTGGGCGGCCGCCTCGCTACGCGGTGCATACGGCGAGGCTCAAGACGACTTCCGCTCCGATCGAACGAACAGTGAGGCAACATGGACGGCCAGACGCTCGCAGCGTGCATCGACGCCGCACATGCCGCACTGGACGAACAGGCGGCCAACCTCGCGGCCAAAACCGCGGCACAAAATCGCAGTGCTCGATCGGCACATGTGCTGCCTGGAAGATAGAGGAGAGGCATCATGAAAAAATTCATCAACCGCGTCGACGATTTTTTATCTGAAAGCCTCGCCGGCTTCGCCGCCGCGCACGACGATCTCGTCGATCTGAATGCCGACCCCGTCTACGTGCGGCGCAAACGCACGACGCCCGGCAAAGTCGCGCTGATTTCCGGCGGCGGCTCGGGTCATGAACCGTTGCACAGCGGTTTCGTCGGTTACGGCATGCTCGATGCGGCATGTCCTGGCCAGGTGTTCACGTCGCCGACGCCGGACCAGATGATGGCCGCAGCGAAGTCCGTCGATACGGGCGCCGGCGTGCTGTTTATCATGAAGAACTACTCGGGCGATCTGATGAACTTCGAGATGGCTGCGCAGATGTGCGAAGTGCCAAACGCAACGGTGATCGTCAACGACGACGTCGCGGTCGAGAACTCGAGTTTTACGACGGGGCGCCGCGGCGTCGCCGGCACGGTGATCGTGGAGAAGCTCGTGGGCAGCTTCGCCGAAAGCGGCGCGACTCTCGAGCAATGCAAGGCATTCGGCGAGCATGTGGCGAGGCGTATCGCGTCGATGGGCGTGGCGTTTTCGAGCTGCACGGTGCCGGCCGCGGGCAAACCGACCTTCTCGCTCGGCGACGACGAAATCGAAATCGGCGTCGGCATTCACGGCGAGCCGGGCCGTCGTCGCGCGCGCATCGCGCCGGCCGATACGATTGTCGACGAACTGTTGACAGCGATCGTCGACGAACTGAAGCCGGCCGCGAGTACGCCGTTGCTCGTGCTCGTCAACGGGCTCGGCGGCGCGCCGTTGGGCGAGTTGTATCTGCTTTTCAATTCGGCCAGGGCGTGGCTGCAGCGACGCGGCCTGAACGTCGGGCGCGTGCAGGTCGGCTCGCTGACCACCTCGCTGGAAATGGCCGGCGCATCGCTCACGCTATGCTCACTCGACGATGAAATGATGCGGCATTGGGACAGTGCGGTGCACACGCCGGCGTTACGCTGGGGGCGGTAGAGCGGAAGAAATGCGTTGCGCGGGCGCTGCAGAAAGCAGCGCTTGGCGCGATGGACGCGTTACATTTGGTAAGCATTTCTTACCGGCGCCCGACGCGGCGCACGCGCTGCATTGCCCGGCGCGCGTCCCGCGCGAGATGCCGCCTGGACGTGCCCGGATAAGCGAAAATATCCAGTAACGATCCGGTAACTCATGCCGGGTCCGATTTCGTCTAACGTTGTTCTATTGAAACTACTTTGAAACCTGAACCGGTATGAGTACCCGAACCCGATCCCTCACCGTTGCGCTGCCGGTCATAGCCATTGCACTCGCGCTGGGCGGTTGCGCCGTCGCGCCGCCAACCAGTCCGAGTATCGTCGCGCTGCCGCGCAAGGGCGAGCCGCTTGCGCAGTTCCAGCAGGATGATTACGCGTGCCGCGACTACGCGTTTCACTCGAGCGACGCGCAGGGCGCCTCGCAAGGCGCGACACAAAACAGCGTCAACAGCACCGCGCTCGGCACGCTCGGCGGCGCCGCCGCCGGCGCATTGCTCGGCGCGGCAGCCGGCAACGCAGGCGTCGGTGCGGCGATCGGCGCGGGCAGCGGGTTGCTGCTCGGCAGCGCGGTCGGCGCAAACGGCGCGACCTATGCGGCCGGCGGTTTGCAGGCGCGTTACGATGCCGCCTACGCCCAATGCATGACGTCGAAGGGCAATACGATCGCGCAGCCGCAAGCGCCGGTCTATGCGCCGCAGCCGTATTACTACGCGCCGGCGCCGCGCTACTATGCGCCGCCCGTGATGTACACACCGTACCCATACTACTAATGGGTTAACTGACGGCGGCGTAATGCGCCGCCGTCTAATCACAAATGGTGATTGACACGATTCGCGTAATTTTATTCAAACGGACAGAGTTGCCTTTTATTCAAAAAACAGCATTCCGTCTTTTACGCCATTCTTCATTTTCGCCAGTTTGTCGAAAACGCCGGCAATGCGCCAGGCTGGAAAAACAGGAAATCGTTCGACATATTTCCATTGCGCAGCCGATGCTGGCCGCCTCCTGCGTCCCTCACCGATATGCCCGACAGGCCTTGGGTAGAGCGATTTTCGCAAAGAAAACGTAATGCTGCTGGCATCCGGAAGAAAGCTCCCAGCCATGGAAAATTGCAACACGTTCAGCCTATTGTGTCAGTTACGTCATCAAGTGGCCGACTGCCGTAACGAATGCTTTTAATGAGCAAGAAATTTGACGCAATTGGCATAGCGTGACTGCCGCTGTCTGTGTAAGCTCTTGCTGCGTCGTTCAATCCGGCAATAACGGCGTTGTCTAAAGCGGAGTACTACGCATGAATGCGGTCTCGGATCCAGCTGTCTTACGCGCGCTCGTCACTCGGGTATGGTCGTTTGCTTATCGGGTTACCGAGGACGTTCCGCTCGCGGAAGCAATGGTGGCCAATGCGTGCAATGCCGGCGCGGAAGCCGGCCGCGCCGGGGCGGGCTGCGCGGTGGGCGAACGCGAGACACTCGTGCGCATGCTGGCCGCCGCGCACAGCGTGCTGCGCAGCGGGTCCGCTTATGAACGCTACGAGCGTTCGCGCCGGGCGACGCGCCATTCCCCGTCGGCATCAGGGCGCCGCCGCGTGCGCAATGCGGACGTACATTCCAGAATTCTTGCGGAGTTTCGCTCGCTTGCGCCGCCCGAGCGGGCCGCGCTGCTGCTTGCCGAAGTCGAAGGATTGACGTACGAGGAATCGGCGGAAGTGCTGGGCGTGTCGGTCGATCGCGCAAAGCTCGCGCATGTCGCCGTGCGTCTGAAGCTCGGGCGCGCGTTCAACGAACACGGCTCGAAGCCGCCGATGTCTGCGTCGCGCTAGGCACCATCAAAAGCGTTGTTCGGCCATACCGGCCAGCGCTCGAATTCTATTCCGCAATCATCCGGTTCACGCCGCGTGCCGTTCACCGGCATGACATGGCCGCACCCTGGCAGGCGGCAGATCGGGCGGCGCATCGTTCAGCGTTCATAACAGCGCCAACGCCGTTGCTTCATCCGTGATCAGTACATGCGCGAGGCCCGCGCGGATCGCACCTTTGATGATCCCGATCTTTTGCGGCCCGCCGGCGGCGAGTATCAACCTGTGCAGTGCACGGCACCGATACCGCAGACATGGCATCATGGCGGCACTTGGCACTTGGCACTTGGCACTTGGCACCTGGCACCTGGCACCTGGCACCTGGCACCTGGCGCCGCGGCGCCGTCCGTGCATCGCAGAAAGCGCCCCCAGGGACGCCACGTTCCCGCACCATCACTGTGCAATTTGCCGCTGCGCACCCGCGCGTTGCACGCCTCTCCCATTCATCGAATCGCAAGGATCGCATCGGATATGGACGAATCTGTTGTTGCTCTGTCGGCCGTCGAGGCGCGACGCATGATCGGCAATCGCGAGCTTTCGCCGGTCGAGCTGCTCGACGCATGCATTGCGCGCATCGAAGCATTGAACCCCGCAGTGAACGCGATCGCGGCAACCGATTTCGACCGTGCGCGCGATGCCGCACGCCGGGCCGAGCAGGCGGTGCTGCGCGGCGAGACGCTCGGAGCGCTGCATGGCTTGCCGATGGGCATCAAGGATCTCGAGGAAACCGCGGGCCTGCTGACCACCTACGGCTCGCCGCTTTACCGCACGCATGTGCCGCAGCAAGACCACGTGCTCGTCGCGCGTTTGCGGGCCGCCGGCGCAATCGTCGCCGCGAAGACCAACGTGCCTGAGTTCGGCGCGGGCGCGAATACGCGCAACGTCGTGTGGGGCGCGACCGGCAATCCGTTCAATCCGTCGCTGAATGCGGGCGGCTCGTCGGGCGGCTCGGCTGTCGCGCTCGCCACCGACATGCTGCCGCTATGTACCGGTTCGGACACGGGCGGCTCGCTGCGCATTCCTGCCGCGCTGTGCGGCGTGGTCGGGCTTCGTCCGTCGCCGGGGCTCGTGCCGAACGATCGCCTGCCGCTCGGCTGGACGCCGCTTACGGTGGTCGGCCCGATGGGGCGCAACGTTGCCGACACGCGGCTGCAGCTCGCGGCGACAGTCGGCCTCGAAGCGAGCGACCCCGTGAGCGTCGCATACGACACCGCTGCGTTCGCGCACTTCAAGCCCGTCGACATCGCGACGTTGCGCGTCGCTTATACCGAAGACTTCGGCGTGGCCGCCGTCGACGACACGATGCGCCAGACGTTCCGCGCAAAAATCGCTGCGCTGTCGCGCGAAGTGAAAGTGTGCGAGCCGCTCGAACTCGACATGGGCGAAGCGGACCGCTGCTTCGACATCCTGCGCGCGCAGAATTTCGTGGCCGGTTTTCAGGACATTTACGAGCGCGATCCCGACTCGCTCGGATCGAACACACGCACGAACTACGAGATGGGCCGCGCGATGACGCTGGCCGACGTCGTGTGGGCGCATGCGGAACAGACGCGGCTGTTCCGCCGCTTTCAGCGCGTGTTCGACCGCTACGACGTGATCGTCTCGCCGACCACGCCGATCACGGCGTTTCCGTGGTCGCAAGTCTATCTTGCCGAAATGAACGGCAAACCGCTCGCGAACTATTACCGCTGGCTCGCGCTGACCTATCTCGTCACGCTCGCAACGAACCCGGCGATTTCGTTGCCGTGCGGCACCGATCATGCGGGCATGCCGTTCGGGTTGCAGGTGGTCGGCGCGCATCGCGGCGATGCAAGGCTGCTCGATATTGCGCAGTCGCTCGAAATGCTGTGGCAGCGCGATGCGGCACGCCGCCGACCGCGTCCCGATCTTGCGAAGCTCCCGCAGCCGGTGCCGGAGCTGAAGTCGATCGTGACTGCCGCGCCCGAGGTGCGATGGCGTGGTGTGCGTGAAAGGCCTGTACAAAGGAAAGCGCACACATAGACGCCGCACGTGAACGCATTCGAGCGGCAGCAGCGAATGGCCGCGGCGTATCGCATGACGGAACAACTGTCGGCAAGGCGCGGCCGGCGCGTGCACTCGCGCGCACGCGGCCGCTGCATTCGCGCCACGATCGCCTACACTCGTTGACGTGCCTGTGCACGCCAAGGAGTTCACGGTGGCTCAATCCGCTCTATTCAAGCCGGCGCAGGTTCGCAACGTGACGCTCGCGAACCGGATCGTGATCGCGCCGATGTGTCAGTACTCGGCCGAAAACGGCTGCATGAACGACTGGCATCTGATTCACCTCGGGCAGCTCGCGCTATCGGGCGCCGCGCTGCTGACGATCGAGGCGACCGCAGTCGTGCCGGAAGGCCGTATCACCTACGGCGACCTCGGCCTTTACGACGATGCGTGCGAAGCGGCGATGCGCGACACGCTCGCGCACATCCGGCGCTGGTCGAACATGCCGATCGGCGTGCAGCTCGATCACGCGGGGCGCAAGGCGTCGACCGAAGTGCCATGGGCCGGCCGGCTGCAGTTCGCGCCGGGCCAACCGAACGGCTGGCAGACCGAGGCGCCGTCGGCGATACCGTTCGATCCGGGCGATCATGCGCCGGTCGCGCTCGACCGCGGCGGGCTCGAGCGCGTGCGCGAGGCATTCGCCGCGGCCGCGCGCCGCGCCGCGCGGCTCGATCTCGACCTGATCCAGCTGCATTGCGCGCATGGCTACCTGCTGCATCAATTCCTGTCGCCGCTCTCGAATCAGCGTACCGACGAATACGGCGGCTCGCTCGAAAACCGCATGCGCTTTCCGCTCGAAGTGTTCGACGCGGTGCGCGCCGCATTTCCCGAAGAGCGGCCGGTCAGTGTGCGCGTGTCCGGTACCGACTGGGTCGAAGGCGGCTGGGACATCGAGCAGACCATCGCGTTTGCGAAGGCAGTCGAAGCGCGCGGCTGCGACGCGATCCATGTATCGAGCGGCGGCCTGCATCCGGCACAGAAAATTCCCGTGTCTGCGGGCTATCAGGTGCCGCTTGCGCGCGCAGTGAAGGCGGCCGTGCGCATGCCGGTCATCGCGGTCGGCCTGATCAGCAACGCCGAGCATGCCGAAAGCATCGTCGCGAACGGCGATGCCGATATGATCGCGCTCGCGCGCACCGTGCTCTACGATCCACGCTGGCCGTGGCATGCGGCCGCGGAACTCGGCGCGCACGTGTGTGCGCCGAAGCAGTATTTGCGTGCGCAACCGAGCCGCTTCAAATCGCTGTTCGGGGACGCGCGCATCGTGCGTCCCGAGCCGATGTGGACCGAGGCCGACGAGTGCCTGCTCAGCATCGAAGACGAATAACGGGCTTCGGATCAGCGGCTCGATGCGGTTCCGGGTAAGCCGCGTGCGTGCCGCACATCGACGACGCGCACGTGCCGTTATCTTTTTTGCACGCAGGAAGGAATCATGCAAGCCGTGCGTAGTCGAATCGTAGCGCGTGCGGCCGCGCCGGCCGCACGCAAGCTCGATGAATCGACGAACAAGTATGGAACGCCTGTTTTTAACGCGCGTACGCGCAATAGAAAAGATCATGATCCGCCGGCGCATCGTTTCCGATGCGCTCGACGACCGGCACGTCGCGAAAGCGGACACGTTGCGTGCGGAGCTTGCCGAACTCGAGCGCCTGCTGCTCGACGTACGCGCGGGGCGCGCAAGCGAATTCGTGCTTCAGGACGAGGCGGGCGCGCTGCATTGCTTTGTCATGCCGGACTGAGCGCAACGCTCCGGCAACGTCAGTGTTTCGTGCGCAGCGTGATCGAGGCCATCTGCGCTCGCCGCATCGTTCATGTTCGCGCAACGCATGCGCCACTGATGCGGCGTTGCGCCTTCCTGGCGGCCGAACACGGTCGTGAAGTGCGACTGCGTCCGAAAGCCCACGTTCAGCGCAACGTCGATCATGCTCATTTGCGTGGACGCGAGCAGCACCTTGGCGCGCTCGATGCGCCGCCGCATCACGAAAAGACGCGGTGACGCGCCTACGGCCGCGCGAAAGCGCGCAGCGAAATAGGTCGGCGACAGGCCAACCGCGTGGGCCAGCTGCTGTAACGAAATCGACTGATCGAGATGGTTGTCGATAAACGCGACGGTTCGCTGCAGGCGCCAGCTTTCGAGCGCCGGCGTTCTGCCGGGCTCGGGCTGACCGGGGCGGGCCGGCTGCAGCGCGATGCCGAGCGCACGGGCGGCAATGGCGCGCGCTACCGCGTCCACGCATGCGCGGCTTGCCGGGTCCGGACTATCGAGCGCTTCGACGAGCACATGCATGAGGTGGCGGATCACGCTGTCGCGCATGAACGGAAAGCACGCCTCGTGCGCCTGCTGTGTACGCATCGCGAGCGCGGGATCGGAGCATTGCGCCACGTATTGCGCCGACAGGTAAATATGAAGGAAGTCGCACGGTGCGTGCGCGCGATATTCGACCTGCGTCGCGGGCGCGGTCACCTGCACCATGCCGCGATCGATCGGACCGTCGTGCAGCACATGGCCATTCGACGACAGGCGCATGAGCGTCGGGCGTAGCGCGAGCGCGATCACGTAATAGCCTTGCGGTCCGAGCGCGTCGCCTTCGCCTTCGGCGCTCGTCGTCCAGCGCGCCAGCACGATCGCGTGCTCGCCGCGCGGCGCGGGCGCGTCGGCATGTTCCTGCGGCATGCGGCGCCAGCTCGCTTCATGGCGCAGCCGCGTGCGCGGCCGGGCAGCCGGCAACCGTGGCGTGCGCACGCCGCTGCCCGCTGCGGCGGGATTCGAGGACTCTACGGATAAGGATATGAACGACGACATCGCGGATCACCTCGTCATGGAGGACGGAACTACGAGCAGGTCATGTCAGATGCGACCGGGCATGCGAACGGCCTGTGCGCTGCGCGTTCCGGCGCGAGACCCACGAAAAATACTAGATGCCTCGAACATATCGTCGGTCGTGTCCACTGAACATCGTACGGTGGTGTCCAATCAACAAATCACAGTCTGCGGTACTTATACGAAGGTATGCCCCGTGACGCCCATATTGCCCACACGCGCGCGCGACTGCTCGCCATTGCTCGTGTCGAGGTGCGGGGCGCCGCGATCGCGTCGCACAAAAAATGGATCGGTGTGCTGCGCAATGAAATGAGGCTGGTCGCTCGCCGGGCATTTCGGAAAAGCACGGCTCGATGCGAGTGGCCGGGCAGTTGTAACGCCGCTTGCGTATTCGACAAGATCGTCGAAAGATGGCTTGCCGGTCGTTCACGCGCCCTGCTTGAATGCCGGCAGTAGCAGCTGGTATGCGGCAACGGCAGGCACTTTCTGGAGCGATCGACATGAAGATCCTGATTGTTTTGACCTCGCACGACAGGCTCGGCGACACGGGCAGAAAAACCGGCTTCTGGCTTGAAGAACTCGCGGCGCCTTATTACGTATTCAAGGACGCAGGCGCGGAACTGACGCTTGCCTCGGTAAAGGGCGGCCAGCCGCCGCTCGATCCGAAAAGCAACGAGCCCGAGTTTCAAACCGATCTGACACGCCGTTTCGAAAAAGACACGGAAGCGACGAACACACTCGCGAACACGCACAAGCTCTCGACGATGTCGATGGACGACTTCGATGCGGTGTTCTACCCCGGCGGACATGGCCCGATGTGGGACCTCGCCGAAGATAAAGACTCGGCCGCGTTGATCGAACGCGCGATCGCCACGGACAAACCCGTGACGGCCGTGTGTCACGCCCCGTGCATTTTCAAAAACGTCAAAGGCAAGGACGGCAAGCCATTCGTTTCGGGACGGTCGGTAACGGGCTTTGCTAACAGCGAGGAAGAGGCCGTGCAGTTGACGAAGGTCGTGCCGTTTCTCGTCGAAGACATGCTGAAGGAAAAGGGCGGCAAGTATTCGAAGGGGCCGGACTGGGCGCCCTATGTGCTCGTCGACGGTCTGTTGACGACGGGACAAAACCCGGCGTCTTCAGGTCCCGCTGCCAAAGAACTGCTCAAGCAGTTCGAGCGCTGAGTGCCGCCGGCACCGCATCGTCAGATAGTCGAACACGAGGCCGTTGCCACGGATCGTCAAGCGATCTCGCGCAGCGGCTTTTTCTTATCGATTGGCATGCGTCGTTGCGCAGCGCCGCCGCATGCGATTTGTCTAACCTGTTTGACGCACGATCGCCTCTGAAAGAGTAAGCTTTACCTCAATGCCATGATGCGGCTCAGGCAGTGCATGTCAGCCTGGCAGTCCACTCGAAATCCCGCGCTTTTAATCCTGAATTCAAACGAGGCTCTTTCATGAAAGCATCGGATCTGTTCGTCAAATCGTTGGAAGCGGAAGGCGTCGAATACGTGTTCGGCATTCCCGGCGAAGAAAATCTGGACCTGCTCGAATCGTTGCGCCGTTCGCGCATCAAACTGATCCTGACGCGCCACGAACAGGCGGCGGGTTTCATGGCGGCGACTTACGGCCGTTTGACGGGGCGCACGGGAGTTTGTATTTCGACGCTCGGCCCCGGCGCGACGAACTTCGTCACGGCGGCCGCGTATGCGCAGCTAGGCGGCATGCCGATGCTGATGGTCACGGGGCAGAAGCCGATCAAGTCGAGCAAGCAGGGCCATTTCCAGATTGTCGACGTCGTGCGCATGATGGAGCCGCTCACGAAGTACACGCGCCAGATCGTGTCGATCGGCAATATCCCGGCGTCGGTACGCGAGGCGTTCCGTCGTGCCGAAGAAGAACGCCCCGGTGCGACGCATCTGGAACTGCCCGAAGACGTCGCACATGAAGAAGGCGACGGCAAGCCGATTCCGAAGAGCTACAGCCGGCGGCCGGTGGTCGAGGAAAAGGCGGTCGAACGCGCGGTCGAAGCGATCGCTGCGGCGAAGCACCCGCTGCTGATGATCGGTGCGGGCGGCAACCGCAAGACCACGTGCAACATGCTGCGCGAATTCGTCGATCAGGTCGGCATTCCGTTCTTTACGACGCAAATGGGCAAGGGCGTGATCGACGAATCGCATCCGATGTGGCTCGGCAATGCGACGTTGTCCGATGGCGACTTCGTGCATCGCGCGATCGATCACGCGGACTGCATCATCAATGTCGGCCACGACGTGATCGAAAAGCCGCCGTTCTTCATGCGCGGCGCCGATGTCGGCGACAAGACCGTTATTCACGTGAATTTTCTCGGCGCCGAAGTCGATGCGGTGTACTTCCCGCAAATCGAAGTGGTCGGCGACATCGCGAATGCGGTGTGGCAGTTGAAAGAAGCGCTCAAAGGGCGCGGCGAGCATTGGGACTTCGCGCGCTTCACCGAGATCAAGACGCACTTCGACGCGCATCTCGCGAAGGGCCAGCACGACGAACGTTTTCCGATGTATCCGGTGCGCATCGTCAACGACGTCTACGAGACGATGCCGCAGGACGGCATCATCTGTCTCGACAACGGCATGTACAAGATCTGGTTCGCACGCTACTACCGCGCGCATGAGCCGAATTCGCTGCTGCTCGACAACGCGCTCGCGTCGATGGGCGCGGGGTTGCCGTCGGCGATCGCGACGAAGATCGTGCATCCGGAGCGCAAGGTGATGGCCGTCTGCGGCGACGGCGGCTTCATGATGAATTCGCAGGAGCTCGAAACAGCGGTGCGGCTCAAGCTCGATCTCGTCGTGCTGATCCTGCGCGACGACGCGTTCGGCATGATTCGCTGGAAGCAGGAAAACATGAACTTCCCGGACTATGGGATGACCTTGTCGAACCCGGACTTCGTCGACTACGCGAAAAGCTATGGCGCGCATGGGCATCGCATCGCGTCCGCGGCCGAATTCGCACCGCTCGTGCGCGATTGCTTCTCGACACGCGGCGTGCACGTCATCGATCTGCCGATCGACTACTCTGACAATGAACGCGTGCTGAATCGCGAGATCAAGCGTCTGTCGGCGCAGCTTTGACGCAGTGTGACGGACCGGGGCACGTAGCTTGCTCGGTCCGCTGCGAACAACGGGCGTCCCCAAGGAGAACGTGTGATGCTGAAAGAAACGTACCCGTATTATCTCGCCAACGAACCGGTCGCCGCGAACACCGACCTCGCAGTGACCGACAAATTCAGCGGCGAGGTCGCGACGCGCGTCGCGCTTGCCGATGCGAAGGCCATCGACGCGGCAATCGGTTTTGCCGCCGATGCCATGCCGGCGATGCGCGCGTTCGCGCCGTTCAAACGGCAGGCAGTGCTCGAACATTGCGTGAAGCGCTTTCGCGAGCGCTACGACGAACTCGCCATGGCACTTTGCATCGAGGCCGGCAAGCCGATCAACGACTCGCGCGGCGAAGTGACGCGCCTGATCGATACCTTCAAGGTTGCGGCCGAAGAATCGGTGCGCATCGACGGCGAAGTGATCAATCTGGAAATTTCGCCGCGGGCCAAGGGCTATCACGGCTACGCGAAGCGCGTGCCGATCGGGCCGTGCTCGTTTATCTCGCCGTTCAATTTTCCGCTGAATCTCGCCGCGCACAAGGTCGCGCCCGGCATCGCGGCGGGCGTGCCGTTCGTGATGAAGCCGGCGAGCCGCACGCCGGTCGGCGCGCTGATTATCGGTGAAGTGCTCGCGGAAACGGATTTGCCGAAGGGCGCGTTTTCGATTCTGCCCGCGCACCGTGACGGTGCAGACCTCTTTACGACCGACGAGCGTTTCAAATTGCTTTCATTCACGGGTTCGCCCGCAGTCGGCTGGGACCTCAAGGCAAAGGCGGGCAAGAAGAAGGTCATTCTCGAACTAGGCGGCAATGCGGCGGCGATCGTCGACAGCGACCAGCGCGACAAGCTCGACTACGTGGTCGACCGGCTCGCGTTCGGCGCGTTCTATCAGTCGGGGCAGAGTTGCATCGGCGTGCAGCGCATTCTCGTGCATGCCGATATATATGACGCCTTGCGCGAAAAATTGATCGCTAAAACGAAGTCGTTGAAGATGGGCGATCCGAAGGACGAAAAGACCTTTGTCGGGCCGATGATCTCCGAATCGGAAGCGAAACGCCTTGGCGGCTGGATGGACAGCGCGGTGAAAGCGGGCGCGAAGATCGTCGCGGGCGGGAAGGTCGATGGCGCGAACTTCGAGGCGACGCTGCTCGAGAATGTCGGGCGCGATACCGATCTCTATCGCAAGGAAGCGTTCGGGCCGGTGGCGATTCTCGAGCGCTTCGAGAACTACGGCGAAGCGCTGGCGACCGTCAACGATAGCGACTTCGGCTTGCAGGCAGGCGTGTTTACCGATTCGCTCGCGCATGCGCACGAGGCGTGGGATGAACTCGAGGTAGGCGGAGTCGTGATCAACGACGTGCCTTCGTTCCGGGTCGACAATATGCCGTACGGCGGGGTCAAGGATTCGGGTCTCGGGCGCGAGGGCATTCGTTACGCGATCGAGGACATGACGGAATTGCGGCTCATGGTGATGCGCGAGACGTGGCGCAAGTAACGGCGTCGCGCCCGTTCGGCGTCGCAGCGCGGGTCGGGCAAAGCGACGTGCGGTAACGCCATACCGCGTGGGCATCACACGGGGCTGGTAGAATCACGCGTCATTTTTGCAGGACACAGCATGGGTTTCGAACAACTGGCCGAGTTGAAGAAGCAACTCGAGCAACAGGCGCGGCAACAAAGGCAGCAGAAGGCTGCGGAAAGAGCGGCGGAAAAATCCGCGGATGGCTCGACGCATCGACCGCGCAAAGACGGCGAAGGCCGCGTTCGCGCGGCGGGTCAACACGGCAGCCAGGCTGGGCAAGCCGTCGGCGCTCAAGCCGGTGCACAACGCGGCGCCCAGCCTGGCGGCCCGTCGGCGGGCCAGCCCGGCGGCGCGGAAAAGCACGCGAGGCACGGCGATGCGCGCGGCCGGCAGCAGGGGCGGCCACTGCGCGGTGAACAGCGGGATCCTCAACGCGGTGAATCCCGCGGTGACGCGCGTGGCGGGCAGCACGCCGGCCACACTGGCCATGAGGCCGGAAATCGGGGAGGAAATCAGGCTGGAAATCACGCGGATTCGCGTAACCGCCAGAAAAGCAGGCCGCCGCAGGAGCCGGTCGATCCGGTGGTGCACGCGATCGGCAAATTGCAGAAGCGCTTTCCGGCTGCCTTCCCAAAGAAGCCGGCGCCGAAACTGCCGCTGAAAATCGGCATTCTCGAAGACCTGTTGCCGCATGCGCAGGAATTGGCGCTGAACGAAGCCGAAATCCGCGAAGCGATCGCCACATGGTGCCGCGGCAGCCGCTATTGGGCGAGCCTGATCGAAGGCGCGGCGCGCGTGAACCTGAATGGCGAACCGGCGGGGCAGGTCAGCCCGCGCGATACGGCGTTCGCGCGCAGCTTGCAGCGCGGTGGCCCGCGTCGACCGCGCAACGCGGAAGGCGCGGCGCAATCGTCGGAGAAGCCGCAGGACGTGGCGGCGGGCGACGCGCAGGCGCCGGAAACCGCACAAGCGCCCGAAACCGTGCGAGCACCGGAAACCGCGCAAGCAGTCGAAGCGTCGCGGGCCGTTGCGCCAGCCGCTAGCGAAAGCGAAGCTCCCGTTCAGCCGGCAACCGAAAATGGAACGGCATCGGCATCGGCAAAGGCCTCAACCGAATAGTTGTCGAATGGTCCTCCGAGAGAGGCTAACTAGAAGCAAAATAAACCCGGAATAAAAAGCAGCAAGGAATAAAAGCACAGCGAGCGCTGTAATCGGGACAAGGGCGTCGTCGGGCGTCCTCAGTTTCCGCTCTGTTTCCGCTTCACGGAGGCCCTCGCTGATGAACGCTCCTGCATTTCAATCCCCCGCTTTTTTCGATGATCCGTACCAGTACTACGAAGTACTGCGCGAGCAGGGACCGCTCGTCGCGTTGACGCCGGACGGCAAGCGCTTCGCGACGGCGCGCCACGCGGTCGTTACCGCTTTGCTCGACGACCGCCGCATGGGGCGCCGCTACATGCCGGGCGTCGTGCGCCGTTACGGCGAAGAACGTGCGACGCAGCCGACGTTTCGGGCGCTAAGCCGCATGTTCATTACGATGGATCCGCCCGAGCACACGCCGCTGCGTGCATTGCTGATGCAGGCGTTCAACGCGCGCCAGGTCGAGCGGCTGCGCGAGGTCACGCGCGCGACCGCCGAACGGCTTATCGGCGAGCTGCCGCACGACAGACCTTTCGATCTCGTCGGCGGTTACGCGTTGCCGCTGCCTGTGCAGGTGATTGCCGGCGTGCTCGGTCTGCCGTTCGAGGAAGCCGCTGCGATCGGGCTCAAGATGGAGCGTTTTGCGAAAGCGTTCGAGACGATCGCGATGGACGAACCGACGCTCGCCGCCGCGAACGAGGCGACGCTCGAACTCGAACGGTACTTCTACGGTGTGCTGGAGGCACGCCGCACGCAGCCGGGCAACGACCTGATTTCGATGCTGATTTCGGTTGAAGCGGACGGCAGACGCCTGACCGACGAGGAGATCGTTTCGAATGTGCTGCTGCTTTTTTTTGCAGGACATGAAACCACGTCGAACATGATCGGCAATGCGGTGGTGAGCTTGCACCGGCATCCGGAGCAACTGAGGCAGTTGCGCGAGCAACCGCGGCTGCTGTCGAAGGCCATTATCGAGTGCATGCGCTACGAGAGTTCGGTGCAGACGGCGCTGCGCACAACGCTCGAAGACGGCGTCGAAATCGAAGGCATCGCATTGCCGCGCGGTTCGATCGTTACGCTGATGCTGGGCGGCGCGAATCGCGACCCCGCGCATTTTCACGACCCGAACCGGCTGATTCTCGACCGTGCGGAAAACGACAAGCGCATTCTGTCGTTCGGCGGCGGTCTGCACTATTGCCTTGGGGCACGCCTTGCGTTGCTCGAACTGCACATCGCGCTCGAGACGCTGCTGACGCGCCTGCCCGATTTGCATGTGCTGAATCTGCAAGTCGGATCGTAGCCATGTCGTTCTGTGAGCCAAGGAGTTGGTAGAATGTTTTGTCTTCCTAAGACCGCTTT